>NZ_CP162100.1:2290710-2617955 GCF_040869035.1 Vibrio sp. NTOU-M3
AACACAACAACAAGAATAGCCAACAGTGCAATACCTTTGCCGGGGTCGACGGCAAACGCATGAACCGAAGTCAACACGCCAGAGCGAACGATAAAGGTCCCCAAAATACTTAAACTGAATGTAATAAAGGCCAATGCAAAGGCCCATTGAGGAAACATCCGATGTTTCGAAGCACTCAACAACGCATGTAGCAAAGCGGTCCCTGTTAACCATGGCAGTAAGGAGGCGTTTTCTACTGGGTCCCAGAACCACCAGCCACCCCAGCCTAATTCGTAATAAGCCCACCACGAACCAAGCACAATCCCCGCAGTAAGAAATACCCACGCACTAATAGCCCAAGGGCGAGCCAGATCAGCCCAATTGGTCATGACGGTGGATTGCAATAATGCCGCGCACGCTAAAGCGAGCACTGTTGAGTAGCCGATATAACCAAGATAGAGCAATGGAGGATGAAAAATGAGCCCAATGTCTTGCAGCATTGGATTTAAGTCACGACCTTCAGTCACATAAGCGGATGCGTACTCAAATGGGTTAGAAGCCAGTAATGTGAACCAACCAAATGCTGATACCAGCAAGCCCATGATCCACAACACATCACATTGAAATGTTTTCTGCCAACCTTTAGCAAAGCTAATCAATGCCGCCCAACCACTTAAGGTCATCACCCAAAATAGCATTGACCCTTGATGCCCTCCCCATACCGCCGCCAGTTTATAAAAAACCGGCAATTGGGAATTAGAATGTGAAATCACATAATCAAAGCGAAACTGATCGGTAAAAAAGCAGTAACCTAACGCAAATAAACTGAGTAAAGAGAGGAGGCTCACCAAACGTGAATTCGCAGCAATACTGATAGAATTGCTGTTGCAATACCAACGGTGATAAACGTAGTGAACACTTTGCAGTGATGACAACACCACTGCAAGTATTAACGCACCAAGGCCAACCTCTCCTACTCCAATCATCTATACGATCGTCATCTGTCCGGCGTAAAGAATAAAGGTACGCAGCATCAGTACCCCAACCAGACTTAATGTGGTGACGATAAACACAAAACCACCAGAATGCTTGAGTGTTTTTGGAGCAATTGCATTCAGAGTCAGCGGCAGCAACATACCAATCAGCACCACCCCAATCCAAAACCAATTGGACCAGAACCCACCGCCAATCGCATTCCACGCCGCCGCTTCATTTTGTCCACCACTAAAAATTAGTCCGGTAAAGAAGGTTACCAAAACGAACAGTTCGAATAACACGACTGGTCGCTCGAACCCATGAACCCAGCTGACACTTGGACTGTGTGCTGACTCTTTGAATACCAAAATGCCAAACAGCAAACTGGCAGCCGCGCCTGAAGATAAACTGGAGAACAAAAACAGAATTGGTAGCACCGGATTATTCAGCATTGGGTAGGTTTTGAGTGCAGACAATAAGAAGCCAGTGTAAGCCGCCAAAACAACCGCTAAAAACCCAAGGAACAACTCAATCGCATTGGTGTACTTGCCAGACTTGATCAAAAATCCATCAACAAAATCAAGCAAACCACTTGGTAGTTTTCCCTCAAAGAAAGAAACGATCGGGTGGCGGAATAAAACCCCAATCCAAACAAACAACACGATCATGTAGACTTGGAATAAAATCACCCCCATCGACATGACCGAGCTAGGATTGTAGTAAATCATGATCTTCCAGAACTCAAGTGGCTTGGTTAAATGAAAGATTAAGATCACTAAGCCCGCAATAATGCCAAACGGAGCAAGCCAAGCCATCGCTTTCATAATACCGTTGTTCGCCGGATCTCCTTCAATAACCTTACGTTTTAGATATATCGCAATCATGACTGCACCTGCCGACATCCCAGCAAGGAATAAATAGATAGCAATGATCCAATCCCATACCAGCGAGTCGAAGTGGAATGCACTTTCCCATCCATTCATAATTAAATCTCCCCTTTCTGGTGCGGTACTTTGTACAGCTTAGGCTTGGTACCTAGGTGTGCCTTGTCACGATAAACCACTTCAGTGTTTAACACTTGGCTGATCTCACTATTTGGATCGTTTAAGTCACCAAAAATCAGCGCTTTCGTTGGACAAGACTCCACACACGCAGGTTGTTTACCGTTGGCCAAATTGGTGTCACGGCAGAAATTACATTTATCCGCAGAGTGATCTTCAGGATTAAAGAAACGTACTTGATAAGGACACGCCGCTAAGCAGTAACCACAGCCCACACATTTCTCTTTGTGAACATCAATAATGCCAGTTTTCTCATCTTTATAGGCTGCACCTGTCGGGCAGACGTAGACACATGGTGGGTTTTCACAGTGCTGGCAAGATTTACGAGTAAAGCGGTAATCAATATTGGGGTACTCGCCTTGCGGCTCACTGCGGATGATTTCAAGTCGAGAAACACCTTCAGGGACTTTATTCACTTCACGGCACGCTTCGGTACATGCGGTACAACCAATGCAGGCAGTTTCATCATGCACCATGCCATAGCGCACCTCACCAACAACTTCTTCATTGGCTAACGTTTTACGGCTGCTGATCACCGCAGTTCCAGCAACACCAGTTGTAAAGATCAGAGCACCGGTTCCAGCTAAGAAATTACGTCGAGAACAACTCATGTCACCGCTCCTCTTTCAATTGGTTAAAGTCAGAGTGGCAATCCACGCACATCTTGATTTTCTCTTTGCGCTCCAGCCCAAGGATCTTGCCTTTAGAAGCATGGACATTGTGGCAGTTTGAACACGTGAGATTATTGGCGTGAACATCATGGGTCCAGCTGTCATCCCTGAGGTACTCAGGCTTATGACAATCTGTACATTGACTGTTCGCTTTGAGGATCAGATCAGGGTCCATAAAGACTTTCTCAGTCCCTTTTTGCGATTGCGCGCTTGAAAACTTGGTGACAAGAGGTGCACCCTCGCGGTGGTCTGGTCCGATATTATTGTGACATTCCGTACAGTTCACATCGCGGCCGAGGATTTTATGTGCCTCTTCACCATGCGAACCTAGTAACGTCTCTTTTGAATCCTTATGACATTGGACACATTTATAGTCCCGGTCACGGATAAGCTCGACTTCATGACGTGAGGACGACTCATTGGCAACAGCAGCAGAATCATCAGCAACGGCATGGAGAGAATAACCATAGAGGCAAAATGCGAGAAGAGATTTCAGCATTATGACTATGGCCAACTTTATATTGCCCATATTATCCTTTCCTTAAACCACTTTTATTATTCCTTTACAAGGTCATAGTAAAAGTTGGTCAAAATTAACTTCCTTTGGTATCAATAAATCACACCAAATGAGATCAATTCTTATTTTGGATTAGCCACAACGCTACGATGACTATATTACTCCTATGCCTCTTAAGAGGTAGTTAAAAAATATACAAAAAGCGACCTGTATCACCATCTTTTTTTACCTCACCTCTACTGTAAGTCATTGATGATAATGAATTTCATTTGTACGCATACATGTCACCAACTAACCCTTTAGGGGTATATAAAATTAACTTTGAAGTAGATCACTGGTGTAAATTGATCCAAAACAAGCATTAATTCTTCACTTACACATTTTGTTTCAATTCTTATCTAGAATACACATTAGTTCTCCAATTCTTACTTTGGAATATAGTCAGTTCACAACGCTGTTTATAACAAACAGAATATGGAGATAGCACTGTGAAAAATATGCATTGGATTCCCAATTCCGTTGCAGCATTAATATTAGTCGTGAGTTCTACTTGGAGCGTCACGAGCTTAGCTGCATCTGAAAATAAAGATCTTGTCGACCCTCGTAACCAAGCTTTCGAACAAAACCATCCTGATCAATACCACTCTTGGAAAGCCACCTCAGAAAGTGTCGAAATCGAAGACGCACTCGCCGAAGATCCAAACATGGTGATCCTATGGGCGGGCTATGGCTTTGCAAAAGATTACAACAAAGCACGTGGACACTTTTATGCGTTAGATGACGTGCGTCAAACGCTACGTACTGGTGCACCACAAGATGAAAAATCTGGCCCAATGCCAATGGCCTGCTGGAGCTGTAAAAGCCCAGACGTGGCACGTGTGATTGATGAGCGTGGTGAAGATGGCTACTTCAACGGTAAATGGGCACGTTTAGGAACGGAAATTGCCAACCCAATTGGTTGCGCCGATTGTCACGATGTTCGTAGCGAGAAGTTCAAAAACGGCGAGCCTGAATTAGCCCTAACTCGCCCTTATGTTGAGCGTGCATTTGACGCCATCGGTAAAAACTTTGAAGAACAATCGCGCTTAGATAAACAAGCCTCTGTTTGTGCACAATGCCACGTGGAATACTACTTTACTGGCCCAACTAAAGCGGTGAAGTTCCCTTGGGATATGGGGACCACAGTCGAAGATATGGAACGCTACTATGACGCGCTAAACTTCAAAGACTGGACCCATAAAGTGTCTAAAGCTCCTATGTTAAAAGCACAGCACCCAGGTTACGAAACATGGCGTGATGGCATTCATGGTAAAAACAAAGTGGTTTGTGTTGACTGCCACATGCCAAAAGTGAAGAAAGAAGATGGCACTGTCTATACCGATCATAAAGTTGGTAACCCATTTGATCGCTTTGAAGACACCTGTGCTCAATGTCATACCCAAACGAAAGATCAGTTGCGTGAAATCGTTTCTACACGTAAAGCGCAAGTTTTGAACATGAAGCTAACGGCAGAGAAACAAATCGTCGCCGCACACTTTGAAGCTGGTGCTGCATGGGATGCAGGCGCTACCGAAGCAGAAATGAAAGATATCTTACAAGATATCCGTCACGCACAATGGCGTTGGGATTATGCAATCGCCTCTCATGGTGTTCATATGCATGCTCCTGAAGTGGCATTGGAAGTTCTAGGTACTGCCGTGGACCGCGCAGCGGATGCTCGTACAAAACTGGCACGCCTACTCGCAACTAAAGGTATTGTTGAGCCGATCCAAATCCCTGATATTTCAACCAAAGAAGCGGCTCAAAAAGCGCTAGGTATGGATATGGATAAAATGAACTCAGATAAGAAAAACTTCCTTGAAACCGTTGTTCCTGATTGGGACAAAGCCGCGAAAGAAAGAGAAGCTACTTACTAATCTATCCTAATCGATGAAAAAAGCCGACCAAGGTCGGCTTTTTTATTGCGCGTATTTCTATGGCTATTCGTTAATTTGCATTTCTTTTGCTTGGTTCAACAAATCAATAATCTGTGGCCGATTGAGATCTCGCTGACCTGAATCCAACAACTGTATCCAGATATCAATCGCATGTTGATAACGAAAACTAATAAAATGGTCATTGGCAAGCAGCATTAATGCTGTCGGATTATTCGGTTCTTTGTCGAGCGCCTGTTGTAACAAAGACTGTACGTCTGGCGCCATACGTTGAGACTTAAGATAATACAAAGCCGTCGCTTTGCCTGCGAGCTGATTTGCAGTGGGGGAAGCTGATAAACGAATGGCGTAGTCAAAACAAGTCAGTGCTGATTTGAATTGCTGCTGCGCTAAATATCCTTGCGCAAGCTGAAACCACAATTCAGACTGATTAGGATCGGCTTTAAGCTTTTGCTGGATTTCCGCCATCCAATCCTCTGATGTTTTGCGCTCTAAGCTTTGCTCTGGTGCAGCTGGCTTGTCACCAACAAGCAACCAATACACTGGCACCGACACAACCAAAGCAACCGCAATCAATCGTTTCATGCGTTTGTTGTTCCTTTACTTCTTTCCATTTCGCAAAAAGTATATCGTGTTACTCTATAACGAACTTTGATCAAAGCTGACTTCCGTATGAAAAACAAAAACGTACCATCAGAACAAACTCAACAAGAAGCCATGAAGATCGCCAAAGCGACTCAAAAGCCCGGCCAAACAAAAGAACAGACAAAGCTGATCGCGCAAGGCATCGAAAAAGGCATTGCGATATATAAAAAGCAACAAAAAGAGCGAGCACGCCAAGCAGACAAGGCGAAAAAGAAACAGCAAAAAGCCAAGTTGAAAGTCACGGAAGCGGATACTGAGTTAGAAAGAGAGGTGTTGGTTGAACCTAAAACTTCATCAAACATGCTGCCTTGGGCACTGCTCGGTATCAGTTGGATAGGATTTATCGTCTATGTATTTCAAACTTCGTAACGTAGCAGCACTCACCGCACTGCTTGTGTTAGCAGGCTGTACCTCACCCACAAATCAGCTGACACCAAATGCTGAGCAAGTTCATGTACGAATGGACTCCGGCTTTGATGCGAATCAATGTCAGTGGCTCGGGGAAGTAACGGGCAGTGAAGGACATTGGTACAGCTATCTGTTCTTTACTAATGATGTGATGATAGAAGGGGCGATCAATAACCTGAAGAATAATGCGGCAAAACTTGGGGCAGATACGGTGTATATGATTGCCCCACAAGATTTTGTTACGTCGTTTACCGTATTGGGCAGTGCCTACCACTGCCACAACGGTGGCTAGACTAAGCGTGGAAACCTAGGCTGGCTGCGATGTCGGCCTCCCTTTCAAATACCCACTGACTGTCAAATGGTCCCCAGTCTGATAGCTGATAATAACCATCATTATGACGACGACCGTCTTGAACAAACATTAACTCGATACCGATCCCAGGGAGCGCTTTGATGACGTCTTGAATTGTACGACGTGGCCAACCCGTTTTTTCGATCAACTTGGGCACATTAGGTCTTTCAAGGCTTTCAACTAACATCGCCAAATACAAACGCCTTGCAAAAACAGGACTCAATTCCATTGATACCTCCTAAAAAATTCTAAAATCATTATTTCTGTTTTGCGGCCAAGTTTGTTGCGTTTGATCAATAACTCTCCATTCCAGCACTCGTTGTAGGGATTTTTTTCTCGAAACAAAATAATCTCGTCACACTTTTGTCTCTGCTTCGGCTTCCTGATAGGATGCTGAAATAATAAAAAGTCACTTCAAAAGGTTACCTATGACTATCACTATGTTCGGCATCCCGAACTGCGACACAATAAAAAAAGCGAAAAAGTGGTTGGAAGCAGAAAGCATTGCGTACAATTTTCACGATTACCGCAAACAAGGGATCGATAAAACAATGGTGGAAGCATTTTGCCAAGCGTTAGGCTGGGAAAATGTGCTTAACAAGCGTGGAACAACATTCCGTCAGCTGACTCAGGAACAAAAAGACAACCTCAACGAAACAACTGCTATCGACTTGCTGGTAGAACAACCTGCAATGATCAAACGCCCTATCTTACTGGTCGAAAACCAGTACCACATCGGCTTTAAAGCTGACCAATATTCAACCATTTTCTCTTAAAGGAAGGAATTCAAGGATGACAGATAGCCCCGTACTGGCTCTCGCAAAAGACCTTATTAGCCGACAGTCAGTAACACCGGAAGATGCCGGTTGTCAGGAAGTCATGATCAATCGTTTGAAAGCGCTTGGTTTTGAAATTGAGGTGATGGTGTTTGAAGACACCACCAACTTCTGGGCTCGTCGTGGTACCGAAGCACCTTTATTTGCTTTTGCTGGACACACAGATGTCGTGCCGGCTGGGCCACTCGAGCAATGGCATACCCCACCGTTTGAACCGACAGTTATTGACGGCCACTTACATGGTCGTGGTGCCGCGGATATGAAAGGCTCATTAGCCAGTATGGTGGTGGCCGTTGAGCGCTTTATTGCCAATAACCCTGAACATAAAGGCTCAATTGCCTTTCTTATCACATCGGATGAAGAAGGTCCGTTCATCAATGGCACCACTCGCGTCGTCGATACCTTAATGGCACGTAAGGAAATCATCGATATGTGTATTGTCGGTGAACCGTCGAGTACCCTAGCTGTTGGAGATGTAATAAAAAATGGTCGCCGTGGCTCTATTACCGGTGACTTACGCGTGAAAGGTACCCAAGGCCATGTTGCTTATCCGCATCTAGCGAACAACCCCGTGCACCAAGCACTGCCTGCGCTCGCTGAGCTTGCAGCAACTAAATGGGACGATGGCAACGATTACTTCCCTCCGACTAGCTTTCAAATCCCAAACTTGCATTCCGGTACAGGCGCTTCCAATGTGATCCCTGGTGAGTTTGACGTTCAATTTAATTTCCGTTTCAGTACTGAATTAACTGATCAAGAGATTAAACGACGTGTCCACTCCACGTTAGATGCTCATGGCCTAGACTACGATTTACATTGGACGCTAAGTGGTCAGCCTTTCTTAACCGATACAGGGGCGCTATTGGATGCCGTGGTGAAAGCCGTCGCCGATGTAAACCACAAAGAACCGGAGCTTTTAACCACTGGCGGTACGTCTGATGGTCGCTTTATCGCTCAAATGGGTTCACAAGTAGTGGAATTAGGCCCTGTGAATGCCACCATCCATAAAGTTAATGAGTGCGTCAGTATTGCAGATATTGAAAAGCTGGCCGACATGTACGAAAAAACGTTGGAGAATTTACTCGCGTGATGACCCCACAGCAGCTCACAGGAAAAACCACCTCGCACCTCACTGAAGTGCTATTCGGTCAAAAAGTATTTCTGGTGCATCGTGATGTTGAGCAAGATTTACTAGCACTCCGAACGGCTGCTGTAAGCGCAGGTTTTAACCTTAATATTGCCAGCGGCTTTCGCGATTTTGAGCGGCAAAAAGCAATTTGGAACAATAAGATGGCTGGTAACACAGCCATACTTGACAACAATAGCCAACCGCTTGATCAAAGCGCCCTCACTGAAGAGCAAAAAATCATGGCGATTTTACGCTGGTCTGCGCTTCCGGGGGCCAGCCGACATCATTGGGGTTGTGAATTTGATGTGTTTGATCGCGATGCCTTACCACAAAATACCCAGTTAAAATTAGAGCCATGGGAATACCTATCCGGACATCAAAGTAAGTTCTATCAATGGTTACAGGAAAACCTGACTCAGTTTGGTTTCTTTTTTCCTTACGCAAACGATCTTGGAGGGGTTGCACCAGAGCCTTGGCATATCAGCCACCAATCCGTATCACAGCAAGCCATGGAACATTTTTCTTTAGCAATGCTACGTGATGAATTGATCCAGTCTCCCATTTGCGGTCAGCAAAGTGTGTTGGATCGACTGGAATCGATCTACAATCACTACATTACTAACATTCACTATCCGGAGTCAGAATGATTGAACTGCTGACGAATCCTTGGGTCATTATTGTGATTGTATTAAGCGTCTTAATCGGTAATATCGCCGCGCTCAAATACACTGCGAAATTGAAATTTCCACTCAAAAAGCCAGATCAAACCTCATCTTCAACCGAAGAGAGTGAAAGTACAGAACAACAAAAAACGGACAAGCCGTAACAGCTTGTCCGTTTTACAATCTAGCCCTGCATACAACGGCTATTTAAGGTGGTCCCAAGAAATATTCGATACTATGCGGCAATCGTCGCACTTAAAGTGAAAAATATCATGCAGTGGTGCGTCTAGTAACCACTCTCCACCACACTTAGGGCACTTACGTGCTTTTTCCGTCGCTAAGTCCTGTCCCCCAACTCGGTATTGATAGTAGTACGTCGGGATCTTCGTAATGTATTCAATGCGGCCCCGTAAATCCCAGCCTCGACGAAACAGCACACTCTCGGTATCGCAAATCTCGTGTAGTGCAGCATGTTCAGCACGACACGCCCCCGCCATTTGTAACTCATCACACGCTTGCCATTCCGTTTGCCACTTGATCACCGCTTTGTGATCACCATTGAGTGTCGGTGCATTGCGATAAAGCGGTATCGGTAGTAACGATTCACCACTACGCAGTGGTGAACAGGTATGAACATAGGTGGTATAGAGGACTTGCCAGCTTGGCGTTTCTTCTTCCGCAGCTTGCTCGGAGTTTAAGTCACGCCCAAGTAACCGGACCTTTGGCGCCAATAAACTCGCATCCGCTAAGCGGTTAAGACAAACTTTAACAAAATCGGAGTGATAACGTGGGTGCAAGCTGTCTTGTTCTGGGCAAACCACACGAACAAAAAACTCCCCATCCCCCATAACTACCGGAAATTCACGTCCCAGAACTTGTCCGTTATAGCGCAACGCATCCATCAAACCATTGATGGCTTTATCAACTGCAGACACGGTAGTGTTATCAAAACACTCAAACTGTAGCTCAACAACAAACATCCAATTACACCACTGGCTCTAATTTGGTTAAAAACTCAGCCAGTGTTTCAGCTAATACGTCACGTTTATCGGTGCCTAATCGTTCAAGCACAACATTTCCTGTGATATTACAGATGGAAATAACATCGAGCTCCGCATCTGTCGCGGCAATAAAGACCGTCGGTTTGAGTTTAAGGCGACGCTGAGTGACCAAGTGGCCAAGTATATTCTCTTGCAAGCGAACAAAGTCGTCGTCATTCCATACCTGTAATAAGGTTAACTCATTCCCCTGCCAAGTCGCGTTCATATCGGCACTATATTGGCAGCCGTAGAACGCTTTAATGTCTTCGTGCAAGGTTAGCTCAATACCCTTTTCAACATTAGTGAAATCCGCTTGCTGCTCTCTTGCGTATGCTTGCCACTCCACGCCTTCATCTCGCTTGTTTTCAATGCAAGGGGAGATAAGATCAGCCAATTCTTCACTCACGGGTAGCGACGCATGAGTTTTCTGATACGCTTCTGTGAATTTTTGACTGAATTCGGTAAGGGCTTGGATCGCTTGCTGCGTCATTCGACACTCCAACTGTGATTTGTCCGGACACACTCAGGCAAGAGTTAATGACAGCCTGAATGGGATTGCGTAAAATTCTCGGTATTCTAATCCAATTCGCGATAAAAAATGAGCAAATATTCTGACGCTAAAGAACTTGCTGGCCTAACGCTAGGTCAAAAGACTGAATACGCAAATCAATACGACCCTAGCCTACTGCAACCTGTACCGCGTAGCCTAAATCGGAACGACCTCAACCTAAATGAAACGCTACCTTTCAAAGGTTGTGATATCTGGACGCTGTATGAGCTATCTTGGCTCAACTCTAATGGCTTACCTCAAGTGGCAATAGGGGAAGTCGCGATCCCTGCTACTAGCGCAAATTTGATTGAATCAAAGTCATTTAAGCTCTATCTCAACAGCTTTAACCAAACTCGTTTCACTACGTGGGAAGAGGTTCAAGCCACCTTAACCAAAGATTTATCCCACTGCGCAGGTGAAACCGTAGAAGTACTAGTGAAGCCAGTAACTGATTACAGCAATACGCCGATTGTTACAATGCAAGGGGAATGTATCGATCAACAAGACATCACCATTATAGGTTACGAATTCGATGCAAGCTTACTTGAAGGCTCAACAAGTGATGAAAAAGTGACCGAGTCACTTCATAGCCACCTTTTAAAATCAAACTGTCTGATCACCAATCAACCAGATTGGGGAAGTGTCGAAATTCAATACTGCGGTAAAAAAATCGACCGAGAAGCTTTGTTACGGTACATTGTTTCTTTCCGTGAACATAATGAATTCCATGAACAATGCGTTGAGCGAATCTTTACGGATATCATGCAATATTGCCAGCCTGAAAGCTTAACGGTTTACGCTCGCTACACGCGTCGAGGTGGTTTGGACATCAACCCTTACCGTTCGACTGAACAAGTGAAACCGGAACACAATCAACGCATGGCTCGTCAATAAGGAAATAAGAATGCGAATTCTGCGCTGGGAGCTTTGGCTCTGTTTGCTTTTTGGACTACTTTCAACCTCTGCTACCGCGGCCAACATATACTCATCTCAGATGTTGACGGAAGCCGATAACCTGGTTGAAATCGTACCCAATCAAGCCAAATTGCTCACAACCACTTACCTGACTCAGCGCAGACTTTCCGCTCGCGGAGAGAAAAGTCCTTCTTCGATTTCTCGAGACGAAACCGACAGCCGCCTTCGCACTCCCGGTAGCACCATCGATGCATTAAAAATTCTCGCCCAAGCAGAATTTAACTTAGGCAATACAAGAAACGCATTACTCAGAATTCAAGAGGCAGAACAACTAACCCAAAAATACCAGCTCCCCTACTTAAGCCTTGATGTTCAACTGCTTAAAATTCGGCTTCGCTGGCTCAATGATCATGACGCATTCAAAGCCAATGTCGCCATCGATGAACTAGAACAAGCATATCAAAACATCCGAAATCCTGAGCAACTGGCTAAGGGCCTTCGTTATGACTTAACCATGTTCAAAGCAGAAGTGGCTTCAAGAGATGGCGACCTCGCTTTAGCGAATCAGCTCTATTCGTCGCTTAAAGGTTATTTGACCCAATCAGACTCCGCAACACGCCTTATCGATTACCATACCCAAGTCGGCAAACACTATCTCATCAATAAACGCTACAACCGTGCGTTGTTTGAGCTGTTAATCGCTTACTGGAAAGCGATCGAAGAAAATGCTAGCCGTGAATTAGCAAAAGTTAACCAGTTACTTGGTCAGTTGTTTTATGAGCGCAGAGTTCTTGATAAGGCCAACGACCACCTTTCTCAGGCAGCCGACTTTTACGATAACTATGAGCACTCCCCTGTTCTACCTACCATTTTAAAAATGATGGGAGACACTTATTACCATCAGGGTAAATTTAATTTAGCACTGGTCCATTATTTTAACGCTATCGACCACGAGCGTATCCAGCAAAACTTAGAAAGTGTCATTGAGCTTCGCCTTGCGTTAGCCGCGACCTATTTGCAATTGGTCAACTATCCGCTGGCTGAACAGTACCTCGTTCGAGCACAAGACTTGCTTGAATTTACTGATATTCCTTCCCTAAAATCACAAGCTTTATTGTTGGAAAGTGGCCTCGCTTATCATCAAAAAAAACCTGAATTAGTGACAGATAAAGCACGCCAAGCCTTAGCCATTGCGCAACAAGTCGATGATATATCCAAACAAAAAGATGCGTATCAATTACTGTACTTAGGTTATGAGCTCAGTGGTAAATACGATCGCTCCCTAACTTATCTCAAGAAGTTCAATGCACTAACCAATATCGAGAAAAGACAACTCGACTTGATCAGTGAAGATGCATTCCGGCAACAAAAAGAATTTGTAGAACAAACGCTGCACTTAGTTGGCCAGAAAGAGCAACTTGCCCAGACACAAAGTGAATTCCAAAAATTCCAACAAATCTCCTTTGCTCTATTCCTGTTCTGTGCCGTTTTATTTATGTGGGTACTGAGACGTGGCCATGTAATGCGGGTACAAAAAGACGAAATCGCGATTCTAAATGAAGACCTGTTTACCCATTCTCGTTCCGGACTGCGAAACCTACGTATGCTCAATGCAAAGCTGCCAGCTTCATTGGAACAAAGTAGTCATAAGTTTGAAAAGTGGCACGTCGGTGAATTGATCCATGAACCTCTCAATGACCGATTGCGCTTTGTCATGATAGACGTACCTTTCTTACGCAACATGTATCTGCAATTTGGCTATGCCGAAGGGTTAAAATTAGAGAAAGCATTTGGCGATTACCTTAACGAGCGTGTAGAAGCACCTGCGAGAATTTATCACTTCTCGGATGCAAACTTGCTTTACGTAGAACCCAATGCAGACGGCAATACCGATCCAGAAGTCATCTGTAACAAGATTCAGCAATGGATTTTAGAGTTTGCACCAAAACGCTCACTCAATAGAATTGTTCGTATCGGTATGGCTGATTATCCATTCCTACCTCGCGCCTACACGGCCATTAATGATAAGGAACTAGTTGATATTCTACTTATGTCGACAGGCGCGGCGCGAACACTAAGTATGAAAGAACACTCAAGTCAGTGGGTTTATCTCAAAGCAATAGAAAATGCGCCCGCTGCGAGTCTTGCTACTGGTAACATACGTAAGGCCTGTAAACACTCGATCAATCAAGGGCTGATCAAGGTGCATTCCTCCTATAAGAATGAGGAGAGCATCAAAAAACTACTAAAAGATGAATAAAAGCTCATCAAACGAGTGTTGTAGGCAGTGACGTAGTTATTTTATTTGATATTATCAACAGATTAATAAATAAGATCGACACGGATCCGTTAGTCGTAAAGTTTAGGTTTCATGGGCGTTCTCGAAACAGATATCCAGTCTCAACTACACAACCTTAAGTCTCAGTTAGAGCAGGTTCGTTTGACACAAAGAGACACCTCGCTCAAGTTTAAGCGAGAGCAAGAAGTATTGAGGCGTATTGTCGCTTCTCTGAGCACGGCATGTTCCAGTGACAACCCAAAGCTGACACAAGGCTTGGTGGATCTACGTCAATCAATAGAACAACAAACTGATGTCAGTTCACTGGTACCCAAACTTGCGGTGCTCGAACGTCTCTTAAAACAACAGACTTTGGCCATGGAAAAACAGACGCTCCACCTTGATTCCCAAATCAAGCACAGCGGAGAGACCTTACTTCGTGTAACGGGCCTACCCGCCAAGATCAAACGTGATCTTAGAGATTTACTCAGCTATTCCGGCGGTATTGAGCAGCCGAAGACAGAACAAGCCTTAAAACTGCTGGCCATTTATGAGCGTGCCATCAAAATTATCACGGCAAATCCAGATACCTCATTAAGCGAAATCAGCGACAACGCTGATCGGGAATTGATGCTCCGCCTTTCAGAAGAGCTACAGCATTTGATCACTGAACTGGATTTTGAAGGAGAGTCTGGTGATTTATTAATTGATATACGCGCGAAGCTTTTGCTTGGTGTCAGTACTAAAATGCTACTAGAGCTGACTCTGCAAACCCTGAAGCTGGTGATTGATGGCACAAACTACGAACGTAAAGCTTCAGAACAGTTTCTAGAGCAGATTAATACTTCCTTATGCTCTAACCTCAAAGCCTCAGAACAAACCGTTGATCAAAGCCAAAGCTATTTCTCTCATCGTCAGGAAATGAATCAGGAGCTACAAGCACTGATTGGCGATACACAACACACCGTTAAACAATCGGAAACACTCAACACTCTGCAACACAATCTTCATCCTATATTGGAACAGCTTTCTTCTTTAGCAGAGCGCCTTCATCATGCTGAGCAACGCGAGCATGCACTGATTGAAAGAATGGCGTACAGCAAAAATCAGCTGGAAGCGTTATATGAAGTGACCCAGGATTATCGCCGTCGGCTTGAAGATCAGGCACAAAGAATGTTGCTTGACCCACTAACCAAAGTCTATAACCGCAGTGCCTTTGGTGATCGTCTAGAACTGGAATACCGTCGATGGATACGCTCTCAACACAACCTTCGTGTTGTCTTACTCGATATCGATGGGTTTAAAAAGATCAACAACAGCTTTGGTTATACTGCCGGTGATAAAGCCCTAAAAATCATTGCTCGAACTATTCATAAAGAGCTGCGCGACAGCGATACATTGGCAAGATTCTCAGGTGAAGAGTTTATTATTCTGCTGCCAGAACAAGCTGATAAAGAAAGCTTCAATGCTATACAACGCATTCAACGCCAAGTCTCAAAGTTACCGTTTAAATTCCGTGATCAGCATCTGACGATCACTCTATCAGCCGCAAGCACTGCCTTTAAGGAGTCAGACACGCCTGAAGAAATTCTTGAGCGGCTTAACCTCGGCCTCTGTGAAGCCAAACGGATTGGCCCAAACCAACTCATCTGGAAATAGTGACTTTTCTTATTGCATCAATCGCCCCCACAATATGATTGGTGCAATAAATTCAAACAGTTAAGTTTTCTAACCACGTTATCTCTGCTAATCTTAATTTTACCGAAACCAATTTATTCGGTTTCTAATTCGTTTGTTTCCTCTCGATAAGGAGGTCTTTATGATCACTCATATCAGTCCTGCCGGTAGCATGGATTTGCTTTCTCAACTTGAAGTTGAGCGCCTTAAAAAAACGGCTTCCAGTGATCTGTACCAACTGTACCGAAACTGTACATTAGCTGTCTTGAATTCCGGTAGCCATACCGACAACTCGAAAGAACTTCTTGATAAACATAAATCTTTTGACGTTAACGTGGTACGCCGTGAACGCGGGATCAAGCTTGAATTAAGCAACCCTCCAGAACATGCGTTTGTCGATGGTCAAATCATTAAAGGCATTCAGGAACACTTATTTTCTGTGTTACGTGACATTGTTTATGTCAACATGCATTTAGCTGACAACCAGCGTCTAAACCTCACCAATGCTATCCATATCACCAACCTTGTCTTTGGTATTTTACGTAATGCTGGCGCGCTTACTCCCGGTATCGAGCCAAATTTAGTGGTTTGCTGGGGAGGACACTCAATCAACCCCGTTGAATATCAATACACACGCGAAGTCGGCCACGAACTTGGCTTACGTGAACTCAATATCTGTACGGGATGTGGCCCTGGCGCGATGGAAGGCCCGATGAAAGGGGCTGCAATTGGCCATGCGAAGCAACGCTATGACGAGCAACGTTATTTAGGTTTAACCGAACCATCAATTATCGCCGCTGAGCCACCAAACCCAATTGTCAACGAACTGGTGATCATGCCTGATATTGAGAAGCGCCTTGAGGCCTTTGTGCGCATGGCTCACGGTATTGTGATTTTCCCGGGGGGCCCAGGGACAGCGGAAGAACTGTTGTACATTCTTGGCATCATGATGCATCCAGACAACGCAGAGCAGCCCCTGCCTATCGTCTTAACAGGGCCAAAAGAAAGTGAAGAGTATTTCCGTTCAATCGATCGTTTTATTGGCGATACATTAGGGGAAGATGCTCAAAAACATTATGAAATTGTGGTCGATGACCCCGCCCGAGTCGCTCAAATAATGAAGCAGGGCATGAGTGAAGTTCGCCAACACCGTAAAGACAGTGGTGATGCCTACAGCTTCAACTGGTCACTCAAAATTGAACCAGAATTCCAGTTGCCATTTGACCCAACCCACGACAACATGGCGAGCCTCGATTTACATATGAATCAACGCCCAGAAAATCTTGCCGCTGCATTGCGTCAAGCCTTCTCGGGCATTGTTGCTGGTAATGTTAAAGCCGAAGGTATTCGAGAAATTGAGCGTAAAGGGCCTTTCATTTTAGATGGCGACGCTACCTTAATGAAGAAAATGGATAAGCTATTAAAAGACTTTGTTGAACAGCATCGTATGAAGCTTCCAGGTGGCAGTGAATACGAGCCGTGCTATAAAATCGCCAACACCGATTAGCAGTAGCAATCTACTACTGATTCATTACAATAAGGGCTATTCAGCCCTTATTTTTTATCACTATGTCTTTACATCTGGTCATTATTGATGCCCTCAACCTCATTCGTCGAGTTCACGCTGTTCAACCAGATCCAAACGACATAGCCCGTACGATTGAAACCACCTCTCGCACACTGAAAAAAATCATTAAAGAAGCAAAGCCGACCCATATCGTCGCTGTCTTTGATCACCACCTTCAAGATCGAGGTTGGCGAGTTGAAATCCTACCTGAGTACAAACAAAACCGAAAACCAATGCCACAGCCGTTGCTTAACGGTTTAGAATCAATTCAAGATGCGTGGTGGGCATTGGGGATCGACTCTCTACTTTCTGATGGGGATGAAGCCGATGACTTGGTTGCAACATTAGCCGCTAAGGTCGCCAGTCATAATGAGAAGGTAACCATCATTTCAACTGATAAAGGGTATTGTCAGCTTCTTTCTCCCACACTACAAATTCGCGATTACTTTCAGCATCGTTGGCTTGATAAACCATTTATCGAAAAAGAATTTGGTGTTAAGCCAGAACAACTCGCTGATTTCTGGGGCTTAACGGGAGTAAGCTCAAGCCAAGTACCTGGCATACCCGGAGTCGGGCCAAAAGCGGCTAAAGAAATACTGAATCAATTCGATACCATTGAACAAGCGAACGAATCAACATCACTTGCGGCTAAGTATCGTAAGAAATTTGATGAGCATTTTGCATTAGCGCAAAAATGTAAGCAGGTGTCCGCATTAAAAACGGATATTGAACTGGGTTTCAACTTACAAGATTTACGTTATACCGGTGCAAATATTCAAGATTAAAGCACTATATGAGTATTGAGGCTCTGTATGAATAGAGCCTTTGGTCGAGTCGACAATCTCTCTATGAACTTTTTCTAACGGCAGCTCGTTTACCGAGTAAATACCCGAATCCCAGTGGAGCAAAAAAGATCGCAACAACAAACAGCACGAAATACAGAATAGTACTTTTAATCAAGCTAACTAATTTATCCATTGCGAGCGTTACAACATCTTGAGATAGTTTATCTAAATCTTCCGCAAACTTAGCCCGCTCATTGGAAAGAACCACTGCAATTTCTTGACGTTCGCGCGCAACCATCACTTCTAATGCCTGACGCTCTTCGCTAAGTTGCGCTAATCGAGCTTGAGTTTTTATATCAATTTCAGCAACTAAAGGCTGTAACTGAATCGCCATTTGCTCAGCCAAATTACGCATATATTCCGGATTATTTTCGACAAAATCTTGAAATGATTGTGACGTTTTTTGCAAGCTGGCAAGTGTTTGTGTCAACTGCTCCCCACTGATACTTGAGTTCATTGCAATCAGTTGTGCCTTCCAAGTCATTAACTTTGGTGCTTGCTCTGAAACCAAACTTAATCGATCAGAAACGTCGCCGATGGCTTCTGGCATTGTGCCCAACGTCGTTACACTTTCATCTTCGCTGATATTCTGATGCTTGAGCCAAGCTCGGTAGGCTGGTGTGCGAATAAACGAAAGATCGTCAAACGGGTTTGTATTCGCAAAGTCAGCAACAAATACCTGAGTTGAATGATAAGTATCCTGTTTTAATACTGAGCTGGCTAACGCCTCTATCTCCATTAGTAACTGCTGGGATACCTTCTGAGCATCCTGAGATTCAAATAATTGCTGCCCTCCCCCCTTAACAAAAAACTGGTTCATTTGATAAGTAAAGACCCAGCTGTCTATAAGTGCAGCCATTGGAGATACTTGATAGGCTGAACGCTGGATCCCTTCTTCAGCATTAATTTTCCACAAAAGAAGATAGGATTGATGTAGCTTATCTTTGGCATCGTATTGAAGTTTAAGTGCATCAGCTGTTTGCTCAACCTGAGAGAAGAACTGATGCGTGTATTCCCGAGTTAATATCCGCATGTTCAATTCTTGCTTAGTTAATGGCGTGGTTTGACTATCTAGCTTGACCTCTAGAAGTGAGCAACCACTCACTAAAAACACACTGAGTAAAGAAAAAGTCGTAAATAAGCAGCGTATAAACATAACAGCCCTCAGGGAAACAAACAGCGCCTAACATCCCAACGATGTTAGGCACTTATAATGCTTTTCCTGAAGATTATAAACTCGTTGTCTCAATAAAAGTTACTAATACATCAAAGCAATTAAACTTTTTCTTTTTCCGAGTTCAAAAAGTGTTCGGCTTCTTCAATCGCTTTATTTAAATAGCCTTCAAGTTCAGCGATTAATAAAGAAACACCCTCAGACTCATCTTCGATTGCTTTTTCAAGTCGACAAGCAACATCACGTAACTGATGGGCACCTAAACTGCCACCCACGCCTTTTAAACTATGCGCTTTGCGTACCGCTGAACCTCGATCTTTCTCCAATAGGATCTCAATATCACTGACATCAGACTTGTGGTCTTGCACAAACACATCTAACAACATGCGAACTGAATCGGTGTCACCATTGAGTGACTCCAACATCTTGCTAAAATCGATTTGTCTTCCAACAACAAGCTTAGGTTCTAAAGCGGTAATAATTGCTGGTTCCTGTTTGTTCACATCCTTGTGTTCATCAACCTTAACTTCTACTTCCGACGGTTCATTCAATGTCGCTCTTGTATGCAGTTGAGCGAACACATTGGGGCGGTAATTAATAATGAGTTGTAAGAGTAGGCAAAATAGACTCACGGCTAATGATGCAAGTAGGAAACGCGCTAGAATCGCGTGATATTTTTCTTCGAGCTGCGCCATCTCTTTATGGATAGAGTGTGTCACCAGCTTCTCTGTCAAATATTTCCCTTGTGCAAAACCACCTAAAACAGATGACGTTTTCGCAAGTAATTGTTGTAAATCTTTTCTCTCTAACTCTGGTAATGTCTGTGAAAGATTAAACAAACTATCCAAAGCTCGATAGACTTCCGGGCTAGATTTCACAGAGCTAAACATGGCTTCAAAAACAGAGGCACTTAATTGTAAATACACGCGCTGCAGTTGTGGATCATCGCGGTACTTTTTCCTGACAAATTTCACCTCGTCCGTCAGCTCTACGAGAGCAAGATCATTAGCAACAAAGGCACGTGCCTGCTCAAGAAAACGATCTGTGGTGTAGATTAGCTGATTAACATCAGGGGCTAGGAACTTAGTTTCGTATTCACTTTCGATTTGAAGGCGCAGCGCATAAATTAACTGAAGCTGTAATTCATGATCATCTGCGGAACTTGATCGATAAGGGGTATCAAATGCCATGGATGAACGAAAGTCAGCAATACTATTGCCCAACTCTTCGACTGAACGCATCGCTGACGCATTAGAGTAATACAATGCACCCAGAATGCTCATACTGGTAACCCAGATAAGCAAGACAAACCAACTGAGCTTTAGATATTTTGATTCCATTATGTACCTGCGATAAATCCATCTGATACAAGCATATAATGAAAATTGAGGATATGCAGGGTCGAAACGTTAAAACTGCCGTTGCACTTCAAACCCTGCAAAGATAATGCGGATAAAATTAGCGATTTCGCGTTAGCTGATCACGAAGGTTTGGTGGCGTTCCTTTAATGGTTAGTGTATCGGTTTCAGGGTCGTAAAACACTCGCTCCCCCAAAAGGAGGCTATCGAAATTAATGGTTAGTCCACCACCAGCACCAACGAACTTAGTCAGTTTTCTCACGGTAGAGCGGTCTCCCGGGAAACTCTCTTCTAACTCGTACCCTTGCTCTTGTGTGTAGTCTAAAAAGCTCGTGCCATCTTGTGATGGAGGTAGCTCTCCAGACAACTCTCTCACCTGAACTTCTTCTCCAGATTTGATCTGTTCGTTACAGTAGTCAAACACTTGCTTCTTATACTCATTGACTTCTGATTTTTCTAATTTCGCATCAGAGCAAAAATCTTCAACCGCTTGCATCAATACTTGGTTTTGCTGTTTGGTATCCAAACCAACTTCTGCTTGAAGAAAATCGAGGAAAAAGTCTGCAACTTTACGGCCAACTCTCCCTTTAATGTAGGTGAGATAACGGTTTGACTCTTTATCATTCTCGTAACTGGACAGGTCAATACGAGCGGCAATATCCATCTTGCTCAAATCCAAGTAATCAGTCGCACTAATTTCAAGCCCTTCAGTGACTTTAAGGCTTTGGTTTGAAGGGATAATTCCCACAAACAAGTAATCAGTGGCTAATGCCTGATATTCAGCAAAAACCAAAATACCTTCGTCTGCAAAAGGATATTTAGATAACTCATCTTTCAAGCGATTAGCGCTCATTTGTGAGAAACCATAAAAATCTTGATTGCCTTGGCGAAGTTCTTGCAACCAGTTTTGAAAATCGCTGTCAGACTGGAAAGAACCAAAGCCTTTACCGGCCTTTGAGTTGAAAACGCGATGCAGCTCAGCAACTAGATTTTCAGTTGACGTATCATTGCTTAAAGATTCCGCACGGAAGTTAACCATCAACTCGTCTGAATCATTTTTACGAAGCTGATGAAGAATAACGTTTGATAAGTGAAGGCTCATGATGAAAATTATCGTCGTTCTAGGTTTCAGTTGTCAGGCATTGTAGGTTATCATAGGCCGCTTTACTATCATCATTAGAGTCTTTATGCCGATTACATCTAAATACAGCGACGAAAAAGTTGAGTCGATCCTGACTGAAATTGCAGCCGTTCTTGAAAAGCATGGCGCAGGTCCAGATCTTTCGCTGATGATCGCAGGTAATATCGCTACCAACGTTTTAAACCAAAACGTAGCGGCCTCTCAACGCAAGGCGATTGCTGAAAAATTTGCACAGGCTTTGATTTCTTCTATCGAAGAAAACATCCACTAAATTTAAAACCGGATAACAGAACAATACATGGTAGATAACGGAAACACATACGGAGAACGCGTATCCCGTTTAGTTGGTTGGGGGCACTGGTTTGCCTTCTTTAATATTATCGCAGCGATGCTGATCGGTACCCGTTATATCACGCAATCACCTTGGCCTGAAACGCTGCTTGGACAGTTTTATCTCGCGCTATCTTGGGTCGGGCATTTTGGGTTTCTGGTTTTCGCACTTTACCTGTTAGTTCTGTTCCCGCTTACCTTCTTAATACCGTCACGCAAGCTCTTTCGCTTGGTGGCGGTATGTTTTGCCACCGTTGGTTTAACCCTATTACTCATTGACACTCAAGCTTATCAAACCATAAATCTGCACTTAACACCTGTGGTATGGGAAGTATTATTCAATGATGAAACCAGCACGGTAAGTGCCGATCTTCAGCACCTATTTGTCGTACTTCCGCTGATCTTCTTATTGCAGCTCGCGCTATCCGAATGGGTGTGGCGCAAACAACGCAAACTTTCACACAAGCACGTTGGCCGTCCTATCGCTGCTATTTTCTTTGTTAGCTTTATTACCAGCCATCTGATTTACGTTTGGGCCGATGCGTACTTTTACAATCCAATTACGGCGCAAAAAGCTAACTTCCCACTTTCTTATCCGATGACTGCCAAATCGTTTATGGAGCGTCATGGTTTACTTGATCGCGATGAATATCTCAAGCGCCTACAAGAAAGTGAAAGTAACGTTGATTTAGTCAGCTACCCTCTCGAAAAGATTGAGTTTGACCGTCGTGCAAACCCACTCAATGTTTTAGTGGTCAGTGTGAATAACCTACGTGCGGATTCTCTAACTGAAGAAACAATGCCAAACACTTTTGGCTTCGCTAACAATAATCAAAACTTCGTTAACCATTACAGCTCAAGTAACGACAGTTTTGGCGCGTTTGGACTCTTCTACGGCCTGCCAAGCAGCTACGCGAGTAGCATCAAAGCACAAGCATCTAAGCCGGTGTTAATTGATACCTTAGAAAAGCAAGACTATCAGTTCGGTTTGTTTAGTGGCGACAACTTTGAAGAAAGTCTCTATGCAGAAACTGTGTTCCGCGGTATGAAGTTTACTGGTATCGCATTCACTGATGTACAAACACCAGACGAGCAAGCGATTGAAGCATGGGCGGAATGGGCTCAAGACGCCAACAAACCGTGGTTTGGTTTTATTGAGCTAACAACGCTTGATAACTTTAGCCAGTATGCCAAAGGAACAGGGTCTACTACCGATAAGCTTATCGCTGGTTATCAAGCCTCTGCACAAAGTGCAGATAAAGAGCTCGAAGTCTTATTCGA
The DNA here is from genome assembly GCF_040869035.1 of Vibrio sp. NTOU-M3. Lineage (NCBI taxonomy): Bacteria > Pseudomonadati > Pseudomonadota > Gammaproteobacteria > Vibrionales > Vibrionaceae > Vibrio > Vibrio sp. NTOU-M3. The sequence goes on from NZ_CP162100.1 coordinate 2,314,036, forward strand.
TAAAATCGCTCAGCTTGAATTAAGCGAAAACACCGTGATCATCATTACCTCTAATCACGGTACTGAATTCAATGAAACGAAGACAAACAGCTGGGGCTCAAATACCAACTACAGTCGCTATCAACTACAAGTACCGATGATTATCCATTGGCCAGGAAAAGTTGCCGCGACTTACAGCCACCGTACAAGTCACTTAGATTTTTCTGTCACCTTGTTGCAAGATTTGTTGGGCGTCTCTTCAAACCCAAATGACTTTAGTAGCGGACGCAACCTATTTGATGAACGCAGCCGCAAATGGATCTTGGCAGGTGATTCTCGTGAACTGGCTCTGATCACCAACAAAGACACGACAGTGATTGATAAGTTTGGTAACTACAAACTGTACGACAGCCAATACAAACGCTTAAAAGATGAAAACCCGACGCTACCAGTATTAATGCAAGGCTTGACTGAGCTGCAGAGATTTTATGCGAAAAGCAATTAAATCAGTGCATTAGGTCAATTCAATATTGACCATTACGGGTTTGTTGTTTAGATTAGTCTTCATCGGACTGTAGCGCAGCTTGGTAGCGCACCGTCATGGGGTGTCGGGGGTCGCTGGTTCAAATCCAGTCAGTCCGACCATTACACCTAGAAAAGAGAGCTTCGGCTCTCTTTTTGTCTTTCTATACCTTAGTTTTCATCGCCTAAATTCCTTTTTGTTTTCAATTGTTATTGTTCTGCTTTAAAACGTTTAGGAGTGGTTCCTGCATGCTTCTTAAACGTTAACGTAAATGCTCGCTCTGACTCATAGCCAACCTGCTCCGCAACTTGGTCGATTGATAACAACGACTCTCGCAATAGCTCTTCCGCTTTTTGCATTCTAAGGTTGGTCAAATATTGAAACATTGGCCGTCCAACCAATGCAGCAAAGCGATTTGCAAATGCCGCTCGTGACATACCTACTTGATTTGCAATTATCTCTAGTGTCCAGTTTTTATCGGGCCGATCATGCAGTAATCGCAATGCATGTGAGATGCGCCTATCGGTCAGAGCTTCCAGAAACGGACTTGCTTTCTCTCGACCAAAATTAATTCGGATGAGCTCAATCAGAATAATTTCGGTCAGCTTGTTAACAATAAGCTCTGAGCCCGGTCCCTGTGCCATATATTCCGCACTTAACTGATCAAACGTACTTCTCAACCATACATGCTGTGCTAAATCCTTACTGTGTACGATTGTTACACGCGGAAAGACGTCTAAAAGAGGGGTTGTTGCTGTACGAGTAAAGCTGAATGAGCCACATAGTAACAGAGTCGGTTCTTCATGATTTTCACCGTCTACGGGCGACAAACTCGACAAGACATGGTCTTGACCTGGGCCGAGAAAAATTAAATCTCCAGTTTCTAACCGTTCGACATCATCACCGACTCTTGCCCAGCAGGCTCCTTTTCGAATCATGTGAAAACTTGCATGCTCCAAGCCATGAAACTCTTTGCGCCAAGGCGCCTCTACTTGACTACAAAAATACACACTGCCAGCAACGCGAATTGCTCGCAAGATATCACTCATGACTTCCATCAGCACCACATCTTGTACGATCAATGTATTAATTAGAGATTATCATGCATAGATAGTATTTCATACAAACGATAAATTACTCCTACACCAACATCACGGAGTAACAGCATGAGCCAAATTATCCTTTACACCAAACACTACTGCCCTCACTGCAAAGCCGCAAAACTCACCTTGAAGAACATGGGGTTAGCCTATCAAGAAATCGATGTGAGTGATTCACCTTCACTCTTTAACGAAATGACCAAACGCAGCCAGCGTAAGACCGTTCCTCAGATTTTTGTCGGCACTCAACATATCGGTGGTAATCAAGACTTGAATGCCAGTATTCACAACGGACACTTTGAACAGGTGTTGACTCGTGAAGGTATTAACCGATAACAAACCAGATTATTATGGAGAATTTATTATGAATCATATTCACAGCACGCAAGCCAGACAAAGCGATTGGGCTTATTCACTTGACCACTTTGCCAACCAAGCAATTCGTTACTCAATTATTATTGTATTGGCATGGATTGGGGGCATGAAGTTTACAGGTTACGAAGCAGGTGCTATTGAAGGTTTAGTTGCATCAAGCCCACTAACTAGCTGGCTTTACCATGTTTTTAGCTTGCAAGGCGCCTCTAACCTGATTGGTTCAGTTGAAGTTGCTACCGCTCTGGCTCTATTACTTGCCCCTTACCACAGAGTATTTGCGTTAGTTGGCGCTGCCAGTGCCACGATCACTTTCGCTGTAACCACGAGTTTCCTGTTCACGGCACCGGTAACCGAAGCGAGCCTCGGTGGTTTTCCAGCAATATCGGTCGTTCCAGGACAATTCCTATTAAAAGATATTGTGCTACTGTCTGCAGCCTTATCTCTGCTCGCAAAAGCCCTTCTACGCGATAACTAAACCCATCGGACCTAGAGAGCTACGGCCCTCTAGGTTCTAAATAGTGAATTCGCAAAAAATAACATAAAACCTCTCTCACATTATCATTCGCAAATGACGTTACTTCCTTGTACTACTGACTCTTTTAGTGCTTTCAGACCGCCAATCTAACAAACTGGAGCATAGAAAAGATGGATGCTGGTTACTAAATATCCTGAATGGTTAATGTAGACCTTTATTTATCCAAATGTGCTTACTATTAAAGCAAACAGTAACTTTAGGGGTTTACAAGTGTTTCAAAGCTTTATATTATGCGCCCCAAACGGAGAGATGGCTGAGTGGTTGAAAGCACCGGTCTTGAAAACCGGCATACGTTAATAGCGTATCTAGGGTTCAAATCCCTATCTCTCCGCCATTTTTGAAAAGCCCGCTAAGCAATTAGCGGGCTTTTTGCATTCAGATGAAAACACCACATCAGTATCAAATCCCCCTAAAACTACGACATATTAGACTGTCTTATATTCGATATTGAAATCATCCACACAAACGCTAAAAGAGTCTTTTGTTTTCATTTATCCCTATCTAAGCTAGGTTACAAACCCATATAAAAACACAATAAATTGTATGAAGTTTGGTATAACACACCAGCACTTGTTACAGATGAGAAAAATACATGCATGAAGAAATGATTGGCTTAACGCTTGCGGGCCTTGGTGTTCTTGGTCTTGGATGCCAGTGGCTAGCATGGAAACTAAAACTTCCAGCAATCTTATTGCTATTAATAGCAGGCTTAACCATTGGTCCTTTTACTGGTCTGTTTGAACCGAACACACTTTTTGGTGATCTTTTATTCCCACTCATCTCCTTATCTGTAGCAGTCATTCTATTTGAAGGCAGTCTGACGCTGAACTTCAAAGAAATACGAGAAGTGAACAAAACTGTCCAAAGCATTGTGACACTGGGAGCTCTGGTCACTTGGGTAATTACTAGCTGCGCCACACATTATATTCTTGGCTTTGATTGGGCCTTAGCTTGGTTATTCGGCAGTATGACCGTGGTAACGGGGCCGACCGTTATTGTGCCGCTACTCAGAACTGTACAACCGAAAGCAAAACTGGCAAATATTCTCCGTTGGGAAGGAATTCTAATTGACCCAATCGGCGCTTTATTCGTCGTCATTGTGTACGAATTTATTGTATCAAGCAGTAAAGTCCACAGTGTTGAAGTCTTTGGTATCATCATTGCTGTAGGCTTAATCCTGGGAGCGGCCGCTGGCCAGTTCATCGCCGTTGTGCTGCGAAGACACATGCTGCCAGAATATCTTCAACCTTTTGCTGTTTTAGCTGTGGTACTAGGTGTATTTGCAGGCTCTAATGCCATCGAATCAGAAGCCGGGCTTTTGGCCGTCACAGTGATGGGAATGTGGCTAGCGAATGCTAAAGACGTCAACATCCAACACATCCTCCACTTTAAAGAGAACCTGACTATTTTACTGATCTCAGGCTTATTTTTATTGCTTGCTTCTCGGATTACATTAGATGACTTCCATGCGCTAGGCTGGGCTGCCGCATTGCTCTTTGTTGTGATTCAATGCATTGCTCGCCCAGCTTCTATCTTTATTTCAACATTCCGCAGCCAACTGAGCTTCAAAGAGAAAGCCTTCCTAGCATGGGTCGCACCTAGAGGTATTGTCGCCGCTGCAATTTCTTCTCTTTTTGCCATTAAACTCACTCAAGCCAATGTCGACGGAGCCCAACTATTGGTCCCCCTCACCTTCATGGTGATCATCGGCACCGTTGTTCTACAAAGTATTTCCGCAAGACCAATGGCTAAACTGCTCGATGTTGCAGAACCTTCGCCGCGTGGATTTATGATTGTAGGTGCCAACGATGTGGCAAGAACGGTTGGTTTAGCACTGCAAAAATACGATTGTCGAGTTGTGGTGACAGATTCAAACTGGGATTACATCAGCCAAGCGCGCATGTCTGGGCTTGAGACTTACTATGGTAACCCTGTGTCGAGCCATGCCGATGAATACCTTAACTTAATTGGTATCGGTAAAGTCATGGCGATGACACCAGACAAGCATTTAAATGTGATGGCAGGAATGCATTTCCTAAATGAGTTTGGTGAGCAGAGCGTTTACGGGCTGAATGGCAATAAAACAGGGAATGATAAACATATTGCAGCAGAGCAACACCATGGTCGAACCTTGTTTGCAGAATCCACCAGCTACAAAAAGTTAGCAAGCCTAATTAACCAGGGCGCAGAGATAAAGCACACAAAAATTAGTGATGCATTCAGTTTCGAGGATTATCAAAACCAGTATAAGAATGCACTATTGCTACCGCTTTTTGTTGTTGATGCTCGCAATCAAGTGGCTCTGTTCAGCACAGCCAAACAACCTGAGGTTAACACTGGATCAACCATTGTCGCTTTGATCAAAGAGAACGAAAGCAAAGACGAGCTTCGTTAGTTAGAAAATCGAGTTTCTCTATACGTTTGATTCATCATCAACCTACAGCTGATTGACCTTTTCTTGAGCACCTTGGATATAGCACCCAAGGTGCTCACTAAATTGATGACTCATCACTTGATTCACAATAAACGGCATGTCAGAAGGGAAAGTACGCAGCCCTGAAAGCTGATTTAAATCAATCCACTCAATACACTGAATGAACTCTTCATCATTCATCCCACTCAAGTTGCTCAGCGTAATCTCCCCCTGATAAGACTCAACATGATAAAAAAACTCAGCGTTAAATCGCTCTAATGTCGTTTCATGAAACTCACGCACAGCAATAAGCGATCCGACATTAATCTCTAATCCTGTTTCTTCTTTAAATTCTCTTTGTAAACACCCTTTGGTACTAATATCAGTGGCTTCAAACCCACCACCCGGGGGAATCCAATATTCGCCAGAAAAATCTCTGACTTTCAAAAGCAGAATCTTGTTGTTTTCAATCAAAATACCCGCGGCACGAATACGATGTTGCATCATAAATTCTCCACATTAAAAGCCGCCTCAATCAACTGCATATGGAGCGGAACCAACGCTCTGTGATCACTGCGATACCCTCCCCCGACAACACAAGCAATAGGAATTTCTTTCACCTTGGCAAGATTCAACATAAATTCATCACGAATGTAGATCCCCTGCTGTGATACGTTGAAATAACCTAATTCGTCATCAACATGAATATCTACGCCAGCATCATAAATGATGAGATCAGGTTGGTGGATATTGACTGCCATTTCAACAACAGAACGAAAGTGCGGCAAATATTCATCATCGGTAACAGCTTTTGGCAAAGCAATATCGAGATCAGAGTTCGGCTTTCTTGCCGGAAAGTTTTTTTCACAGTGGAAGGATAAAGCCACAATGTCATCATTGTCTGCGCACAACGTCGCAGTCCCATCGCCATGATGAACATCACTATCGACAATCAAGACCTTATCGACACCATCCATGCCCAATGCGTGATGTGCCGCTAAAACCAAATCGTTAAATAAACAAAACCCACTACCAAAATCATAATGTGCATGGTGGTAACCACCACTTAGGTGAATTGCAACCCCATGTTCTATAGCCAACTCTGCTGTTAAGCAGGTTCCGCCTGATGAGAGCAATGTTCGCTCAATCAAACGTTCACTCCACGGAAAACCAATTCGACGCATTTTTGCCGCAGGAAGTAACCCTAAACTCAGAGCATCGACGTACTTAGAACAATGCGTTTTAGATACCGTATCGATTGTCAGTGGCAAAGGCTTAACAAAAGAGAAAGTATGACACCAAGCAGGGTTGTCTTTACTCACTAAACAAATTTCGTCGTATAACAAACGGTACTTGTTTATTGGGTATCGATGCCCTTGAGGTAACGGCAGTTGAGAATAAATGGGGTGGTAAATTAATGGGATCATGAAAAAGTATTGCACATCTCAGTTATACGCATGTTATCAGCTTGCTAAACGATAGCAATTATGATTTATTGATAATAATTATCATTTGCATAACCGTATTATTATGACTCCTTCTCGGTTTTTTCTAATTTTAGGTGTGTTAACCGGTAGCTTAGCCGCTATCGGCCTGTTTTCGACCATGCTTATCTCTTCTTGGCTGATGATTGACCTTGTAATCTTGAATTAAGACAATAACGAAAATTTCAAAAAGCGGAACTAGACCATGAGTACTGTCTTTATCACCGGAGCAAACCGAGGCATCGGCTTTAGCCTTGCCAAAATCTATCTAGCAAAAGGTTGGCAAGTTCATGCAACTTATCGAAGCAACACTCATGCTAACGAGCTGTTGAGCCTCATTGAGCAGCACCCTAAACTACATTGTCATCAACTCGATATTACCAATTATAAAGAGGTAACAAAGCTTTCATCGCAGCTTCCTCAAATTGATTTATTGATTAACAACGCAGGATACTACGGCCCAAAAGGGTACGGTTTTGGTCATACCGATGTCGATGAATGGAGAAAAGTATTCGAAATCAACACCATTGCACCACTCAAACTGGTGGAGCTCTTCTGTGAAAATATGCGAAATAGTCAGATAAAGAAGATTGCTTGTTTGTCTTCAAAAGTCGGTAGCATGACCGAGAATACTTCCGGTGGAGGTTATATTTATCGCTCTTCAAAAGCGGCTTTAAACTCTGTGGTTAAGAGCTTAAGTAATGATCTTACACCTCAGGGCTTTACGGTTTTAGCCCTTCACCCTGGCTGGGTACAAACTGAGATGGGTGGACCAAATGCATTAATCGATACTGAAACGTCTGCGAGCGGTTTAATAAAAGTCATAGATAACACGACAATCCAACACTCCGGTGAGTTCTTGAATTATGAAGGCCAGATGATTCCTTGGTAGTCTCAGGCTTGCCTCGTTAGTGTGTCGTAATTTCGGTACTTTCTGTTGATATAACGTTAACTTGATTGAAATTAGAACATTTTGTTGCAAATTGGATCATGCACATTATCTAGTTACATAAGGAGAACAATAATGTCCGCAGATAAAGATCTCGTTAATTTCAGCGAAGAACACGAGCTAAACTACTGCCTGAGAACAGCAGAAAAACGTCAAACTCAAGCAAACCGTGATGCATTAATTGAGCTAGGTAAAAAAGTGAAAGAGAAGCTGGATAAACGCGTTCTTTCACCACAAGAAGTGATTGCTGCCATCAAAGAAAATTCGGCTGACTTCGAATAATGATATTAAGCCAGCCAATTATTTGGCTGGCTCAAACCCAAACTACTTCTTTGAACTTCCTTTTCTCGCATAAGTCCGTTTTTTCTTTTTGAATGCAGGCCGTTCTACTTTTGGCAAGTATCGCAATGACTCCGGTACAGGGCTTGTTTTGACTTGTTGCATCAAAGTCGTAATTCTTTCATGAAGCGCCTGCATAAATGGCTGATACGCATGGTTTCTCTCAGCCATACCTTGAAGTTGGTGCTCCCAATGTGCTGTCATATCAGGGTACGTCGACTCAGCTGGCAAGGCATGAATTAACCCGCGCCCGGCTTCGCTACTTAAAATACTTTTCCCTTGTCGCTTCAGTAACTGGCGCTTAAACAAGGTGTCCAGAATACCTGCTCGTGTCGCTTCCGTGCCCAAGCCATCTGTTTCTCGGAGGATCTTTTTCAGCTCTTTATCTGCAACAAAACGAGCGATCCCCGTCATCGCTTGTAATAATGTCGCCTCAGTAAAATGTTTTGGCGGTTCTGTTTTTCGGTCTTTAATTTCACCTTCACGGCACGTTAATACTGTGCCTTCAGCAAGAGGAGGAACGGTGTCAACACCAGTATCTTCGTCATCCACCTTTCCCATCAGTTCTTTCCATCCCGCCGACACTAGTTGTCGCCCTTTCGCAATGAATGTACCGCCAGCAATATCAAACACTAACTTAGCTTCAGCATAAACCGCAGGCGGATAGAACTGCATTAAATACTGCCTAGCGATCTGTTGATAGATTTTCATCTCATTGCCAGATAAGCCATTCATCGCCGCTTTTTTTGGAGTCGGAATGATCGCATGGTGCGCGTCCACTTTTTTGTCGTTCCAAGCTTTCGATTTAAGCGTTAAATTCGTGCCATTGACTGCACCGCTTAGCTCTTTCGTGTTATTGCTAATGGCATCACACACACTTGCCGCTTGGCTATAATGCTCTAATGGTAAATAGCGACAATCTGAGCGTGGGTAAGTGATCAATTTGTGTTTTTCATACAATGCCTGACATGTGTCCAATACTTGTTGGGCACTCATGCCAAAACGTTTAGCAGCATCAATTTGCAATGCAGAGAGGGAATAAGGTAACGGCGCAGACTGTTTTGTTTGTTTTTGCTCTGACTCCACTACTTTCGCAGGCTGGTTGGCAATCCGACTGGCAACATTTTCCACCAGTTTTCGATTGAGTATCCGCCCTTCTTCATCTTGCCAAGGCTTACACGCCTCGCTTGGTTTCCATCGTGCGCGAATGTCAAAAGATGAACTTCCGTCTTGATAAGGGATCAGCGCATGAAGTGTGAAATAATCTTTGGGGATAAAATTTTCTATTTCTTCATCACGACGAACCACCAGCCCTAGAACCGGTGTTTGGACTCGTCCAACCGACAGCACGCCTTGATAACCCGCTTTTTGCCCAAGTAAGGTATAGGCACGAGACATATTCATGCCATACAGCCAATCAGCACGAGAGCGTGCTAATGCCGAAACGGAGAGTGGAATAAAATCACGATTGCTGCGCATTTGCGTTAGTGCACGTTTTACCGCAGGTAGGTTAAGATCGCTGATCAGGAGCCTTTGGGTGGCTTCTTTTTTGGTTTTGCTGACTTTGCAATAATCCAACACCTCATCAACCAGCAATTGTCCTTCTCGGTCAGGGTCTCCCGCATGAATGATTTGCGAACTCTCTTTTAAGAGCTTACGAACCACGGTGAGCTGCTTACTGGCGGATTTTCTCGGACGAAGCAGCCACTGTTCTGGAACAATAGGCAAGTCAGTCATATTCCACTTTTTGTATCTCTCATCATAAACGTCCGGTTCAACTTGTTCTAGCAAGTGACCAATACACCAAGTAACCACATCACCGTTACCACAGCGTATGAATCCTTGATCGTTTTTCTTTGGCCCAGAAAGCGCAGCAGCAATCGCACGGCCAAGGCTTGGTTTTTCGGCAATAAACAGACGAGACATAAACAAGTGGTTATACAGATACAATAAGGGCCACATTATCGAATGTGGCCCTTAGAAATCAAGAAAAACTGTAAATTTAAACAGTATTATTCTTCATCAGATGCTGTGCGAGCTGCCGCTTCTTTGATTAATGGTTGAAGCTCACCTTTTTGGAACATTTCGATGATGATGTCACAACCACCAATTAGCTCACCTTCAACCCATAGTTGTGGGAAAGTAGGCCATTGTGCGTATGCTGGTAACTCTGCACGAATATCCGGGTTTTGAAGAATATCAACGTAAGCAAATTTTTCGCCACATGCCATTAGGGCTTGCGCCGCTTGAGAAGAGAAACCGCAGCTAGGAAGTTTTGGTGAACCTTTCATGTATAAAAGGATCGAGTTCTCTGCGATTTGCTGTTTGATTTTATCAATAGTTTCCATTGCTTCCTCTTAATGGAGTTACTGCAAGTATCCCGACATATTAAACCATTCGGCAAAAATAAAAAAACTTAGATTCTGTATGGTTTTATGCCATAAAGAAATTTCATATATAAAATTACATTTCTATCTTTTAATAAAGTAAAAACTTGCTAAACTATAGCGCAAGTCAGTCAAATTGACAGTGCTGGGCCAGAAAGCCGAGCATCAAATAATAACATTTGGAAGCAATCGGAAAGAGTCCAACTCTTTCATACATAATGGAGAATCGAGCAATGGCATTTGAACTACCAGCTCTTCCTTACGCGAAAGACGCACTAGAACCACACATCTCAGCTGAAACTCTAGATTTCCACCACGGCAAGCACCACAACACTTACGTTGTGAAGCTAAATGGCCTGATCCCAGGCACTGAGTTCGAAGGCAAAACACTAGAAGAAATCATCAAAACTTCGACTGGTGGTGTATTCAACAACGCAGCTCAAATTTGGAACCACACGTTCTATTGGCACTGCCTAGCACCAAATGCAGGTGGTGAACCAACAGGCGCAGTTGCAGACGCTATCAACGCAGCATTCGGTTCTTTCGAAGAGTTCAAAGCGAAGTTCACTGATTCTGCAATCAACAACTTCGGTTCTTCATGGACTTGGCTAGTTAAGAAGGCTGACGGTTCTCTAGACATCGTGAACACTTCTAACGCAGCAACGCCACTAACAGAAGAAGGTACTACTCCACTTCTAACTGTTGACCTTTGGGAACACGCTTACTACATCGATTACCGTAACGTTCGTCCAGACTACATGAATGGTTTCTGGGTACTTGTTAACTGGGACTTCGTTGCAGAAAACCTAGCGAAATAATTCCCTCTCCTTTAGGATTTGGATTTAGTCGATTAAAAAGCCAGCACTTAGCTGGCTTTTCTCTTTTCTATCGGGTATTTAATCTCAAGTTCCTCATCACTGTGTCGATACATAGGCATCAAGCGAGGAAACATGCAAACTCAGATTCATACTCTAGATAAAGCCAGCATCATTAGCGAACTTCAGTTCGGCAACGGTATCAACCACGCCGTGCATGAAGGACGCCGTGCTGATTTTTCTCTGATTATGTCGATGTTTTCTGATGACGTTCGTGATAACACCCCCGTCGAATTAGTTGATGAGCAGGAAACTACTGAGCAGCTGTTACGAAAACGTTTCGAGCTACAACCACCACAGCAACTCCGTTCAGATCAACAGTCATACCCAGTTTCCGCTAAGCAAGCTGAACTGTTTCACAACAGCGGTTTACCCGGCGCAAAACTTCACCATTATTTGGCACCTGAAGTACTCGCATACATGCCAGAAGAAACGTTTAATCTCCCTGAAGAAGTTTATCACAACCTGTCTGGTCACCAACGTCGCCACCTAGCAGAGAAAGAGCCCCGCACTGTTATTCCCGCAGATTTATACAATCAACTAGTGAGCGCACAACGTAGCTTCCATATTCAAGCTCAGGCCTGATATTCGTCTCATTTCTTCATACTTATTCAATTGCAAATCGAGTTTATGTGAATAAGTGCAAATAATTGCATTAATTCGCAGTTCATACACAAGTTATTTGAGCTTATTCACACCTAAAACACAGCTATTCAACCATGATATGTGGACATATTGAGGACAGGGAAGAAACGCGAGAGGATGCTATGGACATAAAAAAAGCCGTAATATTAATAACTTCCGCTGGTTCACTGTTAGGTGGCACTCTCGCGATGCATTTTGCTTCACTCGGAGCCAAAGTCGTCCTATGTGATAAAAGCTCAAGCCAACTAAAAATGAATTTTGAACGCTGCCGAAGTGTCTCTGAAGAGGTATATCAATACGCCATCAAAGATTATTCGTTGCAATCGATTCATCAGTTGTTCGAATTTATCGATCGAGAATTGCAGCATTCACCGGACGTACTGATCAACAGTCTCACCGCAAATCCGATGCCGCGAATTCTTGATCACAACACTGAATCCGCCTTAACCTTTACCCTAAAACTTTCGAATATGGCCAGCACTCTGTTCACCTTTGGTCAGGCAACAGCTGAAAGGATGCGGTTGGAGAAAAAGCAAGGTGTAATAGTGAATGTGATCTCCCATGAGGATTATCACGATCTTTCAGGGTTTGATAACGCAACATCAATGGTTGCAGGCTTTACCCAAAGCTGGGCTAAGGAACTCACTCCTTTCAATATTCGTGTTGGTGGTGTGATCCCTTCCCTTAACTTGCAAGATGAAGAGGTTAAGTGGGCAGAAATTCAAGATGAACTGATCCGTAATACAGAGTACATCGTTTCCAATGACTATTTTAGCGGCCGGGTGATGGCCGCATAAATCACGAAATCAGATTTTAGAGGCGACGAAGCAATGACATTGATGCCTCTTCAATTAAATCGAGCACCAATTCAAATCCCTGATCTCCACCATAATATGGGTCAGGGATTTCTTCATAATCTGACGCAACATGAGAAAGAAACAGAGATAACTTGTGTTGCAAGTGTGATGGGCAATCTGCTTTAAGATCGTCTAAGTTGGCACGATCTGCCGCTAAAATAAAATCAAACTCTTCAAAATCCTGTGGAACAACTTGCCTTGAACGAATTCCTTTAAAAGAATAACCCCTTAACTCACCAGCAGCTTTAGAACGCGGATCAGGTGGATTACCTGCGTGATAACCGATGGTTCCAGCCGAGTCGATTTCTACGTCGATACCGAGTTCTTTCGCTTTTGCACGCAACACTGCCTCGCCTGTCGGTGAGCGGCAAATATTGCCCATGCATACCACCAAAATAGATACTTTTTTCTTTCCTTTCATTTGGGTCAATCCATATTTAAACGCATAGCGAAATCAAAGGTGCTAAATGCTCTCACATTAAAATCAGTCCGGCGAGTTTTATTTTGGAGTGCTATTTTATACTAAAAACTCACCTCATAAACATCCAACATTTTTACAGCTTTATATACCATTACTCACCGTTTTAACATTGTGTCTGCCACAGCTACATTAATACTTCATACAACGCCCTTTAACTCTTTGGGCTTCAGTTCACGACTAACCCAAGATTTCAACTTATCTCTGTCTATTTTACTGTTATGCCTTTTGTCAGTTGGTAACAATGTCGGATAGTACATAATATTCGATAGCTCATAGCCTAAGCCAACGAGCTTATTTATGATTAATTCTGGTTCAAATAGGCCTTGCTCAGATTTTGGTATTACTATCGTAATTTGTTGTTCGTTATTCCAAATCACAGCACAAGAACTGATTCCACTGTGCAAATTGATAAATTGCTCGATTGCATCTGGGCAAAAATAGCCATTCTTGGTAGTAATGGCATACTTTTTACGAGTCATAAACCAGACCACGCCATTGTCATCAACGTAACCAAGGTCCCCCATTTTATGCCAAATAACCGGGCTTTCAGGAATTTGTACCTTTGTCAGTTTCGTTAAATCTGGTCTCCTAAAGTATTCGCTTGTTACCCGCTCTCCCGTCACAATTATTTCGCCAATTGTATTGGTACTAAGAGGTCGAGCCACAGGCGATTCACAATCTGCTGATATTATTCTCATTTGAATACCATCGCATACAGTGCCCAATGGAATGCCTTCACCTAACGCAGTTTTACTCCGCGATAAAGCCCTAAAATCACGATAATGGATCAAGGTGAGCGGTAACAGTGCTTCCGTGCTCGCGTATGGTATATATATATCCCCTTGAGTTAGTAGCGCATTCAACTTGCTCAACATGTTCAAACTCAATGATGCCCCAGCGGTAGAGATGATTTTCATGAAGTCTATACAGGCAGACTTGTTCTCTAGGTGCTCAATGACGCGCTCCCAAAAAGCTGGTGAAGCAAAGATATAATCGCATCCATACTGTTCCATTTGACTTAAGATGCTACCAACGGGCATTAGGTTAGGTTGAAGGGAGTTTGTCTCAGGAATGATGGCCTTTCTACCGTTGTATATGGTCGCTAACGCCAAATATGGAAAGAGCACAAATTCTGTCTCGATTATCGAATGAAATCGATTTAACTCTTGAGCCTGTGATTTCAATTGTCCAATGGTCCACGGCACACCCTTAGGACGCCCTGTTGTTCCTGTGGTGTATAGCAATAAACATACTGCTGAATCAGAAACTATCGCTTCAGAGTAAAGAGCTGGTTCAGTAGTTAATAATTCCTTTAATGAACACGTGGTAAAGCCATCAATTTTGTTATCGCTCAGCCACAATACGGGCTTTAATTCATCAACACACTCTACTAGCTGACTCTTTTCTTGAGTGACATCCACTAGGCTTGGAATTGCTCCGATCATAAAACAACCATATAAAACAGCGTAATAATCCGGTGACGCGGCCAATGACATGATTATATGGTCTTCTTTACGCACGCCTAATGCCCACAAGCGGCCAGCCACTTCTCTACTCGCTGCTAATAATTCAGAAGCTGTGATTGTGTTACCTGAGGCTCCCTCTACAAGAACAATGGCATTGGTTTCCGTGGAACGAAGTGCAAGAGATTCAATAAACGGGTTCATATATTACCTATACATTAAATTTAGCTGTGAACCTTATACTCACTTGCACACATATTCTGCTTGTTATTTTTAGACCTTGTACGTACCTAAAAGAAAAGAGGAATTAATACTTTAATGAATTACAAAATAGCTTATAGAGCGAAATAGTCAGCATTTTAAAATACCAAGAGTATTCATCTGCCATTAGTGATGAATACAGATACGGAGCACCATATGAAAATCAAAATAGTATTTGATTTGGTTTTTACTACTAATACAACGAGATCACTAATTCGTGGCAAATAACAGAACAAAGTTAAACATGATTTTGGCTAACGATGCACTACAGAGCTATCCATACCATTACTAGGTTTCTCATCTTTTATCCCTGATTAATCGAAGGTTTTTGGCCCTGCTGACTTCGGTTATCATAAGGCTAGCTATTCTAAGATAAAAAGGATTTACCGTGACAGAACAACAGAATAAAGATGAAAGGCATAAGGCTAGGCAGCAGAAAGTCAAAGAGAAAGTTGACGAGAAAATTGCAGCAGCTCAGGAAGAAAAAGGCCTACTTTTAGTCATTACTGGCAATGGTAAAGGCAAATCAACCTCTGGGTTTGGTACTGTTGCTCGCGCCGTTGGTCACGGGCTTAAATGCTCTGTCGCTCAGTTTATCAAGGGGACATGGGATAACGGTGAGCGCAACTTGCTTGAGAAACTAGGCGTTGAGTTCCAAGTGATGGCAACTGGGTTTACGTGGGAAACACAAAACCGCGATGCCGACACTGAAGCTGCACAGAAAGTCTGGCAGGAATGTAAACGTATGCTTCAAGATGAGTCGATCGATGTGGTTTTGTTTGATGAGCTGACCTACATGGTGAGCTACGACTATATCGATCTTGATGAAGTGGTTAATGCCCTGAATGCACGTCCTAAGATGCAATCAGTCGTGATTACTGGCCGAGCGGCTCATCGCACACTAATCGAAATGGCCGATACGGTTTCTGAAGTGCGCAATGTCAAACATGCTTTTGAATCCGGCGTTAAAGCCTTAAAGGGTGTTGATTGGTAAAACCCGGCTTCAATAAACAATAAAAAAGCTGGCTCTCACGCCAGCTTTTTTTAGTTTCCTTCAAACGAATAAGACTTAGGCTAGTTAAATAACCCCTTGATTAAGCTATTTACGGCTTCTTTCGTCTTCTCATCTTTGACCTTTTCACCCAATTTTTCATCGAGCTTTTTAAGACCACGATCAATCTCTTTTTCTGCTTTTTGTTTTAACACATCATCCAAGACTAATTTGAACTTCGGCTCTGCCCACTGACCAGACACATTGATTGGGATGGTAATGTCACGTAATTCATCAATATCTTTACCTCCCTGCCCTTCCAGAGAGCCAACAATCGAGGTACTGATAGTGAAATCAACCGTTTCATTGATGTAGTTGGCGCTGCCCTTACCTCGAATACGCAGTAGAGGCGATTGCATGTTCAGGTTGTCTGTCGAGACGTTCCCTTTGTTCAGTTTTAGTGTGGCTGCCATTGCACTGAAATCGGTTTTCTGAACACCTTGTTTATCATCCAGCGACCTGCCTTTGATCTTGGCGTAGTTTTCACGAATCATCTGCGCAACGTTGATACCATGCACTGCTCCATCTGCGAAATTAATCGCAATCGTTCCTACTAGGTTTTTCTTAATACCCGTTGGCGTTAAGCTGCGGCCTTGAACGTCAACATCAATGTTACCAGTACCTTCCAGCTTGTCGTTGTCAGCCACATCTTTGAGTAGTGGCAAAACCTGCACACCTTTGATGCGTTTTTTGGCTGTGTAAGACGCAGGAGACTGACGTGCATCAAGTCTGGCATTCGCGCTGATTGAACCTTGATATAAGTTAGAGGTAAATGACTTCAGCTCTGCAATACCACGATTAACCGAGAAGCTAGCCTTCACATTTTGCATCTTCGCGTTATTCGCTTTGAACTTATCGATGGTGATATCACCCATAACATCTAACGTTTTCAATGCAGAAAGGTCTGGTTCAACTTCTTGAGCTGGTTTTTTAGGTGATGTTTGAGCGGTTTTAAACTCACTTGATTCAGAGTTCGCTTCAGTTGCTTTACCTTCTTGCACTTGACCTAAACCTAGGAATTCATCCAAATCAATATTCGGACTGTGCAGTGAAAAGCGAACCTTTGGAATCTCTGCCAGTGTAATATCAGCTTTACCATCCAGTGCAATTGCGTTTGCTGTCAGTTTTTCTAACACAAAACTCAAATGGCTTTTGTTCAAATCAAACGTAAGATCTGACGCCATATCCACCTTCATTGGCGACTGAGGTAGAGTATCACCGACCAATTGCCCATCCAGTGTTAATGTATTAATTGCAACTTTAGAGATTGCTTTATCAACATTCAGTTTCGCCGCACCTTTGATATCAATATCTAAGCCCGACGCCTGACCTTTCACGACATAGCTTAATGAATTAGCTTTATCGAACTCGAAGGTATCCAGCGTAATGGCCGCACTATCAATTCGAGTTGTGGGATCAGCAAAGGTGGTGTCCAATTCGATATTACGCAAAGCGTATTCCTGCATCCCTTTTGCCAATTTAAACTCGGCTTGACCGGAAGCAGTGAATGTTTGTTGATTGTTGTTACCTTTGACTGAAAATTCCGCCTTCGTCCACTGACCAAAAGCAAACTTAGACAAAGACAAAGAAACATCTTCCAGCTTAGTAAAGCTACCAGCCTGCTTGTCTTGCAGTTCAAGCAGTGCATTACTTACCGTGATACCTGCAAGGTTAATTGTCCAATCGGAAGCCGCTGAAGCTCCGCCTTCTGATTGCGGATTTGCAGCAGCTTCAGTTTGGGTTTCAGTAGCAGGCTCTGGTTGTGTAGATTGAGCTTGAGTTAATACATCAATATTTCGACGCCCATCTTTCAATGTTTCAAGGTAAAACTCTGCGCCGTTTAGTGTCACGTTGCCGATTTCCAACGCTTTACTCAGCAATGGAGTAACAGAAACATCAATTCCAACCGAGTCGACTTTAAATAGATTTGGTTGGCTGAACCCTTGCGGATTCTTCAATTCGGTTTTACCAAGCTCGAAACCAATCGACGGGAAGAATTGCCAGCTGATATCGCCTTCAATGACAAGATCGAGCCCGGTTTGTTTTTTCGCTTGTTCAACAATCAGCGGTTTAAATTGATTTGGGTTAACAAGCAAGACCAGTGCTAGCAGAGCAGCAATAATTGCAACTACTGGCACGGCAATGAAAAGGAATAATTTCTTCATTTCGCATTATCCTTGCTGAATATGGAACCTATTAATTAAAGTAGCGCCCCAAAAAAAGAAAGTGGCACTTAAAGTGCCACTTATCTATGAAAAAATAAAGTTTTGCGGTCTTAATATAAATTAAGCTTTCAGAAGTTTTGCAATGTGAGCTTTTAGTACATCAATCGCAATACGGTTTTTGCCACCACGAGGAACAATGATGTCTGCATACTGTTTAGACGGCTCAATAAATTGCATAAACATTGGGCGAACCGTTTCTTGATACTGTTTCAGAACTGACTCCATGGTGCGGCCACGCTCTTCTACGTCGCGTTTCACACGGCGAAGCAGACAAATATCTAGCGGTGTATCCATAAATACAGTCGCATGCATCAAATCGCGAAGACGAGGATCGGTTAGCAGCAGAATACCTTCTAGGATGATCACCTTCTTAGGCGTCAATGTTGATGTATTTTCTGTACGGGTGTGCTCAGAGTAACTGTATTCTGGGACCTCAACAGCTTCACCTTTTACTAATTGCTCTAGATGTTGGCAAAGCAAATCATGGTCTAGTGCGCTCGGGTGATCGTAGTTGGTTTTTACACGCTCTTCCATGCTCAGGTGGCTTTGGTCGTTGTAGTAGCAATCTTCAGTAATGACACCAATTTGGTGATCGCCTACTTTTTCACGAAGTTCGTTATAGATAGTACTCGCGATAAGGCTTTTTCCAGAAGCTGATGCGCCAGCAATACCGACGATGACGCATTGATTATTATCAGACATTATTCTTGCACCCGATGATTAAGAATGGTGATGGCTAAGGGTTTGCAGGCACAAAACTTGGCCTAATGGTTCTGAGCAAACCCCAAATAAACCGCCTGATTATAGGGAGTTCATCCCACAGATACCAGCCGCAATCAGATTAAAATGCCACGTTTTTTGCAATTGGAATAACCAAACGAAATGCAAACGTTTTCGTTGCATAAAACGTTATTGCACCATGGTAAATAAAATCGATTCTGGTTTCGCTTTTCCTTGCCAATAGAGCCGACTGCACACATTCTGAGCCAATTCGAGATACTGTTTCGCATGCTCAGATTCCGGCCTCGCTGCCACCGTTGGTTTACCGCAATCAATATCTTCACGCATGGCAATATGCAATGGAATTTGTGCAAGTAAGGATAAACCATAATCTGCGGCCATTTTTTCAGCGCCGCCAGCCCCAAAAATATGCTCTTTTTCGCCGCAATGACTGCATATATGATAGCTCATATTTTCGACCACTCCGACAACAGGCACATCCACCTTGGCAAACATCGCCGCTCCTTTACGTGCATCCGCCAACGCTAGATCTTGCGGTGTTGTTACAATGACCGCTCCCGTCACTGGAATTTGCTGGGCAAGAGTTAATTGGATATCTCCCGTTCCGGGCGGCATATCAATAACTAAATAGTCCAGTTCGGGCCAATCCGTTTCGTTGATCAGCTGTGATAGTGCCTTTGATGCCATTGGACCACGCCAAATGGCCGCTTCATCTTTAGAAACCAGATAGCCAATAGAATGCGTATAGATCCCATGAGCCGCAACAGGCTGCATCCACTTATTATCGCGAACCTCTGGAGTGGCTTGAGTTTGCCCCATCATTAACGGTACTGAAGGACCATAGATGTCGGCATCCAACAGCCCAACTTTTGCCCCCGATGCAGCAATCGCTAACGCCAAATTTACTGACGTCGTTGACTTACCAACACCACCTTTTGCCGAGGTGACTGCAATGATGTTTTTTACCCCTTTAACCGTCGTTGCAACATGGCTTTCTAACGCTTTAGGTAAAACTGAAATTTGAAATGAGAACTGAGCAACCTCCCCTTTTTGCTGGGCGATTTCAATCCATGTTGACAAAACTTGCACTAATGTATTTGCTGCAAAAGGGAGTTCAATCTTAAATTGATTGGCTTCCACCGAAACAATATTCGCAACCGATGCCCACTCCGGTGCTAAATTTGGGTGCTCGAATTGATTTAACCAATCACAAAAATCTTGCTTTGAATTGAATTGACGCATAGGTCCTCCTTATGCACCTAATCGTAACACTCCACCTAGGGATACTGAACCCTGAAAAAACTAAGGTAATCCTTACTTTGACAGCTTGGAGTCACTGGTGGGATAAGGTAGTATTACTCTCTATTTTTTTATACACCTCAAGAAGCGAATATTAAGTATGGCAAACGATCCACGCAAATTACTGGTAACTTGTGCCCTTCCGTACGCTAACGGTTCGATTCACCTAGGTCACATGCTTGAGCACATTCAAGCAGATATCTGGGTTCGCTACCAACGCCTACGTGGCAACACTGTAAACTTCATCTGTGCTGACGATGCTCACGGCACGCCAATCATGCTAAAAGCACAACAGATGGGAATTACGCCAGAAGAGATGATCGCTGCAGTAAGTGAAGAGCACCAAAAAGACTTCGCTGGCTTCGATATTAGCTTCGACAACTATCACAGCACACACTCTGAAGAGAACCGTGAGCTGGCTTCGCACATCTACCTAGAGCTTAAGAAAAACGGTTTTATCTCTAGCCGTACCATTTCTCAGCTGTTTGATCCAGAAAAAGAGATGTTCCTACCGGATCGTTTCGTTAAAGGGACTTGTCCTAAGTGTAAGTCAGACGACCAATACGGTGATAACTGTGATAACTGTGGTGAGACTTACAGCCCGACTGAACTGATTGATCCTAAATCAGCCGTTTCTGGTGCGACACCAGTAATGAAAGATTCAGAGCACTTCTTCTTCAACCTGCCTCAGTTTGAAAGCATGCTACAAGAGTGGACTCGCTCTGGCTCACTTCAAGCTGAAACAGCGAACAAGATGCAAGAGTGGTTCGAGTCTGGTCTACAACAGTGGGATATCTCTCGTGATGCGCCTTATTTTGGCTTTGAGATCCCTGGTGAAAAAGACAAGTTCTTTTACGTATGGCTAGACGCACCAGTTGGCTACATGGCTTCATTTAAGAACCTATGTAACAAACGTGACGATCTAAACTTCGATGAGTACTGGAAGAAAGACAGCACAACTGAGCTTTACCACTTCATCGGTAAAGACATTGTCTACTTCCACTCTCTATTCTGGCCTGCAATGCTAGAAGGTAGCGGTTTCCGCAAGCCAAACAACGTATTCGTACACGGCTACGTAACAGTTAACGGCGCGAAGATGTCTAAGTCGAAAGGTACCTTCATCAAAGCGGCTACATACCTAGATCACCTAGATCCAGAATGTCTACGTTACTACTACGCAGCGAAACTAAACAGCCGTATCGATGATCTAGACCTTAACCTTGAAGACTTCACTCAGCGCGTTAATGCTGACGTAGTAAACAAGATCGTTAACCTAGCATCTCGTAATGCTGGCTTCATTACTAAACGTTTCGACGGAAAGCTATCTTCTCAAGCATTCGACTTTGAAGTTACTAGGGATAAAACTGCGTTCATTCTTTACAAAGAATTCGCTGCTGCTGCTGACCGCATCGCAGAGCTATACGAAACGCGTGAGTTTGGCCGTGCTATCCGTGAAATCACAGCACTGGCAGACAAAGCAAACCAATACGTTGATGAGAAAGCACCGTGGGTTGTGGCGAAAGAAGAAGGTAAAGACCAAGAGCTACAAGACATTTGCTCTGTGGGTATCAACCTATTCCGCGTTCTGATGACTTACCTAAAACCAGTCATGCCAGAACTAGCAGCACGTACTGAAGCCTTCCTAAACCAAGAGCTAACTTGGGAAGGTGTTGCTGCACCACTAACTGGTCACGAGATCACTAAGTTCAAAGCGCTATTCAACCGCATCGACCCTAAGAAGGTAGAAGCAATGGTTGAAGCATCTAAAGAAGATGCAGCAGCAGAAGTTGCGGCGAAAGAAGCGGCAGAAGCAGCAAAGAACAAAGCAAGCCAAACGGAACTGGATAAAGATCCAATTGCAGAAGAAATTGAATTTGACGCTTTCGCTGCAGTAGATATGCGTATCGCACGTATCATCTCTTGTGAAGAAGTGCCAAAAGCAAACAAACTGCTTAAGTTCCAACTCGACATCGGCGGCGAAACTCGTCAGGTATTCTCTGGCATCAAATCAGCGTACAAACCTGAAGAGCTAGAAGGCAAGCTAACTGTAATGGTTGCCAACCTAAAACCTCGTAAGATGAAGTTTGGTATGTCTGAAGGCATGATCCTAGCCGCAGGCCCTGGTGGCAGCGACCTATGGATTCTTGAACCGCACGAAGGCGCGCAACCAGGTATGCGCGTAATGTAATCAAGGCTTAGCCTTCTACAATACGACCGACTTAATCCCCGAAGCAGAAATACTTCGGGGATTTTTACTTCTGTTGAAATTGCCTATTCTCTGTTAGAGTCGCCTCCAAAATCGACTATCAACCTAAATCCGCCGACGAACGGTTCTTCGGCGCACTCCCTTACTAGGATCCCTTGTGACTAATAACGAAATCTTACGCCGCATCCAGCACTCACTAAATTTGAAAAACACTCAAATCATGAAGGCTTTTGAGCAAGCAGAGGCTACGGTAGCGCCGAACCAAGTTAACGACTGGCTAAAAGCAGATTCGGATAAGTCTGTGACTAAGATGAAAGATAAAGAGCTGGCACTGTTTCTGAACGGTTTTATTAATTTAAAGCGTGGTAAGAAGGAAGGCGAACAGCCAAAACCCGAACAAAAGCTTACCAATAACATGATTTTCATGAAGCTGCGTATTGCTCTAAATATGAAAGCGGAAGATGTATTGGACGTGCTTGAACTGATGGGTGTGAGTCTGAGCAAGTACGAGGTTGGCGCATATTTCCGTAAACCAAACAATAAGAATTACAAAGCGTGCGACGATCAACTGCTGTGCGACTTCTTAAACGGTGTGCAATTTACTAATCGTCCTGATTCAGAAGAGTTTGTGGCATAACGAAGTCTTTCATCCAAATACAAAAAAACCTCAATCTGGTCAGCCATGATTGAGGTTTTTTCTATTAGATAGCGCCGACTAGCGCCCTACCCTTAAAGCATTTTACGAGCCGCTTCTACCACCACTTTGATTGAGCGTGCTTCAGTCTCTTTTAGTGTTGAATGATCTGGGATCTCTTTTTGCGTGCGGTTGATGATAACACCAGCCACACAGCCCGCTTTTAGACCAGAGCTTGCACACATAGTAAGAAGAGTTGCAGACTCCATTTCGAAGTTCAGTACGCCCATGTCTTGCCATTCTTGCATAGAACCTTGGAAACGCTTCACAACGCGGCCAGAAAAAGTGTCGTAACGCTCTTGGCCTGGGTAGAAGGTATCACTTGAAGCCGTAACACCCATATGAACAGTTGCACCAGATTCTTCTACTGCTGCTTTCATTGCAGTAGCAACATCAAAATCAGCCACTGCTGGGAATTCCATTGGAGCAAAGTGTAGGCTTGCACCATCTAGGCGAACAGAACCTGTCGATACAATCATATCACCCACATTCACGTGCGGCTGGATTGCACCGGTTGTACCAACACGTAAGAAAGTACGAACACCAAGCTGCGCTAACTCTTCAACAGCAATCGACGTAGAAGGACCACCGATACCAGTAGAACACACAACAACAGGTTTGCCTTCAAGCTCAGCACGATAAAGCGTGTATTCACGATGGCTTGCTAGAAAAACGGGATTTTCCATTTCTTCCGCAATTTTCTGAACACGCGCAGGATCGCCCGGGATGATCGCCAATGTAGCACCAGCAAGATCGGCTTCTGTTACACCAAGGTGGAAAACAGCTTGAGACATAAGGAAACTCTCCATTATTGTGGCGAACTGATACAGTTTTTATTCACTTTCTGTATGGTTTCGCTCTTAAGATTCATAGGGTACAGACATACTCTAACGAACCTACACAGAATAAAGAGTGATTAAGATCTCACTCAGAGCAGCAATAATTCATCGCATTTCAAATAAAAACGGTTTACATCACACTTTATCGCAAAGAGTGCGTATTCATTACATATGAAACGAGGTAGCCAGAGTGCGAAGACTCTGGCTAGATTTGGAGAGGTTAGGTTCTGTTGCAATTAATCATTTCGAGATTTGAATTGGAGCAAGCGAAGTGCATTGAGCGTCACCAAAGCAGTTGCCCCACTGTCGGCCAATACTGCAACCCACAAACCTGTGATCCCAAGCAAGCTGGTCACAAGAAAGACACCTTTAAGACCAAGTGCTAACGTGACATTTTGCCGAATAATAGAGAGTGTTGCGCGAGATAGCTCGATCATCGCAGGCAACTCCACTAGCCGATTGTGAGTGATAGCAGCGTCTGCTGTTTCCAAAGCCACATCCGTACCACCACCCATGGCAATCCCGATACTTGATGCTTTCATTGCTGGAGCATCATTGATACCGTCTCCAACCATCGCGACATAAGAATCACTGGACAGTTGCTCTACATAGCGGACTTTATCTTCAGGCAACAAACCTGCTTTAAAATCGATACCAATTGCAGAGCTCATCGCGCGAGCACTTCTTGGGTTATCTCCCGTCAGCATAATCGACTGAATACCTAATTGCTTGAGAGCATTTACAGCATTGGCAGAATCTTCACGTAGCGTATCTTGCCATGCAACAAGTCCGATGACCTCACTATCCGCTTTGATCACAAGAACAACCGTTTTTCCCTGTTCTTCAAGAGTCTCAACGCTCGTAATCAAGGCGTCAGATAAATCAAAATCAATTTTGCTTGGAGCCAGAATTCGGTACAAAACACCATCGACTTTACCAGACACACCACTTCCAACAAGCGCTTGTTTTTCGGTAGCCTCTGGAATATCGATACCAGCAGATTGTACTCGTTTCACCAAAGAAACGGCCAAAGGATGACTAGAGCCCATTTCAATCGCAGCACTTACTCTTAAAACTTCATCAACTTCTAGCTCACCTTGTGACAAGACGTCCGTCACCTGTGGTTTACCTTTGGTTAATGTGCCCGTTTTATCAAATGCAATCGCTTCAATTTTGCCAAGCTGTTCTAAGGCCGCTCCACCTTTAATCAACGCGCCTCTTTTTGCTGCAGTGGCTAAACCTGACGTAATTGCCGCAGGTGTTGAAATCACCAAGGCGCAAGGACACGCAATCAATAAGAGGGCTAAACCACGATAAATCCATGTTTCCCATGGCTGAGCGTAAAGTAACGGAGGCACAACAATCACTGCTAACGCAACAAGCATCATCAATGGCGTATACCAACGACTGAACTTATCTAAGAAACGTTCTAGTGGCGCTTTACGGGATTCCGCTTCCTCAATTAGGTGCAAAATGCGATCGATTGCGTTCTCACCTTGCTTTGAAGTGATGGTCAATCGCACGACTTTATCGACAACGACAGCACCAGCCATAACTGACTCACCTTCATAACGCTCTACAGGAATCGATTCGCCAGTCAGTGCACTTTCATCAAAACTCGCTAATGCATCATGTAATTTGCCATCTGCTGGCATGCGACTTCCTGGTGATACTTCAATAATATCGTCAGGTGACAATTCACTTACGGCCACTTCAACACGTTGTCCATCGATGATCTTAGTCGCCTTTTCAGGAACCAGCTCCATCAACGCTTGCACGCCACTTCGCGCTCTTGATGCAGCAAAAGCTTCTAGCTGCTCACCGATAAGAAATAGCAACAATACCATTGCCGCTTCAACGGTTTCACCAAGGTACAAAGCACCAATGGCTGCAACACTCATCAAGGTCTCAATCGCAAATGGCGTGCCTGATTTCGCTAATGCAATGGCTTTTTTACCTATCGGATAGAGGCCTGCTAAACAGGTAAAAATGAACAACCATTCGCTAACTTGGGGAAGACTGGATTTCAAAATAGCGGCAATTGCCATCGCAGAGGCAATAGAAAGAATATTGGCATTTTGCTTGATGAAATGACGCCAACCCTTTGGTTGAACCGTTTTCTTTCTTTGGGAAGTGGTTGTAAAAGTGAAACCAGTATCGACAATTGTTTGCTCAACAGCATTCGCTACATCGACATGATTCGATTTAATCACCAGTTTTTCTGTTGCAAAAAGTACTTTTGCTTCAAGAACGCCTTCAACTTTGTTAACTGCGGTTTCAATTTTTCTCGCGCAAGATGGGCAATCCATCCCCACGACAATCCAACTGTAAGTAAACGATGCACTAGAAGAACTTAAGGAGTCACTTTCCTCATCGGCTGGATCAGTACTCGTTCCGCACGCCGATGATGAACAGCAACCCGAGCTTGCTGGCTCTGCTCCTGCCATCTGGATAGAACTGATTTTCGGGCTCGAACATGAGCCATGTTGAGATGGATTCAATGTCACTTTATCAGAGCGACATGCTTCGTGTTTAGTACACATTATTAGGCCTCCT
The DNA here is from genome assembly GCF_040869035.1 of Vibrio sp. NTOU-M3. Classification (NCBI taxonomy): domain Bacteria; kingdom Pseudomonadati; phylum Pseudomonadota; class Gammaproteobacteria; order Vibrionales; family Vibrionaceae; genus Vibrio; species Vibrio sp. NTOU-M3. The sequence continues at coordinate 2,340,313 of NZ_CP162100.1, forward strand.
TAATTTGCTGACACTGTCATCATAAACCTTGGAGCCTACTCTAAGGTCAATTGTTTTTATGTCTTTTATGGTAGGAAGACGTCAAAACATCACTGTCTGCACCCGCTTCATCAATTAATACCGCATCATGCGTACAGAAAGGCTGTGTGTTCACACAAGTCACAGAAGGATCATCTTCCCGCTCCATATCTTGCCCTGGCATTAATTCTGCAATATGTTTTTTCAGCACCACCAATGAAATTAAGCCAAATACTACTGTCCCTACAGCCTGACCATACAACACACCTAAGGCGCCAAACCATAAAGCGCCAAAATAGACAAACGGCAAAGTTCCTAGTGTTGCTTTACCTAAATTTAATGCCGTTGAGTAAAGTGGCTTACCCAAATTGTTAAACGATGTATTGGCCACAAACATCATGCCATTAAAGATAAAGCTGAGTGCTACATAGGTACAAAAGGCTGTCATGATAACAGCTGCATCACCCTGTAGATTGAACATCTCAATCACTAAACCTTGAGCAAAATAGAGCACTGCACAAACCAACAAGGTATATATCGTGGTTACAAGTAAAGAGTTGTTTAGCGTTTCTTTGACGCGATCAAAACGCTCTGCACCAAAATTCTGCCCAATGATGGGCCCAACAGCTCCAGAAAGAGCGAAGATAACAGCGAAACAGACAGGCGTTAAACGGCCAATAACAGCAAAGCCAGCGACAAAATCTTCACCAAACTTAGCGATAGAAGAAGTAACAATGGCATTACCAACAGGCGTCGCAAGGTTAGTGACAATCGCAGGCAGGGCGATGGTTAAAATGGATCGAATATTTTGATTCCAAGTCACAAACGAAGGAATCGCGACTAAATTGTGATGCTTAATAAGTGGGTAAAGCGAGAAGAATAGAACAGTAAAGCGAGCAAAAACAGAAGCGGCGGCGGCCCCTTCCACATTCCAGCCAAAGCCAAAAATGAATAGCGGGTCAAGCAACGCATTTGCAATCCCTCCGGAAAGCGTCGCCCACATCGAACGCTTAGCATCACCCGCAGCCCGCAGCCCTGCCCCAGCCGCCATTGCTAGCGCAACAACCGGGCCACTAGGCAATAGAATTTCTAAGTAGGCTTGCGCTCGCTCCGCAGCAAAACCCTGAGCCCCAATAGCGGCAAGCAGTTCTGGGATGTAGGCATACATAACCACAGCAACAATACAGCTAATCAAAAACGTGGTCATCAATACGCTAACGGTAAGCTGGCGTGCCTCATCAAGCTTCTTTGCGCCCAAAGCTTTTGATACCAGTGCGCCCATAGCAATGGAAGAACCAATAGAAATTGAGGTAGAGAAGAAGACTAATGTACCAGCAAAGCCGACGGCTGCAGCTAATTCGACTTGCCCTAGCATACTGATAAAAAGCATATCGAGTAAGTCGACGACAAACAGAGCCATTAAGCCAACAGACCCAGCACCTGACATCACCAAAATGTGCTTCATGGTTGAACCTTGAGTAAATTTGGCATCTTGGTTCGACATACTCTCTCCTACAGATAAAAGAAAAGGCGCTCAATGCGCCTTTTTCATCAACTCACCGTATCACACCGGATGTTGGAAGCATTCATCAATGTTCTTCCCTATCGCTTTTAAGACATCACGACGCGTGATCATTCCCACTAGTTTACCATTATCAATCACAGGGTAAACTTTAGGTTTGCCAACTTTCATCATGTCGGCGAGTTCAATGATCGACGCCTCCGGAGAAACAGACAACACTTCTTGGTGCATACAATCACCGACAATGTGTGTGTCTTGACAGAAATAACTCACCTTTACCAATTTCTCAAGCAGGTCTTGCTCGGAAAGGAAACCAATCACTTCTTCCTTGTTGTTAATAACCGGACCACCTAAATGTTCCGTCTTTAAAAGCTTATCCAGAGCCGCACTTAAAGGCATTTCCGGGGTAAAAGTCACCGCTTGTAACTTCATGTAGTTTTTAACTTTTAGCGATTCCATATTCGTCTCCTTTATACACAGCGACCACTGCCTATAAAGTAATTGTTGCCTAATTTCTTGATTTTACTAAATGGATATCTACTATTTTTGCAATAGGTGAAGCCTATCACTGTATCCATATGCCAATAGTGGAAGGGAAATCACTGCTGTTTAGTCACATCTTTTTCAGCAAGCCAGCTGCTAATTAGAGAAACGCCAAATGGAACAAAGTAAGTCAGAACCGCCTTATAACCATTAAATTGAGCCATCATAAACAGCGCGTCGTATTGGTTAATCAGGTTTAATAAACTCCCTACAATAATTGCAATGACTAACGCCCTTTTGATTGATGTTGAATTCATTGCCATTCCTTTGTTTTTCCTACACACAAAAAAGGAGCATCTCTGCTCCTTTCATTATTTTACTGTCCATCGCTCAGCGGCTTTGGTATCTGAATCTCGAGAATCCACCCAACGAGTCGAGCCTGTTGTCCGTTCTTTTTTCCAAAACGGCGCTTTTGTTTTCAAGTAATCCATAACAAATTCACACGCTTCAAATGCCGCGCCTCGGTGTGCGCTAGACACACCAACAAAGACAATTTGATCACCAATATCCATATCACCGACTCGGTGTATCACACGGATTTTTTCAACTGGCCAACGCTTTTCAGCTTCATCACAAATTTCAGCCAACGCCTTTTCTGTCATTCCAGGGTAATGCTCTAAGGACAAACCAATCACGTTGTCCCCCAAGTTCATATCGCGAACTTTCCCAACAAAAGTCACAACGGCGCCGGATGATGTACCTTCAGCAAGCAATTGATATTCATCACCCACAGAAAAATCAGCATTCTGAACTGCAACACGAGAATCCATCTTATCCTCCTGTTACTGGCGGGAAGAAAGCAACTTCATCGCCATCATTGAGTTCAGTTTCAAGTGGTACTATCGATTGGTTCACGGCAGCAAGTAGCTTTCCAGCTTCCAGTGCTAAAGACCATTTGCCTTCTCGCTCTGCTAGATGGGCACGCAATGCCTCAACGGTTGCAAAGCTGGCTTCTAGTTCAACTTGATCTGTGCCCACCAATTCACGAGTCTGGGCAAAAAAGAGTACTTTGATCATACATCCACCTTAAAGTGACCAGACTTACCGCCGGTTTTTTCTAGCAGCCGAACTTGCTCAATCACCATGTCTTTCTGTACCGCTTTACACATATCATAAATGGTCAATGCAGCCACTGATGCAGCTGTCAGCGCTTCCATTTCAACCCCGGTTTTACCGGCCAATTTACAAACAGATTCAATACGAACCTTGTTTTCTGATTCGATTGCTTCGAGTTGAACTTCCACTTTAGAAAGTAGCAGCGGATGACATAGTGGGATCAGATCCCACGTTTTTTTCGCAGCTTGGATACCAGCAATTCGTGCAGTAGCAAAGACATCACCTTTATGATGTTGACCGGACACGATCAATTGCAACGTTTCAGGTGCCATGTGAACAAAAGCTTCCGCTCTTGCTTCACGAACAGTTTCCACCTTTGATGAAACATCCACCATGTTTGCTTCACCAGAAGCGTTAATGTGAGTAAATTGGCTCATTACCTCCTCCCTTATACTGAAAGGTGAGGCATGAAGTTACATGGGCGATGACTCGCATCAAGCTGTTGTTTGATGATTTTAGTCCAACCCGTGCGACACGCACCTGTAGAACCAGGCATCGCGAAAATAACCGTATGATTTGCAAAACCAGCAATAGCTCGCGACTGAATGGTTGATGTGCCGATCTCTTCGTAAGAAACCTGACGGAACAGTTCACCGAACCCTTCTACCTCTTTATCAAACAGGGGTTTCAGCGCTTCAGGTGTACTATCACGAGAGGTAAATCCCGTACCGCCAGTGATCATCACCGCTTGTACATTTTCATCAGCTATCCATTGAGAAACAATCGCACGAATCTTGTACATATCATCGATGACAATCTGCTTATCTACAACGTTGTGACCCGCTTCTTTTGCATTCTCGACAAGGTATGCACCAGAGGTGTCATTTTCTTCTGTACGTGTGTCTGAAACGGTAAGAACAGCGATATTTGCTGGTTGGAATTTACTTTCTGCGTGACCCATTTGTCCACCTATCTAAATTATTTGGGAAGTTAAGCTAAGCGCCGCTCAGCTTTAAATTGATTTGTTGTATTAGCCGCCGATTGATGCCAAGTGCGGGGTCATTCCCGTCTTTCCATCATGAAGGAAATGGCTGACTGATTTCGATTGTAATTGAGCTTGGATACGCTCTATCAGCTCACTTTCTTGGCCATCGGTTTGAAGTAAGTCGCGTAGCTCCACACCATGCTCACCAAACAAGCACATATGAAGTTTGCCCTTTGCAGAAACGCGCAGACGGTTACAACTTTCACAAAAGTTCTTTTCGTACGGCATGATCAAGCCAATTTCACCTTGATAATCTGGGTGAACGAATACTTGAGCAGGACCATCATTTTTGGCACGCACTTTTAAGATCCAACCATTGGCAATCAGTTGGTTACGAATAGCAACACCGGAAACATGATGGTTATTAAACAACTCATCCATTTCACCAGTTTGCATTAGCTCAATGAAACGAAGTTGAATTGGACGATGCTTGATCCAGTTGAGGAAAGCAGGCAGTTCACGGTGGTTTAGATCTTTCATCAATACCACATTAACTTTCACTTGTTCATAGCCCACTTCAAACGCGCGATCGATCCCCGCCATCACTTGAGTAAACTTATTTTCTCCAGTGATTTGGTGGAACATTCTCGGGTCTAAGCTATCCACACTAACATTAATATTGGTTAAACCCGCTTGTTTCCACTCAGCGACCTGTTTTTCCATCCGATAGCCATTTGTCGTTGTGGCTACTTTGGTGATCCCTTTCGTTGACGAAACTTGGTGAATAATGTCAGTAAAGTCTTTCCGCAGACTTGGTTCACCACCCGTAATACGAACTTTAGACGTACCACAATCGGCAAACGCCCGAACCACTCGCGTAATTTCAGGTAGCGATAAAAAAGATGAGTTTTTTTGCCCCGAAGGTTGGTAACCATCAGGCAGGCAGTAAGTGCATTTAAAGTTACAGACATCTGTAACAGACAAGCGCAAGTAATAAAACTTGCGATGGAATCTATCTTCGAATTGTTGCGCCACGGAACACCTTTCCAAACACGGGAGGCCTAATCATTTCCAATTATGCCCTTGTGACAACATGTCACTGGCTCACCACGCCTATCCTTAGACTTAGCTTGATGAGCTCGGAGTTATGGCAACTGTTTGAACAACAGTAGCTATTAGATAAAATACTTAATATTTGTGCGTGTTTCCACCTTTCAGGTCAAAAAAAGCTGACAACAGCTCAATTTACCACTAATTGCGTATTCCCTATCAACGCAATACACTAAATTATAGATGGTTATTTCTAAATAAGTACAAATTCGATGGCTCTGTATTCATCTAAAAAAGTCGTAGCTATTGGTGGCGGCCATGGACTTGGTCGTATGCTAGCAGCTCTAAAATCTTTTGGCTCAAATGCGACTGGGATTGTCACAACCACAGATAATGGCGGTTCAACAGGACGCATTCGTGACTGTCAGGGCGGGATTGCTTGGGGGGATACTCGCAACTGTATCAACCAGTTAATCACCGATCCTTCCATCAGCTCAATGATGTTCGAATACCGCTTTAAAGGCGCTGGCGAACTCGATGGTCATAACCTCGGTAACCTCATGCTAACGGCATTGGATAACCTATCCGTTCGTCCTCTTGATGCAATTAACTTAATTCGAAATATGCTCAAGGTCGATGTCAATATTGTTCCTATGACAGAACACCCAACTGATCTCACCGCATTATCGGTGGACGGTAAATGGGTCACCGGAGAAACAAGTGTTGATGAAATGGAAAACGACCTTCGCCGCTTAGATTTAAACCCTGAAGTACCGGCAACAAAAGAAGGTGTGTTGGCCATTGAACAGGCCGATTGCATTGTACTTGGCCCCGGTAGCTTTTTGACCAGCATCATGCCACCTTTGCTACTTCCTGAGGTTGGACGCGCAATCAATAACAACGTGAAAGCTCAAGTCGTTTTTGTGGAAAACTTGTCCCCGGAATATGGTCCCGCTGGACGAATGTCTCTGAAAGAGAAATTAGAATGGTGTGAGCGTGCGTGTCAGGGAAGAAAAGTCGATGTTGTACTAGGGGACACACCCCACCCAGATCTCGCCGAATGGAACTGTGTCACCAAAGAGCTCGCCTCACCCAACCGAGACTGGCGCCATGATAGAAGCAAGCTGCAACAAGCAATCGAGTCTCTATTGCGCGACTAATTGTGCGTAATGTTGATAAGTCAGCTTAAGCAGCTCAATCATTTTCTCTTTGCTGTCTGATTGATTAAAGCCTTGGCCAGTTTTCGCATGTGTATCAATTTCAATAGCATATTCGCACAATACTTCAGCGCCAAAACTGGCCGCGCTGCTTTTTAACGCATGGCTTATTTCCTTTAGATATTGGGTTTTATCCTCAGGATCCGCTTGCAGATTTTCAATATAATTAGATAACTCGCCAAGGAAAATCTGCAACAGCACTGGTACATTTTCCTCACCAATTTCTGAGGCAAGTCGATTTATCTTTTCTTGATTAAGTACTTCCATAGCGGCTTACTGAGCTTCCTTCGTGTTCCAAGCTTGGAGTTTACGATAGATTGTTGACGGACTAACATCGAGGTAACCTGCAGCTTTAGGAATATTCCCATCGCAGGCCTCAATAGCTTGTTCAATTGCATTTTTTTCTGTCATCCACAGCGGGAAAATGTCGTGTACTGAAACAGCTTCTTTTGCTTGAATCGGCATACGGATTTCATTTTCTCCCGGAATGTTCAATGGCGGTGGCAACATATCAAAGCTGATATCTTTTCCGTTATTAAGCACCACCACGTTACGTAATACATTTTGCAGCTGACGCACATTCCCCGGCCATTCATAACGGGTGAAGCGCTCAACTACATCTGGCGTCAGACGAACAAAGTCTTTACCTTCCTCTTTCGACATAAAGCCTAATAATGAGTAAGCAATTTCTATGACATCATCACCCCGTTCACGCAGTGGCGGTAAATGTAAAGGAATAACATACAATCGGTAATATAGGTCTTCTCGAAAACGCCCTTCTTGAACTTCCTTCCAAGGATCACGGTTCGTGGCACAAACAAACCGTACATCAACGCTTTTCATTTTCGATGAACCTACTTTCTGAAACGTACCTGTTTGGATAAATCGCAATAACTTAGTTTGCAGATCTAAGTCCATTTCACACAGTTCATCCAGAAACAGGGTTCCTCCGTCAGCCAATTCTGCCGCGCCTTGACGATCGGTGGCTGCACCGGTAAATGCCCCTTTGACGTGGCCAAACAACTCACTTTCGATCAAATCTTTTGGTATCGCAGCACAGTTAATGGCAATGAATGGCTTGTCTCCGCGACGGCTCGCAGCATGGATGGCCTCAGCACACACCTCTTTACCCGTACCACTCTCTCCGGTGATGAAGATACTCGCCTTACTGCTCGCTGCTGAATCTATGGTTCGATAGACCGCTTGCATCGTCTGGCTACTACCGATAAAACCCTGATAGCTTTGATTTCCCGGGTTACCAGCTTCATTTTTTAATTTGGTGGCTTTACGAATTGCGTTATTGACGGTCACACGTAAGCGGTCAGCTTCACACGGTTTAATCAAAAAGTCTTGTGCACCATGACGCATGGCTTCTACTGCTGTATCGATGGAACCATGTGCCGTCATAAAGATCACTGGTACATCAGAATCTCTTTGTTTCACTTCATAAAGCACATCCATCCCGGTCATATCAGGCAAGCGCAAATCAAGCAAAATTAAGTCTGGTGTACGCGCAGAAACACTTTCGATAGCGTCTCGCCCTGTCCCAACGATATTGATATCTATCCCAAGTGGTGTGAGGTACGAACGATACAATGCCGCAACAGAAGCCGTATCTTCCACCATCAATAGATATTTTGACTTTGTAGAGTGAGATGAATGTTGCATAACCTAGCCATTATTTTTTTTGCATTCTGTATGAATAATTACATTGCGCGTTGCATTTTGCAAACTTATTACTCATTTGAGTCCATATTAAACGACTTTAGAATACATTATGCACAATAATAATGGCACGATATCTGCTAAAACACTATTGACCCTCAAGGGTCACCTAGCCAACTGACGTTGTTAGTGAACTTAGTATTCACAAATTGAAGCCAATAGACATTTTTGCTATTGGCTATTTTTTTGCTTAAAAATCCCCACTTCGTAATCAGACCAAATTAGCTATTTGCAATAAACTGCTGGCGCAATTTGTCAATTTGATCTCGTTTCTCCGCCGCTAATTCAAACTCTAGATCCTGAGCATGTTGATACATTTGAGCTTCGAGTTTACTGATCTCTTTCTCAAGCTCTTGAGGTGACAACACCTGATATGACTGAGAAGGCTCTGCAACTTTAGAAAGCGGAACCGCTTTACTACTACGCTGTTTCCGACTTTTAGCGATATCACCAAGTTCCATAATATCTTTAACATTACGTTTTAGCGCCTGTGGCTGCATACCGCGTTCTTCATTATAAGCTTGCTGTTTTTCGCGACGTCGATTGGTCTCATCCATTGCTTTTTTCATCGATTTTGTAATTGAGTCGGCATATAAGATAGCCTTACCCTCAATATTACGTGCCGCACGACCTATAGTCTGAATCAGTGAGCGCTCTGAACGTAAAAAGCCTTCTTTGTCTGCATCCAAGATTGCCACTAACGATACTTCAGGCATATCTAGGCCTTCTCTCAGTAGGTTAATCCCAACCAACACATCAAACTCACCTAAACGCAAGTCACGAATGATTTCGACACGTTCGACCGTATCAATATCAGAATGCAGATAACGAACTCGAACATCGTGCTCAGTCAAATACTCTGTCAGATCTTCTGCCATACGTTTTGTTAATGTGGTGACAAGTACGCGCTCGTCTTTTGCTGAGCGAATTCGGATTTCCGACAACAAGTCATCGACCTGAGTCGCAACCGGACGTACTTCCAGTTCTGGATCCAGTAGCCCAGTTGGACGCACTACCTGATCAGCAATTTCACCTGCAGACTTATCTAGCTCATAATTTCCAGGGGTTGCGGAAACAAAAATAGTTTGGGGGGCCAGTGACTCAAATTCATCAAATTTAAGAGGTCGATTATCTAGCGCTGACGGTAAGCGAAAACCAAACTCCACTAAGGTTTCTTTTCTCGAACGGTCCCCTTTATACATCGCGCCAATTTGTGGCACTGTCACATGTGATTCATCAATAATAAGTAAACCATCATGAGGAAGGTAATCAAATAATGTCGGAGGCGGCTCTCCCTCACTTCTGCCACTGAGATAACGTGAGTAGTTTTCTATTCCCGAGCAAAAACCCAACTCGTTCATCATCTCAATATCAAATTGTGTTCGCTGACTTATGCGCTGCTCTTCGAGTAATTTGTTGTTCTCCAAAAGATAGCTCTTACGCTTTTCGAGCTCGACTTTAATGCTCTCAACAGCTTCAAGAATACGCTCTCGCGGCGTTACATAGTGGGTTTTCGGATAAATGGTAAATCTAGGGATATCTCTTTGCTTAACCGCACCTGTCAAAGGGTCAAAAATGCTGATGCAATCAATCTCGTCATCAAACATTTCAATGCGTACAGCGTCTTGATCAGATTCTGCAGGAAAAACATCAATCACTTCACCACGGACTCGGAATTGCCCCCGTTCAAAGGCGACATCATTTCGGCTGTATTGCAGCTCGGCTAAACGACGTAAAATATCGCGCTGGTCTAAAATATCGCCTCGGCGGATGTGAAGCATCATTTGTAGGTAAGACTGTGGATCGCCCAAACCATAAATGGCTGAAACAGAAGCAACAATGATTGCGTCTTTACGCTCTAATAAAGCTTTTGTCGCAGACAAACGCATTTGCTCGATATGGGCGTTAACAGAGGCATCTTTTTCTATGAATGTATCTGTGGTCGGAACATAAGCTTCAGGTTGATAGTAGTCATAATAAGAAACGAAGTATTCAACGGCATTGTTGGGGAAAAATGCTTTCATTTCACCATAAAGCTGAGCCGCCAACGTTTTGTTAGGGGCAAGCAAAATAGCAGGGCGCTGGGCCTGAGCAATTACATTAGCGAGAGTAAATGTTTTTCCTGAGCCTGTTACACCCAATAGGGTTTGATGAGCCAGGCCGGAGTCTATACCGTCGAGCAATTGGCTTATTGCCGTTGGCTGATCCCCTGATGGCTGATAATCAGATACCAACTCAAAAACTTTACTCATAGTAACCTCTGGTGATGTCATTCAATGTCTGTTTATTTTGTCTGTATAAATATACAGACTCAAGTGGTGTTAGGAAAATTAATCGCTGTTTTGCACTTTTTGCTTTCTCACAACTAGATCCTCGTTATTGAACCTGTTATTATGCCTCCCCCTCGAAGAGTTTGCCCGAAAAATCCGACAAAACTTTCCCACAACTTACTCACATTTCTACTGAAATCATATTAGAAATACTCCTTAAGAAAGCTAACCCGTAAGCAGTAAATTCAATTAAGAACGATCATAAAACATTGAATATCAATTAGTTAAAACACCATAACGTTTAGTTATAAAATAAAGCGAAAACTCTAACTTAAGCACACTATTTTTTTGCTCAAGCTTAATTAACACACTTATCCACAATTTTGGTGGATAAGTAAAGCAACCCTAATAACGATAAGGCTTACGAGAAAGTAAAGTATTTTTTTACGGGAAATGAGGTTAATTTGCTGCAGTTTAGTATTGACTTATCTCTGGCTCCTAGCTAAGATGCGCTCCGCTTAAAGCAATTCCCCCTTAGTTCAGTTGGTAGAACGGCGGACTGTTAATCCGTATGTCGCAGGTTCGAGTCCCGCAGGGGGAGCCAAATTCAGAAAAAACCGCATCACCTGATGCGGTTTTTTTGTATTAAGTTTACGCTCTCTCACTTTCCGCTCATCGCTTTCTCACAACTTGAAAAACTTCTCTTCCTTTATCTACTAATGTTTTATATATCCATTATTTATATAAAAAACCAAACACTCTCCTAATTAGAATATCTGCAAATATCTAAATATTATTAATTTTAATTATTTTCAATTAATAACCTCATCGAAGCCGTTTAACCAAAGTCGATATTCTATTCACAACGCCCCGCCATACCTAGTCTTAGTGTGTCAACTCAACTTATTTCATTGAAAGTATAATGTCTAAACTCTTGATATCCTCCGATTGGTCACAACGTCATGCGGTATAACCATTAGCATTCGTGTGATAAAATATTAGATAAATGCTAACAATTTTTCTTTAACTATCGATTGGCACCTAGAATGACAATGGTGCCAGCGTAGCCATCATAAAGGCACGCATTTTGAATAGAATGTTATGTTTTGAGTAGGATAAATATGAGTAAGAGTTTTGATTACGTATTAACAACTTGGCTCGAAAATAAAAATATTTCGAGAAAAGAATTGATCGCGATCTTACAGAATAATCATTATGAAATATTCAAAGGATTAGATTCCATAACATTAAGCCGTTGGTTAACAGGAAAAACCGTTCCTTCACTCTATAAACAATTGTTAATTGCAAGAATTCTAGATATTGATCTTGTAGAAGCTATTCTTGCCGTTGATATAAGTAAAGCTAAGTTTTCAAGAAAAGACAGCGGATTACTAGAGCAATTAAAAGAATATATCGATTACTCTCTCGTGTCTTTAGCCTATTCAGCAATTTCTAAAAACCCACAACTTGCGTTAAACCATACCTCGAAAGCTACCCATTTCTCAGAGTTTTCTGATTTCTACAATAACCTTTCAGCTTTATCTGATTTCTATGGAGAGTTATCAAGCTTACAAGAGGACGTTATTGTTACTACCATTGAGCTTCAACATAACGAAAAGTTAGTTGGCCATTGGTCAGGATTTGAAGATCTCAGTTTTACCGAGTCTATACCTTCCTTCCCTAATTTAAGTAAAAATGAAATCGATGAAGGCGCACTCATCAATGTTGGATTTTATTCAAATTCAGCTCATAACTTACAATTAATGACAGCCAGTGCTTGCTACTTTTTATTAAATAAAAGATACCACAACAAAAATACTGTATATGGCTTTGCGACAGGAAAAACCATGGCCAAGTTATATGTTTCTCTCTTTGATATGGAAGTCATAAAAGTTTACCCTTCCAAAATAGAACACCATATAGACGTATACCTCATTAAAGGGGATTTATTAAAGCTACTTTCTCATCCAATGCTGCTAATACCAGTAAAAGATCAACTAGAAACCTTTTTTTCTGGTAAAAGCAGCTCAACTAATCATTTTTTAGAGACATGTACAAGTCATGCAAATAAATAGCATTCAAATGACTTATATTAGTTACCATTAATAAAACCCAAAGATATTAAACAGCTTGTAATGCAATGCAATCCCAGTTTCTTAACGTGTAGCCCTTATTTCTTACTGTAATAAGAGACATATTCGAGAAGTTTAATATCTTTCTGACTTCATGTAATAAAACAGGTAATCGACTTCTTCCAATAAGAACGCTATTCCATATGTGTATTTCTAAATCATCTCGGCTCACCAGTTCATCAATATGATCTGATAGATAGCACAAACAACGAATACTATTAAGGCTGCAGGCCATTACTTCTGTTCCATCCAGATTACTAACATGCGGCTTTCCTTTATGGTCAAAAAAGACTTTCATTCTAAGGCGTGCTGCCCACTTAACCGGACATATAACGCATGTGATATTTGAACAATGTGATCCAAAAGATTCGTTTAAACTTGGTTGATTTAGTTGAGCGACACATTCATTCATCATGACCACCTCATTATAAAGTTTATTTTTATTTCATTTAATGTAATTAAGACTGCTTAAATATAATAAACAGGAACTAGCATCAAAGAATTAGCACGTGATAATTTTGTTTTTCTTTGTTTGCTATCAATTAAAAATACAGTTGCATATATGTGATCCTACTTTCTGGTTCACTGAGCCTTTCTATCCTTTTTGCCTTCACGGTTTTTTATTTTTTGATAATAGTTTTCACTCTCACTTTTTTTGTTACTAAGATTTAGTTGTAGAGCGAGCTGCTGGCCAGAGCGTTGCTTTTTTAAGCTATAATTTAAAACCTTTCCTTCTCAGGTTGTTATTGAGCAGCCAAAGCAGGATAATGTCGGGATCGGAATTTCTAAATTACATAACTATGACCGAATATCTTTTGTTGTTGGTGGGCACAGTGCTAGTCAACAACTTTGTACTGGTGAAGTTTTTGGGCCTATGTCCGTTTATGGGAGTTTCTAAGAAACTAGAAACCGCAATCGGTATGGGGTTAGCCACAACATTTGTACTGACATTAGCCTCGGTATGTGCTTATTTGGTGGAAAGCTATATTTTGCTTCCGCTCGGTTTACAGTACCTGCGTACTATGAGCTTTATTCTAGTGATTGCTGTTGTGGTTCAGTTCACCGAAATGGTGGTACATAAAACCAGCCCAACACTTTACCGTCTGTTAGGTATTTTCCTTCCTCTTATTACGACTAACTGCGCCGTGCTCGGTGTTGCCCTGCTAAACATTAACGAAAACCATAACTTCGTTGAGTCTGTTATCTATGGATTTGGTGCGGCAGTCGGCTTTTCTCTGGTTTTGGTGCTGTTTGCTTCCATGCGCGAACGCATTACCGCCGCTGATGTTCCTGCACCTTTCAAAGGTGCATCTATCGCGATGATCACCGCCGGGTTAATGTCTTTAGCCTTTATGGGCTTTACAGGGTTGGTGAAGTTGTAATGAGTTCTATCGTAATCGCAGTTATTGCCATTGCAGCCCTTGCTGCCATATTTGGGGCAATATTAGGTTTTGCCTCTATCCGGTTTAAAGTAGAAGGCGATCCTATCGTCGACCAAATTGATAATATTTTGCCGCAAACACAATGCGGTCAATGTGGTTATCCCGGCTGCCGTCCCTATGCGGAAGCTATTGCCAATGGCGATGCCATCAATAAATGCCCTCCAGGTGGTCAAGCGACCATTGAAAAGCTTGCTGATCTTATGGGAGTAGAAGCAAGTGAGTCAGCACACGAGCTAGACGACATTAAGAAAGTCGCATTTATTCATGAAGATATGTGTATTGGATGTACAAAATGCATTCAAGCTTGTCCTGTCGATGCGATTGTCGGCGGAACAAAAGCTTTACACACGGTAATTAAAGATGAATGTACTGGCTGTGACTTATGTGTGGCACCTTGCCCAACCGACTGTATTGAAATGATCCCGGTAGAAACCACTACCGCAAATTGGAAGTGGCAACTGGACGCCATTCCTGTTGTTGATATTACCGATTCTGCTAAGTCGCAGAATAGTGTGAATTAAGGACTGGTATGTTGTCATTAATCGAACAAATTAAATCTGGTTCACTGTGGGACTTTCCCGGTGGCATTCATCCGCCAGAAAACAAAGCTCAATCACTTAAAACGCAATTGACTCATGCAAGTTTACCTACGCAGTTGATCTTGCCAGTCAAACAACACATAGGTAAGCCAGGGACTGTGACCGTTTCCGTCGGTGATCGCGTCTTAAAAGGCCAGCCGCTCAGTAAATATGATTCGAGCTTTATGTTACCTGTCCACGCACCAACATCTGGGATCGTGACGGCGATAGAGCCTCGTACTTCAGCGCATCCTTCTGGCTTAACAGAGCTTTGTGTTGTTATCGAGCCTGATGGCAAAGATGAATGGGCAGAGCGTAAAGTATTCGACAATTTCAACCAGCTCTCACCAGATGAGCTGATTGAAATAATACGTCAAGCCGGTGTGTCAGGTATGGGCGGTGCCGGCTTCCCGACAGCTAAGAAAATTCAGGCGGGCTTGGCTCGCACCGAAATTTTAATCATCAACGCTGCTGAATGTGAACCCTACATCACCGCGGACGATATTTTAATCCAAGAGCACGCAGATGAAATTATTCGTGGTATCGAAATCGTCGAGCACATTCTTAGTCCAAAGCTGACAATTATCGGTATAGAGGATAATAAACCGCTCGCAATCCAAGCGCTGGAAAGTGCGGCGAAAGACAAAGATATTGTAATTCGCGTCATTCCAACCAAATACCCATCCGGTGGTGAAAAGCAGCTAATCAAGGTGCTTACGAATAAAGAAGTTCCTAACGATGGTATCCCTGCTGACATTGGTTTGTTGGTACAAAATGTAGGTTCTATGTACGCGATAAAGCGTGCTGTGTGTGATGGTGAACCGTTAATTGAACGGGTTGTGACCTTAACAGGAAATGCATTTCAGCAACCTAAAAATGTCTGGGCACGACTTGGTACCTCGGTTCAAGCACTGTTAGATGAGTTTGGCTATCAAGCGGATAAAAGACTTCCAAGGCTCATTATGGGTGGCCCAATGATGGGCTTCACGCTGCCACATGCAGAGGTCCCAGTAACCAAAACATCCAATTGCATTTTAGCTCCAACTCGAAATGAGATCGTGGCAGACTCATACGAAATGGCATGTATCCGCTGCGGTCAATGTGCTGAAGCATGTCCAGCCTCTTTACTTCCTCAACAACTTCAATGGCACGCAAAAGCCGAAGAGTTCGATAAATGTGAAGAGCTCAATCTCAAAGACTGCATTGAATGTGGTGCTTGTGCATTTGTGTGCCCAAGCGAAATTCCTCTTGTTCATTATTATCGTAAAGCAAAAGCCGAAATAAAAACTCGTAAAGAAGAAGCTGAAGCATCTGAACGTGCGAAAGCGCGCTATGAAGAGAAAAAAGCGCGAATGGAGCGCGACAAAGCAGAGCGGGAAAATCGCTTCAAAAAAGCAGCTGATGATCGCAGAAAAGAGATGAAGAAAACGGGTGGTGACGATGCAATCGCTGCCGCCATCGCTCGTGTGAAAAAACAAAAAGCCAACAACGAAGCGGAAACACCAGCAGTCAAACCAGCCGTTGCCGCTGCCATTGCCAAAGCGAAAGCCAAACAAGCCGCAGCTATGCAAGCAGGCGACAGCGAGCCAGATAATTCAGAAATGATGAAGCTGCGTGAAGAACGCAAACGTCAGGCAAGAGAACGTAAAGCGGCTAAGGCAGAGCAACAATCTGCCACTGAAAACTCTAATGACAAACAAGATGCGGTCGCCGCTGCAATCGCTCGTGCTAAAGCGAAGAAAGCTCAAGCACAAAACACTGATGCTTCCAACACCGACAAAAAAGCAGCAGTAGCTGAAGCCATTGCAAGAGCGAAAGCTCGGAAAGCGAAGCAAGAAAGTAAGCCAGTGGCAGAGCCTGAATCTTCACCAGCTCCAATGCAAGAGGACGATCCGAAAAAAGCAGCTGTTACTGCCGCTATTGCACGTGCCAAAGCACGCAAAGCGAAGCAAGAAAGCAAACCGACTGCTGAGTCGGAAGCTTCACCAGCTCCAGCGCAAGAAGACGATCCGAAAAAAGCAGCCGTTGCTGCCGCTATTGCACGCGCTAAAGCGCGCAAAGCGAAGCAAGAAAGCAAACTGACTGTTGAGCCGGATGCTTCACCAGCTCCAGAACAAGTAGACGATCCGAAAAAAGCAGCCGTTGCCGCCGCTATAGCACGCAAAGCGAAGCAAGAAAGCAAACCAACGGCCGAGCCAGAAGCTTCACCAGCTCCAACGCAAAAGGACGATCCGAAAAAAGCAGCCGTTGCTGCCGCTATTGCACGCGCTAAAGCACGCAAAGCGAAGCAAGAAAGCAAACCAACGGCCGAGCCAGAAGCTTCACCAGCTCCAGCGCAAGAAGACGATCCGAAAAAAGCAGCCGTTGCCGCCGCTATTGCACGTGCTAAAGCGCGCAAAGCCGCAAAAGACCAACCATCAAAACCAAGCCAACAACCTGAGGAGGAAGAGTAATGGCCTTCTTCATTGCCAGCTCACCACACGCGCACAGTCGCAAAAGTACTCCTGATCTAATGAAATGGGTCGCCTTATGTGCGTTACCTGGTTTAGCAACACAGACGTACTTCTTTGGTTGGGGTACCATTATTCAGCTGAGCATGGCCATTGTTATTGCATTGGTTTTAGAAGCAGGTGTGATGCTCGCTCGCAAGCGTCCACCGATGTCAGCACTCAGGGACAATAGCGCCCTAGTCACCGCTTGGCTACTGGCGGTTGCGATACCGCCACTCTCTCCTTGGTGGCTCATTACAATTGGTTTAGTGTTTGCTATTTTAATTGCCAAGCATCTATACGGCGGGATTGGGCAAAATCCATTCAACCCAGCGATGGTTGCTTATGTGGTCCTGCTGATCTCTTTCCCAGTTCAAATGACCAGTTGGATTTCTCCAGCTGAACTACAAACGACTCATATCTCTATGGGAGATGCTTTCTCGTTAGTATTCAGTGGATTGAATAATGAAGGGCTATCCTTACAACAAATCCGGACTGGCATTGATGGGGTGACCATGGCAACCCCTCTGGATGCATTTAAAACATCACTGCACTCAGGCCATACAGCGGCTGAAGCCCTAAGCCAATCTCAATTTTCTTCCTTAGCTGGTATCGGTTGGGAGTGGGTAAACCTCGCGTACTTGATCGGCGGATTACTGCTGCTGAAAATGCGAGTTATCAGCTGGCATATTCCCTTGAGCTTCCTTATGAGCTTATTGGTCATCAGTAGCCTATTTATGTTATTCGCGCCTGATTCAACAGCGTCACCACTACTCCATTTGTTATCTGGCGCAACAATGCTCGGTGCATTCTTTATCGCGACAGATCCCGTTTCTGCATCAACAACCGTCAAAGGACGCCTGATTTACGGTGCCTTTATTGGGATCATGGTATTCATCATTCGTAGTTGGGGTGGTTTCCCCGATGGCGTAGCTTTTGCCGTATTACTCGCTAATATGTGTGTTCCGCTGATCGATTACTACACTAAACCACGAACTTACGGGCATTAAGGAGCAATATGTTAAACGCTATTCGTAAAAACGGCGTCACACTTGCCATTTTTGCCTGCGCTTCGACAGGCCTTGTGGCATTGACGCAATATCTCACTCAAGATCAAATTAAACTGCAAGAACAGAAACAACTGCTTTCCGTGCTAAATCAAGTTATTCCCCACGATTTACACGATAACGAACTTTATCGTTCATGCACTTTGGTCAGTGACCCCGCTCTGGGCACAACAACTCCGATGCCAGCCTATTTCGCCACGTTAAATGGTAAGCCAAGCGCACTGGCTATCGAAGCCATCGCCCCAGATGGCTATAACGGCGCGATTAAACTTATCGTTGGTATCAAGCAAGATGGCACCATTACTGGCACTCGAATTCTGTCTCACCAAGAAACACCGGGGCTAGGTGATAAAATTGATTTACGCATTACCGATTGGGTCTTGGCTTTTAGTGGCAAACAGGTGACAGAGCAAAATATCAACACTTGGAAAGTGCGCAAAGACGGCGGCCAGTTTGACCAATTTACAGGCGCCACAATTACCCCTCGTGCGGTCGTCAAAGCGGTCAAAAATACCGTAAACTACGTCAACCAAAATCGCGAACAGCTACTTAAGCAACCGATGGATTGTGGAGACAATCATGGCTGAGCATAAAACTCTGATTAAAAATGGCATGTGGGACAACAACCCCGCACTTGTCCAACTGCTAGGCCTGTGCCCTTTGCTTGCGGTCTCATCAACAGTGACCAATGCTCTAGGGCTCGGCATTGCAACCTTACTGGTTCTGGTTGGATCTAATGTAACCGTTTCACTGGTACGAGATTTTGTCCCTAAAGAAGTGCGTATTCCTGTGTTTGTGATGATCATTGCTGCATTGGTTACTTGCGTACAGCTGCTCATGAATGCTTACGCTTATGGCCTGTACTTATCACTGGGCATTTTCATCCCCCTTATTGTTACCAACTGTATCATTATTGGCCGTGCGGAAGCCTTTGCGTCTAAAAATGATGTATTGCCCGCCGCGCAAGATGGTTTCTGGATGGGCATGGGAATGACCAGCGTACTCGTTTTATTAGGAGCCATACGTGAAATCATTGGCAATGGGACACTATTTGATGGTGCAGATCTTCTGCTCGGAGATTGGGCAAAAGTGCTTCGTATTGAAGTCTTTCATTTCGACAGTAGCTTCTTACTTGCATTACTACCGCCAGGCGCATTTATTGGCGTTGGCTTACTGATCGCCCTCAAAAACGTTATCGATAAGCAAATGGAGTCTCGCCAACCAAAACAAGAAAAAGCGACGATAGAGCGCGTGCGAGTCACCAACCAATAAGAATACACAGGAAGCAGCCTACCAATGAACAAAACAAAACGCATAGAGATCTTGCAACGACTGAGGGATGACAATCCCAACCCACAAACCGAGCTTAACTGGAGCTCTCCATTTGAGCTCTTGATTGCGGTGCTGCTTTCTGCGCAAGCGACCGATGTCAGTGTGAACAAAGCCACAGATAAACTTTACCCTGTAGCTAACACACCACAAGCCTTATTCGATCTGGGTGTCGACGGTGTTAAAGAGTACATCAAGACCATTGGCTTATTTAACTCTAAAGCTGAGAACGTTATCAAAACGTGCCGTATTTTGTTAGACAAACACAACGGTGAGGTACCAGAAAACCGTGAAGCACTCGAAGCACTACCTGGTGTCGGCCGAAAAACAGCCAATGTTGTCCTTAACACCGCATTTGGTTGGCCCACGATTGCGGTTGATACTCACATATTTCGTGTCTCTAACCGAACTAAGTTCGCAATGGGGAAAAATGTGGATGAAGTCGAAGAAAAGCTACTAAAAGTGGTCCCTAAAGAGTTTAAATTAGACGTTCATCATTGGTTAATTCTTCACGGTCGCTATACCTGTGTCGCCAGAAAGCCACGTTGCGGCAGCTGTATTATTGAAGATCTTTGTGAATTCAAAGAAAAAGTCTATCCAGAGAGCTAGGAGCAAGCTATGTCAAATGGTCGTATTCTTCACACAATGCTACGTGTCGGTGACTTAGATAAGTCTATCGAGTTTTACACCCAAGTTATGGGTATGCAGCTTCTGCGTACCAACGAAAATACGGAATACAAGTATACCCTTGCATTTCTTGGCTACGGTGATGAATCCCAAGGAGCAGTGATTGAGCTGACTTACAACTGGGGAACCAGTGAGTATGATTTAGGTTCAGCATTTGGCCACATTGCGATTGGGGTCGATGATATTTACACCACTTGCGACACTATTAAAGCAGCTGGAGGCAACATTACACGTGAGCCAGGCCCCGTCAAAGGCGGAACAACCCACATCGCATTCGTAAAAGACCCTGATGGCTATATGATTGAGCTCATCCAAAATAAGCAAGCTAGTGCTGGACTAAAAGGTTAACCCTGCTTCAAATAAGCAATACATATCAAATAGATACAAAATATTCATAAGGCAGCAATTCGCTGCCTTATTTTTTAACTTTACATGATAATCGTTATCATTTAATCTTTCGATACCTCGTGTGTTGGAGATAATAAAAATGGGCATCGCAGATTGGGAGAAGCATACACTACTTGCTGACATAGCAATGAAGGAAGACGATCAGTTGAGAAGTATTCTTCATTATCAGCAAGCATTGACGCTCAGTGAACGAATTAGTGATTCCGAAGACGTTGATGTCGAAGATCGCTTAATGATTTCGGTGATCTCATGCCATAACCTCGCTTCTTTCTGGCGTACCGTTGGCGACACCACCTACGAACTCAAATATCTACAACTGGCATCAGAGAAGGTGTTAACGCTCGTACCACAGTGCCCAAATACAGATTGCAATGCGTTTATTGATTCGATGGGGTGCTGTAAAAAAGCACTGATTGAATTTATGAAACGTCACCCAAATCCTGAAATTGCAAAGCAAGTTCAAGATATTGATACCGCAACTAACTGCAATCTAATCGCCAAATTCCGCCTAAATTAAAAAAAGCCAGCTGATGCTGGCTTTTTTGTTCATTAGACTTGTGTCCGACCCAGAGATATTACCACACGTCGATTTCGGTCTTTACCGATTGGAGAAGCATTGTCATCAATAGGTCGACGTTTGCCATAACCTTGAACCTGAATCCTATCTTCCGGCAACCCCAGAGACTTAAAGTAGTTTCTTAACACTTCAGCACGGCGCTCAGATAGATTTTGACTGGCACTTTTACTGTCCTCTGCATCGGTATAGGTCGAAACCAACACCAGATCAATATCTTGGTTATAGCGAATGTACTCTGCGATCTGAGCTAAGCGCTTTTGTGACGCTTTGTTAAGATCAACACTCGTACGGTCGTAATGAAGAATAGTGAACGATATATCTTCAAAACTGTAAGGTAATAAATTAGCAATACAGCTACTAAAAACGTTGTATTGCTGCTGGAAAAGTACTGAAGACAGCGCTACTTCCACTCGTTGATCGCGGCTTTGCCACTCTTGATAACTAAACGTTGGATAGCGCCCCTTTTCGAGTTCATCCAATAAGCTCCAAGCGGTTTGCCCACCGACGTAACCGTCAAACTGCTTGAAAAAACGTAAATTGGTAATGCGCTCAGCACCATCGCCAGGGCGCCATACTGGCGGCATAGAAACCAAATTCACATCACGGGTTTCCCCCATCGGACGCTTCATTTTCAATTCGAAATCGAGGTTAATTTTTTTGCTCGCATGAGACGAAAAAACCGCATCGCCAAAATTAGGGATCGGGTGCACTAAGCGGCATTCAAGCGGCGTATTGGACACCATTTGCCAAGTCGACTGCTGCGGTTTAGCAACATAGCGCTTTTCTATTGCATTAGAGGCATATGACGCAATAGAACAGGAAAACAGAAGACTGATTGCTAACAGCTTTTTCATAGTGACGTTATCTCAATAGGTACAGCTTGAGGAGGCAACACATTGCCATCCGTATTTATTCTCACTAAATAATGCAAAAAGCTCGCCACCCTAGGTGTCATGTTCACCGCTTTTTATTCAGCTCGCTGGTTTTTCTTACAACAAGAATCTGCAATAATGCCAGCTTCATCACACAATTGTAGAACGACATGACTGTAGAAAACGAAGCATTGACGTTAAAAAAACGTTTTCGTGGCTATTTCCCGGTGGTTATCGACGTAGAAACCGCTGGATTTAATGCAAAAACTGACGCACTTCTAGAAATATGTGCCATCACTTTAAAAATGGATGAAAATGGTGATTTGCATCCAGCCACCACTATGCATTTTCATGTCGAGCCATTCGAAGGCGCAAACCTTGAAAAAGAAGCGCTTGAATTTAATGGCATCCGCGACCCTTTCAGCCCATTACGGGGCGCAGTTAGCGAAGCCGAAGCACTAAAAGAAATCTTTAAACAGATCCGCAAAGAGCAAAAATCGGTCGATTGCAGCCGTGCCATTATCGTGGCGCACAACGCCACCTTCGATCATAGTTTTGTTACCGCTGCGACTGAGCGCTGCAAATTAAAACGAGTCCCTTTCCATCCCTTCGCTACGTTTGATACCGCAACGCTTGCTGGTCTAGCCTATGGCCAAACCGTATTAGCCAAAGCTTGTAAAACTGCCGGGATGGATTTTGACAACAAAGAAGCCCACTCTGCACTCTATGACACACAAAAAACAGCAGAGCTATTCTGCGGCATCGTTAACAAATGGAAAGCTCTCGGTGGCTGGCCATTGATTGATGCTGAAGAAAAATAACAAACACAACAATACGAGTTAAATATGAATCCTGTAGTTATTTCAGTATGTATCATGCTGATCCTCGCCTTGATGCGGGTGAATGTCGTTGTCGCTCTGACATTCAGTGCCATCGTTGGAGGCGTGGTTTCCGGTATGGATATCAAAGAAGCGGTTTCGGCATTTGAAAGTGGTTTAGGTGGTGGTGCGACCATTGCGCTAAGCTACGCTATGCTTGGTACTTTTGCGGTGGCGATTTCAAAATCTGGCATTACCGACATCTTAGCCCGCAGCGTGATCAAGCGTTTAAACGGTAAAGAAGATGGTGCTGCCACAACCGGACTAAAATATGGCGTTTTGGTGGCTCTAATTGCCGTTACTATGTCATCACAAAACGTTATTCCGGTTCATATCGCCTTCATCCCCATCTTAATTCCACCTTTACTGAGCGTTTTTGCCCGACTAAAACTTGATCGCCGTATGGTCGCCTGTGTTCTGACTTTTGGCTTGATCACCCCTTACATGATTCTACCAATTGGTTTTGGTGGGATCTTCCTTAACAATATCTTGCTAAAAAACCTGCACGACAACGGTTTAGACAATGTGGTGGCGAGCCAAGTACCAACAGCCATGTTGCTGCCTGCCGCTGGAATGATTTTTGGCCTCTTGACCGCTATCTTCTTCAGCTATAGAAAACCACGTGAGTACCCTGAAACCGAACTCACTCATGTGGAAGAGTCACCTCAGACCGTGTGTAAAAAGAACATTATGGTTGCCGTTGCCGGTATTATCGCAGCACTCGCTGTACAGCTCTTTACCGGCTCAATGATCATCGGTGCATTGGCTGGCTTTATGGTATTTACCTTTGGTGGCGTGATCGCGTGGAAAGAAACCCATGATGTATTTACTAAAGGCGTTCACATGATGGCAATGATTGGCTTTATCATGATCTCTGCAGCTGGTTTCGCTGCTGTCATGAAAGCCACTGGAGGCGTTGAAACCTTAGTGCAATCACTATCCACCAGCATTGGCGATAACAAACCGCTGGCTGCTCTATTAATGCTGGTTGTTGGTCTTTTAGTCACCATGGGCATTGGTTCATCATTCTCAACCATCCCAATTATCGCGACAATTTATGTTCCTCTGGCTGCTGCATTTGGTTTTTCACCCATGGCAACCATCGCTTTGGTGGGTACCGCAGCGGCATTGGGTGATGCAGGTTCACCGGCATCTGACTCTACATTAGGCCCAACATCTGGCCTAAATGCCGATGGTCAACATGAACACATATGGGAAACGGTGGTTCCAACCTTTGTTCACTACAACATTCCTTTAATTGTCTTCGGCTGGATTGCAGCGATGGTGCTCTAAAGCCAAAAGA
This sequence comes from Vibrio sp. NTOU-M3, assembly GCF_040869035.1. Taxonomy (NCBI): domain Bacteria; kingdom Pseudomonadati; phylum Pseudomonadota; class Gammaproteobacteria; order Vibrionales; family Vibrionaceae; genus Vibrio; species Vibrio sp. NTOU-M3. Next base: position 2,364,461 of record NZ_CP162100.1, read on the forward strand.
AACAAAAGATAGCTATAAAAAACGAGCCCCTGAACTGGGGGCTCGTTTTGTTTGATTAGTGCGGTGAGATATTTGATAGGCTTTGGATATGTACCGTGATCTCTTCACGGTCATGGTAAAGATGCTTTGCTTGCAGCTTAAACTTCACCCCGTTTTCTTTTAGGAAGATCTTAAGGTTTTCAATATCTTCCAGAACTTCATCATAACGGCCTTTCATCGGCAATTTCAGGTTGAAGATGGTTTCTTTTGCCCAACCACGGATGATCCACTCACCCATTAACTGAGCAACACGAGACGGCTTCTCTATCATATCGCAGACCAGCCATGTAACGTTCTTACGTGCTGGCTCAAACTTAAACCCATCTTCTTGGTGGTGTTTAACTTGCCCTGTCTCCATCAGGCTATCTGCCATCATGCCATTGTCCACAGAGTGGACAAACATTGAACGCTTCACCAATTGGTAAGTCCAGCCCCCCGGGCAAGCACCTAAATCCACGCCCCACATACCAGACGCTAAACGTTCATCCCACTCTTCACGCGGAATAAATACATGAAACGCTTCTTCTAACTTTAATGTCGAGCGGCTTGGCGCATCGGTTGGGAACTTAAGACGGGGGATCCCCATAAAGAACTGAGAGTTGTTACCCGATACCGAGTAGCCAATAAAGCAGTGACCAGGAGCTACAAAACAGATATGCAGAACCGGCTTTTTTGGATTCTCTTTATTGAGTAAAATCCCCTTGCCACGCAGCGCCTGACGCATAGGCACGGTAAACTTGCGACAAAACTTCAATAACTCTTTTGCTTCATTCGTGTCCGGGGTTTCAATCCGGATGTCACCACAGCGAGGGAAAGCTTCAATGTCACTCAATTCCTGCAGAATTGGGGAAATACGGTCTTCACGTGGCAACTCTTCGAACTCAACGGCTACTGCAAACATTTGACGTGCAAAAATCAATGATTGGAAGTCCAGTTTTTTGACCAGTTTTTCTGCATCACCCGCTTGGTAACATTCAAACAGCACATAACCAGAATTCTTTTTAAGGCGTGGGAAACCATAAACTTCCAGTTCGGTGGCGCGATCTTGGATCTCTCCCGCACACTCTTTTTCAAAGCCCGAACGGCAATAAAGCATTACTTGTTTCACTTGCTAACCTCTTTTATCTGCAGTGCTGCGAATACGAACATCCCCCACCCTAACATAAACGTTAGTCCACCAAATGGTGTGATTGGCCCAAACCACTTTATTCCAGTCAGAGTCAATGCGTAGAGGCTGCCACTAAAACAAAAGATGCCGATGATAAAGCAAATTGATGCGATGAAAAAATATTTTTGCGCTTTTACGGAAATTGGAAGGCTAAGCAACACCCCACACAATAAAATCGCCAATGCGTGAATCAATTGATACTGCACTCCAGTTTGAAAGACATCCAATAGATATGCAGAAACCTGTTGCTTTAAACCATGGGCTGCAAATGCACCCAGCGCAACAGCAACTCCCATCAAAATTCCGCCAAAAGCCAGTAAGTACTTATGCTTCATGATAAGCCTCTTTAATAAATTGACTCAGTTGTGCGATTGTTTGTTCGATATTTTCAGCCTCGGTATAACCTGAACGTTTCCGAGGTTTAAAACTATGGTCCCCATCTGGCAGAAAATGAACCTGAACCTTTGGGGAAAGCTCAAAATCGACAAACTCTTCTTTTTTACCAAAGGTGTCACGCTCACCCTGCAAGATCAAACAAGGTTTTTCCAACGTTGCAAGGTGTTCGGCTTTGTACTTCTCCGGTTTTCCCGGTGGGTGAAATGGGAACCCTAAACAGGCGACCGCAGCGACATTCTCCTCCTGTGCTAATAAGCTTGCCATTCTTCCACCCATCGATTTTCCACCAATAACCACTGGTTTGGTCGCATATTTCGCGATGACGTCCTGAAAAGCCTCGAGCAGTTTTGGGGCGCGATCCGGTGGACGCTTCTTGCCGTCCTCAGCTCGTTTAACCATATAAGGAAAATTAAACCGAATAACTTGAATGCCAGTATTAACTAACCCCGTTGCCACTTGCTCCATAAACGCATGCTCCATGCCGGCGCCAGCCCCATGAGCAAAAATAAATAGTGGATGCTCACTATCACCTTGAACAATCACATTACTCATCTAATAGATCCTCTTGCTCACTTTGAGCCTTCGCTAACATCCAATCTCGGAACGTTGCAATCCGTCCCATGTCTGCCTGCTTTTCATGACACACAACGTAAAAGGCATTTTTTGAAACAAGCAGCTCATCAAACGGAGCGATGAGACGCCCGGCTTCTAGCTCTGGCTGCGCCAGCACGTTATTCCCGAGCGCAACCCCTTGTCCATGAGCTGCCGCTTGAAGCACCATGGTTGAGTGACTGAAGATAGGACCATGGTTAACGTTAACGCCATCAAGACCATGCTGCTTAGAAAATTGTTTCCAATCCTTTCTAGATGTGTCATGAAGTAACGTATGCTGTTTCAAATCGGTTAGTGATTCTAATGGTTTAGGCCCAAGCAATAGTGACGGTGAGCACAGTGGAATTAAATATTCTTGATAGAGTTTATCCGCACGTAAACCCGGCCAATTTCCACGACCGTAATAGATCGCGACATCGACATCATCAGTCAGTGAACCTTCATCCATATCCACCGCTTTGATACGAACATCAATATCCGGCTCTTGTTGGTTGAAGTCAGATAACCTAGGAACCAACCACTGAATGGCAAAGCTCGGTGGCAGACTAATGGTTAAAGCCCCTTTCTCACTGCGTTCCAGCACTTTATCCGTCGCTTCAGAAAGCGAGGTAAAGATGTCTTTTATATCAAGAAAGTAACTTTGCCCCTCTTCTGTGAGCAATAAAGAACGGTTGCGACGACGAAAAAGTTTCAGCCCTAAAAACTCCTCTAGAGCTTTAATTTGGTGGCTGACAGCGGCTTGAGTAACAAAGAGTTCTTCAGCGGCGCGGGTAAAACTTAAGTGACGTGCAGCCGCTTCAAAAACTTTTAACGAGTTTAGGGGAGGCAATCTTCTGGACATGCTAGCTCTCAACGTTAAAGATTAGTTTTTTTAATCTGAAACATTATAAATTGTCCGTTGCCTCTCGACCAGAGAAATTCTATATTTCATCCCGCAACGCAAGCCTGAACGGCTTGATTCTTATTTAGAATCAATTGGCTTTGTTGTTGCGATGTTGTGTTTGCAAACTCGAATTTCGAGTTAGGTAGGTTTCTACCACCGTTCTGTTTCACACCGAAATAGAACATATACTTCCTGTATTTATTTTGACCTGTCTGTCAAATTTTTAGCACCGCCTCTTTGGCGGTGTTTTTTTATGCCGATTCAGTGCTACCCCACCTTTCAGATACAAAAAAACGCAAACCGCTTTCACGATTTGCGCTTCTATCACTCTCATAAGCAAAGATAATTAAGGGCGATATACCTTAACGTTATTAAAACCTTGCTCTTGCAAATACAATGCTTGTAGGCGGCTCATCACACCTCGGTCACAGTACAACAAGTACGTTTTAGACTGGTCTAAATCACCAAACTGGGTACCGAGCTTGTAAAATGGAAGGTGCTTCACTTCCACGCCATCAATTTCTAATGGATTGTCGTCTTCTTCTTCAGGGCTGCGAATATCTAAAACAATTGCATGCTCTTCAACCGCTTTCACTTGCTCGACTTCTGGCGCCGCTTGCTCAGACTCTTTCGCAATGTCACGAATGTCCATTTGGCGAGCATCACGAACAACTTGTTCTAGAATACCGAAGTCAAACTTCTCTTCTTCCGCTTCGAGTTTCGCTTTAACTGCTTTCACTGTTGGCTTCTTCGAAATCACACCGCAATACTCAGGCATTGTTTTCGCGAAGTCTTCAGTACCAATTTGGCGAGCTAAGTTAATAATGTCTTCTTTGTCCCAGTTGATAAGAGGACGAAGGATAAGTGAGTCAGTCACACCATCAATATGACGTAAGTTGGTCAACGTTTGGCTAGAAACCTGACCTAACGCTTCACCCGTCACCAAAGCCTGAATACCAAACTTCTCAGCAATCATACCTGCGGCGCGCATGAACATGCGTTTTAAGACCACGCCCATCTGACCGTCATCGACTTTCTCTAAGATCTCTGCCACAACAGGTTCAAAGTCAACCGAGATAAAGCGAACTTTCGCTGAAGAACCATACTTGTTCCATAGGTAGTGAGAGACTTGCTTTACACCAATCTCATGCGCTGGACCACCAAGGTTAAAGAAGCAGTAATGAACCTTTGAGCCACGTTTGATGTGTAAGTAGCTTGATACGCCAGAGTCAAAACCACCGGAGATCAAGCTTAATACGTCTTCTTGGGTACCAAGAGGGAAACCACCTAATCCTTTATGGCGAGCAATGATTTGGTTTAACTTCTCACCCGCCACTTCAATCTTCACGGTGACATCTGGGTTTTGCAGTTTAACTTTGGCACTTTCTACCGCTTGGTTAAGGCCACCACCAACATAACGCTCGAGTTCAATGGAGGTGAAATCATGTTTACCACGACGTTTTGCACGCACCACAAACGTTTTGTTTTCAATGTTTGGACGATTCAGTTCCAGTACTTGCTCGTAGATGTCGTGCAAATCTTTGAATTCAGATTGCTGAACTTCCAGTACATGATGAATACCCGGAGTATGAGTAAGTACTTGAAGTACTTCATTGAAATACTGATCACTTTCAGAAGTGACTTCAATGTGGTCTCGACGGTTAAATACCGCTACCGACTCAGTGCGGCTCTGAATGATGTTGCGAATGTTGCATTCTAGGATCTTCGTGAAGCGCTTACGCACAGATTCACTTTTAACAAAAATTTCTGGATGGGGCTTTACGATAAATTTCATACTTCACTTCACTAGTTAGCAGCTTTCGCGGTTTAGTTCGCAATCTACGGTAGTGATGACAAGATCATCACTCTCTAAGGGCGCAAGATTATACATGATGAAATGACCATAAAAAAGACGAGCTTTTCAGCTCGCCTCTTGTTTGGCTTATTGCGGTGTGGATGGCACTTCATCACTATATAAAGGCTCACCCTGCATAATACTGATTTCCACTCGCCGGTTTCTTGAGCGTTGAGCTTCCGTATCATTTGGCCCTAGAGGAGCCGTATCTGCCATACCGCGAACTCGCAGACGTTGATGAGAAAAGCCACGTACTTTTTCCATCTCTTGAGCAACCGATACTGCACGCTGTGCAGATAAATCCCAGTTGGAACGATACAACTCTGAATCGACTCGTTGGTTATCAGTGTGGCCAGAGATCCGCACAATGCCCGGAACGTCTTTGACTAGTTCTGCAATTTGACGAACCAGAGGACGGAATTTCGGTTGCAAGAATGCCGAACCTTCTGGGAACGCTCCCTTTTCTCGAATCCGAATCACAATTTGTTGGCCAAGGTTTTCGACTTCAATCGCCCCTTGTTCGATTTCACGTTCCAGCGCTTTCTTGATGGCTTCCATGACGGTTTCCATCTCTTCAGACATCGCCTCAGATTGTTGCTGAGTCTGATCCGATTCGGAATTCTGATTGTTCTTGGTCGATGTTTCAGGCGATTGGCCTCCCGTCATCTTACCTTGATCGCGCTGAGTTCCGCCTGCTCTATCCGATTCCCCTTCATGGAATTCAAGCGTCTGCTGCGTAATGTCTATGGTTTGCTGCATGATGACATCAATAGGCGTTGGCTCTGGCCGACCAGGCCTAAATTCTTGCGCAATAATGCTGGTCCCTTTAGGGATATCTTTCACTTCTAAACGGTTTTGAACACCAAAGGCAAACTTCATTGAACCTGCAATCTGTTTGAACTTCAGCACGTCCATTTCTGAAAACGAAAGCAGAAGTACGAAGAAGCACATCAGCAGTGACATCAGGTCCGCAAATGTTCCCATCCATAATGGAAGGCCGGGTGGCGGACATTTGCATTCGTTATCATCATCCATTGTGCTTCCTTACTCGTTATCTACATCAAGCGCACGTTTACCTTCATTGAGGTAATTCTTCAGATAACTATCAATAACACGAGGGTTTTGACCATCTTGAATCGCGAGCACCCCATCCATGATCAAACGACGGTTAAGTTTTTCTTGCTCACGACGAAGTGAAAGTTTGTCGGCGATTGGGAAGAAAACCATGTTGGAAAGAATCGCACCATAGAGCGTGGTAAGAAGTGCAACTGCCATCGCAGGACCAATGGCTTTTGGGTCATCCATGTTTGATAACATCGCAACCAGACCCACCAATGTACCTATCATCCCCATGGCTGGCGCTACGTCACCAAACGCTCGAAATACACCAGCACCTTGCTCGTGACGCTCATCAGTTAACGCGATATCTTTTTGCAATGCCGCACGGACGACATCGGCATCATGACCATCCACTAATAAGTCGATGCCTTTTTGCATAAAGCTGTTGGTGATTTCCATCTCTTCTAGAGCTAAGAAACCGCCTTTACGTGCCGCATCAGCCATTTCAACCACTTTCGCGATCAAATCCTCTGGTTCATCGGCTTTAAACATGAATGCTTTACCAGCGATTTTCGTGGCACCAAAGAATTGCCCCATGGTAAATTTCATTAACACAACGAAAGTTGAGCCGCCCACAACGATCAAAATCGACGTCACGTCGATGAACATCATGATGCTTCCGCCTAAAATCATTGCCATGATCACGAAAGCAAAGCCGCCAATGAGTCCTATCAGCGTTGCTAAATCCACAAAGCACTCCTCATGCTATCTTTAAAGCTTCTACCAAATTATATCGGCAACATGCTCAGATCTTTAATGTTTTATTGGTATCACACTCACACAAATTAGGCTTAGCCTGCTTATTTGTCATACTAGACTATAAATACGCCGCTGTTGATGACCTTTTTCCTTTTGTGGACATGCATGTGTAAAATCTATTTTTCTGACAATTTTACTCGGTTAAATTTGACCATCATTACCTGCTAAGGTAACTTTCGTGCATCTTTCGAAACGTAGATAAGTTATGGCGAGCAAAAAACCTGAAAATATGACTTTTGAAGCCACAATTGACGAGTTGGACACACTGGTTGATCAGCTTGAAAATGGTGACCTGTCTTTAGACGACGCTTTGAAAAAATTCGAACGTGGTATTGCTCTAGCCCGAGCTGGTCAAACCAAACTGAGTGATGCCGAGCAGCGTGTCAGTATCTTGTTGCAAGATAACGATGATGCTCCATTGAGTGAATTTGATTCTCAGTCTGAATAACCGTACCAAAGAAGATCGCTTTATGCTTGAGGCTCTACCCTCTTACCAACAAAGAAATAATCAGCAGCTAGAAAACTGGCTGACTCAACTTCCACATCAGAACCAAGCCTTAATTGAGGCAATGCGTTATGGCCTTTTATTGGGAGGCAAACGCGCACGTCCTTTCTTAGTCTATATTACTGGCGAAATGCTCGGTATTGAGCTTGCAGATCTCGATACACCAGCATCTGCTGTCGAATGCATTCATGCCTATTCGCTGATCCATGATGACTTACCTGCAATGGACGATGATGCGCTGCGCAGAGGTCAGCCGACATGCCACATAAAATTTGATGAAGCAACGGCGATTCTGACAGGCGACGCGCTGCAAACACTGGCATTTACCATTTTGGCCGAAGGCCAACTTGCGCCACAAGCTGAAACCAACCGAATTCGTATGGTGCAGGTCTTAGCGGAGGCATCTGGCGCACAAGGTATGTGTATGGGTCAAGCATTGGATTTAGCGGCAGAAAATAAAGCGATATCGATAGCTGAGTTAGAAGAGATCCACAGAAACAAAACAGGTGCATTAATTAAATGTGCCATTCGCCTTGGCGCATTGGCCGCTGGCGAAAAAGGCAAAGCCATATTGCCGCAACTGGATCAATTTGCGGATGCAATTGGTCTGGCGTTTCAGGTTCAAGACGACATTTTAGATATCATTAGTGACACCGAGACCTTAGGCAAGCCTCAAGGTTCCGATCAAGAATTGAATAAAAGCACCTACCCAGCTTTACTTGGCTTGGAAGGCGCAGTAAACAAAGCTCATACTCTGTTGCAAGAGGCACTTCAAGCGTTAGAAGCAATCCCATACAATACAGAGTTACTCGAAGAGTTCGCCCGATACGTCATCGAGCGCAAGAACTAAACTAAAAGCGCGCAACTATATGACTCTTAATATTTCAAAGTATCCAACACTGGCACTGGCAAATACACCTGATGAGCTACGCAGCTTACCCAAAGAGACGCTGCCGGAGCTGTGTGAGGAACTACGCACATACTTATTAAATTCAGTTAGCCAGTCTAGTGGTCACCTAGCATCTGGCTTGGGCACGGTTGAGCTGACGGTAGCACTTCACTATGTCTACAACACCCCTTTTGATCAGTTAATTTGGGATGTGGGCCACCAAGCATACCCACATAAGATCTTAACTGGCCGTCGCGAACAAATGCCAACCATTCGCCAAAAAAATGGGCTGCACCCTTTCCCGTGGAGAGAAGAAAGTGAATACGACACCTTATCTGTCGGTCACTCATCCACTTCAATTAGTGCGGCTTTAGGAATGGCAATCAGTGCAGACAAAGAAGGCCAAAATCGTAAAGTAGTCAGTGTTATTGGCGATGGTGCCATCACTGCTGGTATGGCTTTTGAAGCAATGAACCACGCAGGGGATATTCATCCTGACATGCTAGTGGTTCTAAATGACAACGAAATGTCGATTTCAGAAAATGTTGGCGCGCTCAATAACCACTTAGCACAAGTATTGTCAGGCAGTTTGTACACCTCCATTCGTGAAGGTGGGAAAAAGGTCCTTTCTGGTATCCCTCCAATTAAAGAGCTGGTGCGTCGTACTGAAGAGCATTTAAAAGGTATGGTAGTTCCAGGCACTCTTTTCGAAGAGCTTGGTTTTAACTACATTGGCCCAGTGGATGGTCACGATGTCATTGAACTGGTCAAAACACTCCGCAATATGCGTGAGTTAAAAGGCCCGCAGTTCTTACACATTATGACCAAAAAAGGTAAAGGCTACGCACCTGCCGAGAAAGACCCTATTGGTTATCACGGTGTACCTAAATTTGACCCTAGCCATAACTCACTGCCTAAGAGTAACGGTGGCAAGCCATCTTTCTCGAAGATTTTTGGTGATTTCCTCTGTGATATGGCGGCCCAAGACCCCAAGCTTATGGCCATAACGCCTGCAATGCGTGAAGGCTCTGGCATGGTTCGATTCTCGAAAGAATACCCGAATCAATACTTCGACGTGGCGATTGCAGAGCAACACGCTGTAACATTAGCAACAGGTATGGCTATTGCGGGTGATAGCCCAATCGTAGCCATCTATTCAACCTTCCTACAGCGTGGCTACGATCAGTTGATTCATGACGTTGCTATCATGGACTTGCCTGTAATGTTTGCGATTGATCGAGCAGGTTTAGTCGGCGCCGATGGCCAAACCCACCAAGGGGCTTTCGACCTTAGTTTTATGCGCTGTATTCCTAATATGGTGATCATGGCACCAAGTGACGAAAATGAGTGTCGTCAGATGCTCTATACAGGTCATAAGCATACCGGGCCTTCTGCTGTTCGTTACCCTCGCGGTACAGGCCGGGGCACTGAGATCGAAAAAGAATTTACTGCACTTGAAATCGGTAAAGGTCGCCTCGTTCGTCAAGGAGAGAAAGTCGCAATTCTAAGTTTCGGCACGTTCTTAGACAACGCACTTAAAGCGGCAGAAGCGTTGAATGCAACAGTTGCAGATATGCGTTTTGTCAAACCACTTGATGAAGCATTAATTAAGCAGTTGGCCAATGAGCATGATGTTCTCATCACTCTTGAAGAAAATGCCATCGCTGGCGGCGCTGGTGCTGGCGTGATTGAGTTCATGATGAAAGAAAAGCTATTGAAACCAGTTTTGAACCTTGGTTTACCTGATGAATTCATCGCCCAAGGTACTCAAGAGGAACTTCATGAAGAACTAGGATTGGATGCTAAGGGAATTGAACAATCAATTCGCAGCTACCTTGAAAAATGATCATTTATCATTGTAAAAAAGCCCTCTGATGAGGGCTTTTTTATTGCGGTAAAATCCAGTTAAACTCAGAACACAGTTTTTTCCAAGTATCATCAAATCCCGCTTTAATCACCACTGTTTGCTGACTAAACGGATGGGTAAACACCAACTTCGATGCATGCAACAACAAGCGATGAGAGTCATAAACCTCTCGAAATAGCTTATTGTGTTTTCCATCACCATGCGTCGTGTCACCAACGATTGGATGACGTAAGTGCGCCATATGACGTCTCAGCTGATGCTTTCGTCCTGTTAGAGGCTTTAACTCCATCAAACAATATCGTGTGGTTGGAAACTTTCCTGTCGAATAGGGGATTTCTACCTGAGCAAGAGGACAATAATCAGTAATCGCGTCTTGGGCCTCTTTCTCCTGACTTGCATGTTTATCCGCTATCTTATCTAACTCAACTTTTAGCGGGTAATCTAAGCGTCCTTCTTCAACAATCCATCCGCGTACAATCGCATGATAGGTCTTTTCCATTTCATGATTCGCAAACATCGGCATCACTTGTGATGCGACTTCACTCGAAAGCGCAAACATCAACACTCCGGAAGTTGGTCTATCTAAACGGTGTAGTGGAAAAACATGTTGACCAATCTGATCACGCAGTGTCTGCATCACAAATTGGGTTTCATGCTTATCTAACCAACTTCGGTGAACTAACATTCCAGCAGGCTTATTGACGGCGACAAAATATTCATCTTGATAGACAATTTCTAACATCAAGCACATGCCTCTTCAATTTGTCGAATAATCACAATCAATGACTCTAGGTGTGTTTCATCTTTCCAGCTTTCTTCAAAATAAGGCGACATTCTAAAACCAGCAGGGAGTTTTTCTCGGTGAAGCAATATCGACTCCATCTTGGGAATAAATACCCACTGCAGCCACTCATGAGGTGCTAATACATCAATAGCAAAAGGTTCGGTGCTTTCAAGCGCATCGTTGGCAGGGGAAGTCTCCTGCCAAAGCTCTAACCGCATCATAGTGACTTGCAGTTGCTTGAGTAACATTAATATTTGTTCTTCTTTCTTCATTATCTTCTTCAAGACCTTGAAAATCAGCAATAGAGTACCATTTATAAGGGAAAGAAAGTTAGGACAATTCTTCCATGGAAACGATTCATACTCTTACTCAGCTATTGATCAATAGTCACTGCCAGTACCAGATTTTCGATCTAGGACGACGCATCAGTCCTATCGACAGCCATGTCTTTGAAAAGGTTGAGCAAGGCCAACAACCCTACCCTTATCCAATGCAGCGTAAAGCGCATCTAGCCATTGCATACTGGAATGAACATAACCAACCGTGGATATGGTTTCTTAAATTTGAACTGGATGAAAGAGGGTTGTTAAAGCAGTCCGATGTGGGTAATTTCATCAAATTTGTTGTTGAAGCGATGGGAAGTCGCTTACAAGATAATATGTCCGAAGAGCAACAGCAAAAACTCGCAAATAACCCATATACGTTTAAACCTGCCGAAGACAAGATGGCGGTATTTCATAGTCAGGTACGCGCTCTCTTAGCTCTACCCTGCAGCCAATACTACGAACATGCACAGCACTACTTTTCTGGTAGTTTAGGGTGGGAGAAGTGGCAAACAGTCGGATTGCAAGGTGTCACCGACATGTGTGCACGCCTAGGACAAGAGCAAAACGGTGTAAACCTTCGTAAAGCACTGCCTCATTTACCAGCTGAGCCTCTCTATGCATTGCTTGGGGCTTTAGAACATACTCCGCTGCCGGAAAAGCTCGCCATACGCATCGCTGAGATGGCGCAGCAGCAAATATCCAGTTCAGACCCTGATCTTTTTTTACTTGGAGCATTAGTCCGCGCTTTATCGGGTGCTGATAGGAGCTTAGCTCAGCCAATTCTAGAGCAGGTACTCGCCTCCCCTCGGTTAAGCCATCAAGAAGTGCTGATAGGTATCGCAGGAAGAAGCTGGCATTTACTGGCAGACAGCGCCCTTGCTGAGACATTCTTGTTACGCTTAGCACAAACAGGAAATCAGCCATTATTTAATCAGCTATTTGCCGACTTGGTGATGTTGCCTCAATTACGGTTGGTATTGCTACCCCTGCTACATAGCAGTCCATCACCAGAGCTTTCCCAAGCTCTAATTAAACTCCAGCAAGCAACTAAGGGGTAAGCAATGATGACTGATTTATTTGCTATATTAGCGCTATCAATGGTTTGTTTTTTGTTTTGGCAGCAACGGCGTCAAGCTGAAATTGCGAAAAACATTGTAAACCGTAAATGTGAACAGCTTGAACTGCAAATGATCAGTATCGCTCTCAAAGCCCATAAAATAAAAACGCCAGACGGAATCTGGCGTTGGCATACAGTGTATCAATTTGAGTTTTCTTCGCTTGGAGACGATTGCTACGTCGGAGAACTCACTATGTATGGCTTTCAAGCTGGCAATTTTCATCTGCCTCCACATCGGATGTGAAAACAAACTCCAAAAAAGGCCCGAACGTGTCTTCATGCTCACCAACCAAAACAAAGCCCAGTTTATTAAGGATTGAGAGCGACGCAGTATGATGAGTATTTGCAGTCGCTTTGACTGTTTCTAAGTTCAGTTCCCAACATGCTCTTGAAAAGAAAGCTTTGACAGCCTCAGTACCAAGCCCTTTTCCCCAATAGGTTTTGTCAAAGAGATAACCAAGCTCTGGCGCACTGTCTATCTCTGATATAAACACATGCCCCATATATTCACGAGTTTGAATATCTAGCACTGCCATCGAGTAAATACTTGGGTCATTAAGAATACGCTGAAACAGTTGTTTTGCGCTGGCGACGGTATGAGGTCCATTCATTTCCGCACGATTTTTCGCGCAGCAGTTAAGCATCAAAAAATCTGACTGTAGTGACTCACTATAAGGCACTAAAAGCGTTCTTCGAGTTACAATTGTCATCACCATACCCTTGGTTTTGCAAATCAAATCGACTGACTAAGTGAAGGTCGAAACGTTAAACCAACTCACTATTGTATATATTGATCTGAGTATGAGTTTATTTATGTAATTGTAATTATTCTCATAATCAAGCAGGTCTTGGGTAAAGAAAAGCCCCAACATAAAAGTATGGGGCTAGTAGCTTATCACATAGCATCCTGCTGATTTTACTCCATATATCCCTTACTACATTACAGTAATCTGTATATGTCTACGCCATCCCAAGCGGTGTCCCTCGCCCTCTAGTACCAACACCTTTTGCTGTCTAGAGCACTACCTATTCCTTCAAAATAGTGGCGAAGTATTGCCCTTTACTTCTTCCTAATAAAAATCAACACGGTTTCCTGCCGTGGCTACACTATCCTTTGCCTGTCCTTCCATGTCAGCTTCCAACCAACAGGTTCTACTGTACCAATATTGCTTTTCCCAACAATATCCTTCCACTTATATCAATAGAGCAAATCATAATTAAAGAACAAGAAACCGTAAAAGATCAACAAGTTAGGGCAAACTAAATATAAAAACTCTTTCGCTTAAAAGACTCCTCTCACATTCAAGTAAGCGATCTCTCACAAAGCATCAGGCTATTGGGCTACTCGTGTTTTAATAACATTGTGCAAAGCAACTCACTAAGCAAGCATATCTTCTCGATAGAAAGGTTATAATATGGTTGTATCACCGATTTGACACAGGAATAGAGGATGTTAACTAAAGATGTAACCGAAGAATTGCATGGGATAATGCAGCAACTACAAAATCAGGGAAAAGAACCGACTGTAGCTTTGGTCAAAGCAAGATTAAGTAGCAATGTGCCTATTCCAGCCCTTATTACGACGATCAAAACATGGAAAAATGCTAATCGAGTACCTAAAGTCGAAATTGCTGCAACTGAATCAAATGAAAACAACAGAATCGAAGAACTTGAAAAGAAAGTCGCGGATCTGACATCGAGGTTGATTGCATTAGAAAAGAAACTGGATAAATAAACTATATGTGATCAATTAAAAAAGGCTTGGTAAACCAAGCCTTTCCTTTTCCAAATTGGTTCAATTACCAACCCGTGATTTCGCGTAAACCTTTACCGATGTCAGCTAGAGACTTCACAGTCTTAACGCCTGCCGCTTCTAGAGCTGCAAACTTGTCTTCCGCAGTACCTTTACCACCAGAAATGATTGCACCTGCGTGACCCATACGCTTACCCGGAGGAGCTGTTACACCTGCAATGTAAGAAACCACTGGCTTAGTGACATTCTCTTTAATGAACGCAGCAGCTTCTTCTTCTGCAGTTCCACCGATTTCACCAATCATTACAATTGCTTCAGTTTCAGGGTCTTCTTGGAACAGCTTCAGGATGTCGATAAAGTTTGAACCTGGGATGGGGTCACCACCGATACCTACACAAGTAGACTGACCAAAACCTTCGTCTGTAGTCTGCTTAACTGCTTCGTAAGTTAGTGTACCGCTGCGAGATACGATACCCACTTTACCTTTCTTGTGGATATGACCAGGCATGATACCAATCTTACACTCATCTGGAGTGATTAGACCCGGACAGTTAGGACCAATCATGCGAACGCCAGTTTCTTCTAGCTTCACCTTCACGTCGATCATATCGGTTGTAGGGATGCCTTCAGTGATGGTCACGATTAGCTCGATACCCGCATCAATCGCTTCTAGGATTGCATCTTTACAGAAAGGTGCTGGTACGTAGATAACTGTTGCTGTTGCGCCAGTTGCTTCTACTGCTTCACGTACTGTATTGAATACAGGAAGGCCTAGATGAGTTTGACCGCCTTTACCCGGAGAAACACCACCAACCATCTGTGTACCGTATGCGATAGCTTGCTCAGAGTGAAAAGTACCTTGACCACCAGTGAAACCCTGACAGATTACTTTGGTGTCTTTATTAACTAGTACAGACATTATTTGCCCTCCGCAGCAGCAACAACTTTCTTAGCTGCGTCAGTTAGCGACTCAGCTGCAATGATATCAACATCAGAATTAGCAAGAACTTCGCGACCTAGGTCTGCGTTAGTACCTTCTAGACGAACAACTACTGGTACGCTTACGCCTACCTCTTTAACTGCACCGATAATACCTTCAGCGATCATGTCACAGCGCACGATACCACCGAAGATATTTACTAGTACTGCTTTTACATTGTCGTCAGATAGGATGATCTTGAATGCTTCTGCTACACGCTCTTTTGTTGCGCCGCCACCTACGTCTAGGAAGTTAGCTGGCTTGCCGCCGTGTAGATTTACGATATCCATCGTACCCATTGCTAGACCTGCACCGTTAACCATACAGCCAACATTTCCGTCTAGTGCTACGTAGTTCAATTCCCACTGAGCAGCGTGTGCTTCACGCTCATCTTCTTGCGAAGGGTCGTGCATTTCACGTAGCTTAGGCTGACGATACATTGCGTTAGAGTCGATGTTGATCTTACCGTCAAGGCATAGCAAGTTGCCTTCGCCAGTAATCACAAGAGGGTTGATCTCTAGTAGAGCAAGATCGTACTGAGAGAACATGTTGCCAAGACCCATGAAGATCTTAACAAATTGTTTGATTTGGTCGCCTTCAAGACCTAGCTTGAATGCTAGTTCACGGCCTTGGTAAGCTTGAGGACCTACTAATGGGTCGATAGCTGCTTTGTGAATCAACTCTGGAGTCTCTTCTGCAACTTTCTCGATTTCAACACCACCTTCAGTAGATGCCATGAATACAACTTTACGAGTTGCACGGTCAACAACTGCGCCTAGGTAAAGTTCGTTAGCAATGTTCGATGCTTCTTCAACTAGAATCTTAGTGACAGGCTGACCATTTGCATCTGTTTGGTAAGTTACTAGGTTTTTACCTAGCCACTTTTGTGCAAACTCTTTAACGCCGTCTTTCGTATCGTGTAGCTCAACGCCACCAGCTTTACCACGTCCACCCGCATGGACCTGACATTTCACTACTTTCTTTTGAGTGCTGATACGGCCAGCCGCTTCAAAGGCTTCTTGAGGCGTATCGCATGCGTAGCCTTCCGGCACTGGCAAACCGAATTCTGCAAACAGCTGTTTGGCTTGATATTCATGCAAATTCATTTTGATATTCCGTTTGTTATTCCCTTAAGGGATTTATTATTTCCATAACACCGCTTTTACGATGCGTCTGTAGGGTCTTCTCAAGTAAGCCATATATTCAGAGTGCCTATACGACTCAAATGAAGGCCAGACGCTGAGCAAGTCTAGCCTTAGGTGCAAAAAACGTCGAGCTATCAGAGATAACTCGACGTTTTAGCGATATTAAACGTCTAATAGCAGACGCGCTGGATCTTCCAGTAGCTCCTTAATGGTGACAAGGAATCCTACTGATTCACGACCATCAATCAAACGGTGGTCATAAGAGAGTGCTAGGTACATCATTGGCAAAATTTCTACTTTGCCATCAACTGCCATTGGACGCTCTTGGATTTTGTGCATACCCAAGATTGCCGATTGTGGTGGGTTGATGATTGGCGTCGACATCAATGAGCCAAATACCCCGCCATTTGTGATAGTGAAATTACCACCCATCAGTTCATCAACGGTTAGCTTACCGTCACGGCCTTTAATTGCGAGCTCTTTAATGCCTTTTTCAATGTCAGCAAAACCTAGTGTGTCACAATCTTTTAGAACTGGCGTCACTAGACCACGTGGCGTAGAAACCGCCATACTGATATCGAAGTAATTGTGGTAAACGATGTCATCACCATCGATAGATGCGTTCACTTCTGGGTAACGTTTCAGTGCTTCTGTTACTGCTTTTACGTAGAAAGACATGAAACCAAGACGAGTACCGTGACGCTCTTCGAACTGATCTTTGTATTGCTTACGAAGATCCATAATTGGCTTCATGTTCACTTCATTAAACGTCGTGAGCATAGCCGTATTGTTTTTAGCTTCTAGAAGACGGTTTGCCACTGTCTTACGTAGACGCGTCATTGGTACACGTTTTTGGCTGCGGGCTGCTGCTGGCGCTTCAACCACTGCAGAGGCTTCTGCTTTCGGTGCAGCCTTCGCGTTAGCTAGGTGAGCGTCAATATCTTCTCGAGTAATACGACCACCAACACCTGTACCTTTCACTTGGGATGCTTCTAAGCTATGTTCAGCAAGCAGTCGACGAACGGCAGGGCTAAGTGCATCGTTGCTTTCTTCAGTAAGCGCAGCTTTATGACGCTTATCTGGAGACGCTTCTGTTTCTTCCGTTGTATCTGTTGTAGGCTCACCAGCGACAGCACCAGGCTTAAGCTTAGCGATTAATTGTTTAGAAAGTACAGTTGCACCTTCTTCTTCAATAATGGCTTCTAAAACACCGGCTTCAGGAGCTGGCACTTCAAGCACAACTTTATCAGTTTCAATATCAACCAGAACTTCATCACGCTCAACGGCGTCGCCTGGTTGTTTGTGCCATGTTGCAACAGTTGCGTCGGCCACTGATTCAGGTAAATCTGGAACCAGAATTTCAATAGTCATATCTGTTTCTTCCTTTTACTTCTAGTTCTTAATCCGAAGTTTTTGCATTCACGTTTAAAGCGTCTTCAACTAACGCTTTTTGCTGTTTCAAGTGTACTGACATATAACCAACCGCAGGGGACGCTGAAGCAGGTCGTCCTGCATATTTAAGGTCAGCTCCTGTAGGAATCGCAGCACGGAAATTATGTTGACTACAGTACCAAGCACCTTGGTTCTGAGGCTCTTCCTGACACCATACAAAATCGACAACATTTTTGTACTCGGCGATCGAGGCTTGTACTTCCTCAAGTGGGAATGGATACAGTTGCTCGATACGTACAATAGCAACATCGTCTTGCTCATTATTTCGGCGCTGTTCAAGTAGATCGAAGTAGACCTTGCCAGAACAAAAAACAACACGTTTCACTTTTTCTGGAGCAATATTGTCAATTTCACCAATAGCAGGCTGGAACGTACCATTGGCAAGCTCTTCGATAGAAGACGTACACAACGGATGACGAAGTAATGATTTAGGAGACATTACAATCAAAGGACGTCTCATTGGACGAACGACCTGACGACGCAGCATGTGGTAAACCTGAGCAGGTGTTGATGGCACAACAACTTGCATGTTTTGCTCAGCACATAACTGTAGGTATCGTTCAAGACGAGCGGATGAGTGCTCTGGCCCCTGACCTTCATAACCATGAGGCAGTAACATCGTTAGACCACATAAACGCGCCCACTTTTGCTCACCTGATGAAATAAATTGGTCAATAACAACTTGGGCACCGTTAGCGAAATCACCAAACTGCGCTTCCCATAGCGTTAAACCACTTGGCTCTGCCGTCGCATAGCCGTATTCAAATGCAAGTACGGCTTCCTCAGACAATACCGAGTCAAACACTTGGAATGGCCCTTGTTTGTCATGAATATTCGCTAGTGGAATAAATGTGCTGGCGTCTGTTTGGTTATGCAGAACTGAGTGACGATGGAAGAATGTGCCACGTCCTGAGTCTTGGCCAGAAATTCGAATACGTTTTCCATCATCAACCAATGTTGCATAGGCAAGCGTTTCAGCCATACCCCAGTCGATCTGCTTCTCACCATTCATCATAGATAAACGATCGTTGTACAGCTTATTCACTCGACTTTGAAGCTTATGACTTTCAGGGAACTGACATACCTTATTGCCTAACTCTTTCAAGCGTTCAGCATCAACTTGACTGTCCCAAT
This sequence comes from Vibrio sp. NTOU-M3, assembly GCF_040869035.1. Lineage (NCBI taxonomy): Bacteria > Pseudomonadati > Pseudomonadota > Gammaproteobacteria > Vibrionales > Vibrionaceae > Vibrio > Vibrio sp. NTOU-M3. The sequence continues at coordinate 2,383,243 of NZ_CP162100.1, forward strand.
CGATGTTCCAGTCGTGTCCAAGGTAAGGTGACCAATCAACAGAGTGCAATGCCATCGGACGCCATTCTTTAACAACGACTTCACCATGATCTAATGCATCACGGTATTCATTAACCAGCTGGGTTGCCGTTTCAATATCGAACTCACCACGGTCTATCAATACATCTGCATACAGTTTACGAGGCGTTGGGTGCTTTTTGATTTTCTGGTACATCAAAGGCTGAGTTGCATTTGGCTCATCTGCTTCGTTATGACCATGGCGGCGATAACAAACTAGATCAATCACAACATCACGCTTAAACGTATTGCGATAATCCAGAGCCAGGCGGGCAACAAAAGCAACTGCTTCAGGATCATCAGCATTCACGTGGAATATAGGTGCCTGTACCATTTTAGCGATATCAGTACAGTACATGGTTGAACGCGTATCACGAGGATTAGATGTCGTGAAACCAACTTGGTTATTCACCACGATTCGAACTGTACCACCGACACAGAAACCGCGAGCCTGAGACATGTTGAATGTTTCTTGAACTACACCTTGACCCGCAATGGCAGAGTCACCGTGGATAGTGATAGGAAGAACAGCATCACCATTCTTATCATTCAAGCGGTCTTGACGAGCACGTACTGAACCAATAACCACTGGGTTAACAATTTCAAGGTGGGATGGGTTGAAGGCTAGCGCTAAATGTACATCGCCACCTGGCGTTGCAAAATCAGCAGAAAAACCTTGGTGATATTTAACGTCACCCGTTCCCCATGTTTCATCATGCTTACCAGCAAACTCGTCGAACAGGTCTTGAGGCTTTTTACCAAGAACGTTGACCAGCATGTTCAAACGTCCACGGTGAGCCATACCAACCACAACTTCACGCATCCCTTGACCACCAGCATGACGAATAATCTCTTTCGTCATTGGGATCAGGGCATCACCACCTTCTAACGAGAAACGTTTAGCCCCAGGGAATTTAGCCCCTAAATAACGCTCAAGGCCTTCAGCAGCTGTAAGCTCTTCTAAGAATGCACGCTTTTCCTCGTCGTTAAATGATGGTTGACCTACCACTGATTCTAAACGCTGTTGAATCCAACGCTTTTGCTCAGTGTTTGTCATGTGCATATACTCAGCACCGATAGAACCACAGTAAGTTTTCTTCAGTGCATCGTAGAGATCTTTAAGCACCATGGTCTCTTGACCAATAGCAAAAGAACCTACATTAAACGTTTCTTGGAAGTCGTCTTCGGTAAGAGTATGGAAGGAAGGATCAAGATCTTGAACCGCATCTCTTTTCCATAGACCTAGGGGGTCTAGGTTTGCAGCTTGATGCCCACGAAAACGATAAGCATTGATAAGCTGTAGAACTTTTACTTGTTTAGCATCGACATCAGGATCACTAACTTGGACATTGTAATGCTTTGTTTCTTGAGCGAGTCGTCGGAAGTAATCACGGACACGTGAATGTGGCTGTTCCACCACCTCAGAGGCTTGCACAGGCAAACCATCAAATACACGTCTCCACTCCTCACTTACCTGATCGGGGTCACTTAGATACAGTTCGTAGAGTTCTTCTACGTAGGTTGCATTGGCGCCAGCCAAGTGTGAAGACTCGAGCCATGCCTTCATCACGCCGTTGTGCATATTTTCCCTTAACCAGTAGTTTTCACGTTTGCGTCGGTCTACGCCGAGCTATAAAGAGCCGACCCTCTGGATCGGCAATTTGTTTTATTAAATTAAATCGAACGATTAACCAGCATACTCTTAATATGACCAATAGCTTTCGTCGGATTTAGTCCCTTAGGACAAACACTTACACAATTCATGATGCTATGGCAACGAAAAACGCTAAATGCATCGTCTAAATCTGACAAACGTTCATCCGTAGCCGTATCTCGACTATCAATTAGCCATCGGTAAGCAGCTAGTAAGCCCGCAGGCCCAATAAACTTATCAGGATTCCACCAGAATGAAGGACACGATGTGGTGCAGCACGCACACATGATACATTCGTATAAACCATCTAAATGGGCGCGCTCATCTGGCGATTGCAGATTTTCTCGCGATGGTGGCAATTTGTCATCATCGATTAGGAACGGTTTTACTTTCGCGTAATTATCGTAAAACTGAGTCATATCAACGATGAGATCACGTACCACAGGTAAACCCGGTAGTGGGCGAATGACAATCTTGTCACCCTGCAATGCAGATAGCGGTGTGATACATGCTAGGCCGTTTTTACCATTCATATTTAGGCCGTCAGAACCACATACGCCTTCACGGCAGGAACGACGGAACGCGATGCTCGGATCTTGCTCTTTTAGCAGAATCAGCGCATCCAGAACCATCATGTCTGAGCCTTCTTCCACGTCAAGAATGTAATCCTTCATGTAAGGTTTAGTGTCCACATCCGGATTGTAGCGGTATAAAGAGAAGTTCAATTTCATGGTCATATCCTCCCTTTAGTAAGTACGTACTTTCGGCGGGAAAGCTTCACGATGCACTGGCGTCATGTTTACATCACGCTTCGTCATCGCTTCCGTTTCCGGATTGTAGATAGAGTGGCATAGCCAGTTTTCATCATCACGCTCTGGGAAGTCGAAGCGAGCATGTGCACCACGGCTTTCAGTACGGTAGTTAGCCGCCACTGCTGTTGAGAACGCAGTTTCCATCAAGTTATCTAACTCTAGACATTCAATGCGTTGCGTGTTGAATTCAGAAGACTTATCAGCAAGGTGTGCATCCTGTAGACGCTCACGAATCACTTTTAGCTCTTCTAGACCTGTTGCCATTGCATCGCCTTCACGGAACACCGAGAAACTATTTTGCATGCAAGATTGCAGATCTTTACGGATTTGAACTGGGTCTTCACCACCAGTGCTGTTTTCCCAACGCATAGTACGCGCTAGAGATGCTTCAATATCAGATTCTGTCGCAGGGCGAGCTTCAGCTTGTGCAGCCAATGTTTCGCCAAGGTGTAAACCTGTCGCGCGACCGAATACCACAAGGTCAAGCAGTGAGTTACCACCCAGACGGTTTGCACCGTGTACTGATACCGACGCGATTTCACCACACGCGTATAGACCTTGAACTTCAACGTCATTGCCGTCAGCAGTCTGCTTGATTGCTTGACCTGAAACTTGTGTTGGAACACCGCCCATCATGTAGTGACAGGTTGGGATTACTGGAATTGGCTCTTTCACTGGGTCCACGTGTGCGAATGTACGCGAAAGCTCACAGATACCTGGTAGACGAGATTCAAGAACGTCTTTACCTAGGTGATCCAGTTTCAGCTTGATGTGCGGACCCCAAGGACCATCACAGCCGCGGCCTTCACGGATTTCAATCATCATTGAACGCGCTACTACGTCACGACCTGCAAGGTCTTTCGCGTTTGGTGCGTAACGTTCCATGAAGCGCTCACCGTCTTTATTTAGAAGGTAACCACCTTCACCACGACAACCTTCTGTAACAAGAACACCTGCACCAGCGATACCAGTTGGATGGAACTGCCACATTTCCATGTCTTGCATTGGAACGCCAGCACGAAGTGCCATACCAACACCATCACCAGTATTGATGTGTGCGTTCGTTGTTGACGCGTAGATACGACCTGCACCACCTGTTGCTAGAATGGTTGCTTTCGATTTGAAGTAACAAATCTCGCCCGTTTCCATACAGATAGCGGTACAACCCATGATCGCGCCATCTTGGTTTTTCACCAAGTCTAGTGCGTACCATTCAGAGAAAATAGTTGTCTTGTGTTTTACATTTTGTTGGTAAAGCGTATGAAGAAGTGCGTGACCTGTACGGTCTGCCGCAGCTGCTGTACGAGCCGCTTGCTCACCACCAAACTCTTTTGACTGACCACCAAACGGACGTTGGTAAATTGTACCGTTATCAAAGCGAGAGAATGGAAGACCCATTTTCTCGAGTTCGATTACTGACTCCGGACCGTTTTTACACATGTACTCGATTGCATTTTGATCACCAATGTAGTCCGAACCTTTTACGGTGTCGTACATGTGCCATTGCCAATTATCCTGATGCGAGTTACCAAGCGCAACGGTGATGCCACCCTGCGCAGAAACAGTATGAGAACGAGTTGGAAAAACTTTAGATAGCAAAGCACAAGATAAGCCTTGCTCTGATATTTGTAGTGCAGCGCGCATACCTGCACCACCAGCGCCGATAACCACGGCATCAAATTCACGAACTGGAATAGTCACTTACGCACCCCACAAAATAAACAGACCAGAGAAGAAATAACCCAATAGCACGGCTATCACACTTAATTGAAGTGCACCTCGTAGCTTGGTGCACTTGATGTAATCAGTTAGCACTTGCCACAAGCCAATCCAGGCATGAATTAAAACGGAAGCCAAAGCAAGCATGGTAAATACTTTAGTAAAAGTACCACCAAAGAATTGGGTCCAAGATGCGTAAGAGATATCAGTGAACGCACAGAAGCTCACTAAATAGATAGTGTATAACGTCATAATGATGGCTGTTGCACGGATCAATAGGAAATCATGCACACCATTACGACCAAAAGAGGAAACGTGTTTTACCATACCATAATCCCCGCCAATAACGATAAAACTGCCGTCGCACCAAATGCCACTTTGGCACTCAATGCTCCTGACTCAAGTTCTTCAAAATGACCGAGATCCATTAGCAAGTGGCGAATACCACCCGCAATATGATAGGCCAAAGCAGTTAGTATTCCCCAAAGAATTAGCTTCACAAAAAAACCATCGACAATATCGCTGGCTTCCATGAACCCAACAGGGGATGACAGAGAAATGGACAGCAACCATAACAAAATACCTAGCGCTACAAACGTGATTACACCAGATACCCGGTGTAATATTGATGCGATTGCAGTGATAGGAAAGCGAATGGTCTGTAGATCTAGATTTACAGGTCTTGACTTTCTTTCTTTCACGGGCTTGCTCACTCAGCTCCATTGAGCATTTATTGTTATAAACGAAATTTGGCTGCAAACTTACAAAAGTTAACATTTATTTAACAAGAAAACCCTCAAATCGGGCCGGTTAATTGTAAAACACTTGTTAACAAACAAGGAAAGAAACGTCACCTCACATTTGTTTCAAGCCTTGAATTTATAAGGTTTCCCCCAAAATTTACAGCGTCACTATAAGACTAGCAACATTCTAATACAATTGATGTAACATTTTTTGCTACACAGAACAGATTTTTAACTTTATGCGCATAAAAAATCAAAACAAGTGCACACATCAGCGGAGAAAAATTGACTTTGTTAACGAACCAACGTACAAAAATGGCACATAAACATCCTGGACGGATTAAATAATAAACAAAGGAGATTGTTATGGCAGATAAGAAAGCGACCCTTCATATTGAAGGTAAAGCGCCAATCGAACTGCCGATTATGGACGGGACTATTGGCCCGCAAGTAATCGATGTTCGAAAACTGGGAGCAAATGGATTTTTTACTTTTGACCCTGGTTTTCTTGCCACTGCATCTTGTGAATCTCAAATCACCTACATCGATGGCGCTAAGGGCGTGTTACTGCACCGAGGCTTTCCAATCGATCAGTTAGCAAATAACGCTGACTACTTAGAAGTTTGTTACATTCTTCTTTACGGTGAAGCCCCTACTCGTGAGCAATACGAAAAATTTAAAACGACGGTTACCCGCCACACAATGGTCCATGAGCAAATTGCTAGCTTCTTCCACGGATTCCGCCGTGATGCGCACCCAATGGCTGTAATGTGTGGTGTTGTTGGTGCTCTAGCCGCGTTTTACCATGATTCCCTAGATATCCATAACGATACGCACCGTGAAATCGCTGCTTATCGTTTACTATCAAAGATGCCTACCTTGGCTGCGATGTGTTACAAATACTCTATCGGCCAACCATTCATTTATCCACGTAATGACCTAAGTTACGCAGAAAACTTCCTTCACATGATGTTTGCAAACCCTTGTGAGGAATACGAAGTGAATCCTGTGGTTGCACGTGCTATGGATAAGATTTTCACGCTTCACGCAGACCACGAGCAAAATGCTTCCACTTCAACGGTTCGATTAGCTGGATCTTCTGGTGCAAACCCATTTGCATGTATTGCTGCTGGTATTGCGTCTCTGTGGGGTCCTGCACACGGTGGTGCAAACGAAGCGTGTCTGAAGATGCTTGAAGAGATCGGCAGTGTAGATAACATTCCTGAGTACGTAGAGCGTGCGAAAGACAAAGATGACCCATTCCGTCTAATGGGCTTTGGGCACCGTGTTTATAAGAACTACGACCCTCGTGCAACAGTAATGCGGGAAGCTTGTCACGAAGTGCTTAAGGAACTTAATATCCAAGATCCACTTTTAGATGTGGCAATGGAGCTTGAGCGAATTGCACTCTCTGATGAATATTTCGTAGAGAAGAAACTATACCCGAATGTTGATTTCTACTCGGGAATCATTTTAAAAGCGATTGGTATTCCTGTCTCTATGTTCACAGTGATCTTTGCTATGTCTCGTACAATTGGATGGATCGCCCACTGGAATGAAATGCATAGTGATCCAGGCAACCGAATTGGCCGCCCTCGCCAGCTTTACACGGGTGAAACACAGCGTGAGTTTTCACCACTTCACGAACGTGAATAAGTAGCTAACAGTATGAAAAAAGGGTTGAGACTCGCATCTCAACCCTTTTTTATTGCGCAAAATCCAACTTGTTTATACTGGGTTATCGATATCAATAAATTCAACTTCAAGGTCATGCTCTCTTACTAACCATTCTCCCAGAGCTTTAATACCGTAACGTTCCGTTGCGTGGTGACCAGCTGAAAAGTAATGAATATCCAACTCACGAGCGGTGTAAGTCGTACGTTCTGAGATCTCTCCCGAAATAAACGCATCTAATCCATGCTGAGTAGCTAGCTCAATGAAATCCTGACCTCCGCCAGTGCACCAACCGACTGTCTCTATCATTTTATCCGCATTTTCAGGTGCAATATGTAGGGGTTCACGGTTTAATACTAGATTGATTTTGTTAGCAAACTCAGCACCTGTCATCGCTTGCTTTAAACGACCAAACATAGCAACTGATTGAGGGTGGCCTTCAAGCCCGCCTTCCACTTCAATTTCCAATAAACGTGCAAGTTCTGCGTTATTACCAAGTTCAGGGTGAATATCTAACGGTAAGTGGTACCCGTACAGGTTGATATCATTTTTAATCAAACTACGGATACGCTTTCCTTTCATGCCACGAATTGGCTCAGGTTCACCTTTCCAAAAATAGCCGTGATGAACAAGCAATGCATCTGCTTCCAACTCGATAGCTTTATCGATCAGTGCTTGCGAAGCAGTTACACCCGTAATAATACGTTTGATTTCTGATTTACCCTCAACTTGTATACCATTTGGAGCATAGTCTTTGATAAGTTGCGGCGACAGTTTCTCGTTGAGGATCTTTTCCAGATGTAAATTGTTCATTATTACTTCCAATACTTGTGGCTTGACCAAAGTGTATATCGAACCGTAATCAGGATGCCAGTTGTCAGATCCCCAACTTGAATAAATTTCGATACAATAAAAAGGCTTTCAGAGTGATAACAAGGATAATGGATGAATTCGCTACAACGTTTCTACCAATGGATTGCAAACACGCCTCCACTATTTAAACTCAAATCTCCTTTTGCCACTGTTGAAGAGATTCCCAGTCACCCCTTACCAGAAGATGAAAATTATAATGGTAATCCTCGACTTGGTTTTCTATACCAACACCTTTGCACCAAGCTGCTAACTAGCTCACCTCGATATGAATTGATTGCTGAAGAAATTCAACTCAATGACGCGACTGGACGCACAATTGGTGCTGTCGACTTGATCCTGAAAAATCTGGAAACCAATCAACACGAACACTGGGAAGTGGCAATTAAGTTCTACTTATTACATGAAGGTATTTGGTATGGACCGAATGCTCACGATCAGCTACATAAAAAGCTCGATCGCATGCTGACCCACCAACTAAAAATGAGTCAGAGAGATGAATTCCGTCAACAACTGCCTTTGGGGAGCATGCCGAGCGAACATTTACTGATACAGGGACGCCTTTACATCAACCCTTTCTCAACGGAACCATTGCCGACAAGCTGTCTGGGTTACGAGTTAGACTCTAACCAAATATCTGGTTATTGGTGCTATCAAAATCAATGGGATCTAATTAAAGAGCCGCTCTACGCTGTTTCTAAACCATTATGGGCAATAGGTAATAATGAGTTCTTGGAACCCATAGATAAGCCATCAAACCGGTTCATTCATGCTCAGACTAAGAGCGGGCAATTCTGGTTTGTCGTACCGGATACTTGGCCGAATTAAAAGCGGAGTACAACGCTCTATAATCCTAAAGAATACGCTCTGTTTGAGTTTCCATAAAAAAGGGCCGACACTCGGTCAGCCCTTTTTAAAACCTTAATCGTTCAAATTACAGACCAGCGGCTGCAAACACTTGATTAACGATTTCTTGTGCTTCTGCTTCGATTTGTTTTAGGTGTTCTTCACCTTTGAAGCTTTCACAGTAAATTTTGTAGATGTCTTCTGTTCCAGATGGACGAGCAGCGAACCAACCATTAGCTGTCGTTACTTTTAGACCACCGATTGCAGCACCGTTACCTGGAGCGTGCGTCAGGCGAGCCGTAATTGCATCGCCGGCCAGTGTTTCAGCCGCAACCATTTCAGCAGACAGTTTCTTCAATACGTCTTTTTGAGGGCCGTTCGCTACAGCTTGAATGCGGTTGTACTTAGATTCGCCGTGCTTCGCCGCAAGCTCTTCGTAGTATTCTTGTGGGTTCTTACCTGTAACGGCAGTGATTTCAGCCGCTAGAAGACATAGTAAAATACCATCTTTGTCAGTTGACCAAGGCGTACCATCTTTACGAAGGAAAGATGCACCTGCACTTTCTTCACCGCCGAAGCCAAACTTACCAGTGTAAAGGCCATCAACAAACCATTTGAAACCTACAGGCACTTCGCACAGCTCACGACCTAGATCCGCAACAACACGGTCAATCAGTGCACTTGATACAAGCGTTTTACCAACGGCAACCTCTTTGCCCCACGCGTCACGATGACGGTATAGGTAATCGATACAAACCGCTAAGAAGTGGTTAGGGTTCATTAAACCTTTTGGCGTTACTATACCGTGACGGTCATAATCCGGGTCATTACCAAATGCTAAATCGTATTCGTCTTTCAGAGCCAATAGACCTGCCATTGCGTACGGAGAAGAACAGTCCATACGTACAACGCCATCTTTATCTAGAGACATGAATTGGAAAGAAGGATCAATCGCTTCACTCACTAGTGTCAGATCTAGGTTGTATGCCTGACCAATCTGACGCCAGTAATCGATGCCGCTGCCACCCAATGGATCAACACCAATCTTCAGATTTGCTTTTTGGATAGCTTCCATGTCGATAACGTTTACTAGGTCATCTATGTATGGCTTCACTAAATCCATTTCAACAAATAACTCTGATGCTTTAGCTTCTGCTAGTGGAAGACGCTTAACACCCTGCAAGCCTTCAGCAATTAGCGCATTTGCACGATCTTCGATAGCTTGAGTCAGTTCTGCTTCTGCTGGACCACCGTGAGTTGGGTTGTATTTAATACCGCCGTCTTGAGGTGGGTTGTGTGATGGCGTAATTACAATGCCATCAGCTTTATCATCATGCTTGATGTTATAAGTCAGAATCGCGTGTGAAATACCTGGTGTTGGGGTGTAGCCATTATCTTGTTGAACGATGACCTTTACACCATTTGCAATCAATACTTCAATTACGCTTGAGAATGCAGGCTCAGACAACGCATGCGTATCCTTACCAACAAACAAAGGACCTGTCGTACCTTGCTCTGCACGAACTTCAGCAACCGCTTGAGCAATAGCTAAGATATGATTCTCATTAAATGTTGCTTTATCTGCCGTACCACGATGTCCTGAGGTACCAAACTCTACTTTATGAGCAGGGTTTGAAGGTTCTGGTTGAAGAAGAAAATAATTAGAAACCAAAGCTGGGATGTTATGCAGATCTTGTTGCTGCGCTTTCTGTCCCGCTCTTGGGTGCATAGCCATGTCGACACCTTTCTTAAAATTAAGATTAGAAAAATAAAAAACCTCATAACACTGTTTCTTACCTGTTATGAGGTTTAAATTAGTTCGGCTTAAATGGCATTGATGACCTTTTCGGCGAGGTCAGCAGGCAAACTCATTCGACCCATCAATTGTTCTACCATCTGTCTTTTTCGACTGGTGTTATTGTTGGTAATAACCCAGAAAGGCGTGTTAGGAATCGACTTCGGCTTGGTCGTATTCCCACTTTCTAGTAACGTCTGCTCATTTTCAGCAAAATAAACGCGCTTACGCCCTTTAACTTGAGTTGCTTCAGCAAAACCGGCTGGATCAATTCGGTATAACGTTGAAAGCACCAACATAAAACGATCAATTGCTTTTTTCAGTCCAGCAAATTCATCTGAAATTAGCATCGAACGCATTTCTTTAACGGCATCAACCGACATTCTTTCCCCAGCATCTTTGCTAACCACAATACCTTGTGGCTCAACATTTTTTACCGGTTCCATAACTTGAACATCACCATCAACGTTCAATAAACGACGCAGAATATCTGAAGCACTCTCTCCGATATGTTGGGTTTGACTTGCGATGTAACGGTATAAATCCTCATCAACCTCAATTGTTTTCATTCGCTTTTCACAATCTCTATGTTTAAACTCATGGGGATTATAGCGAGATCTTTTCTGATACTCTACGATAAACCAGTCACTAATAAGATAAAATGTCGCAGCTTCTCAACTATAAACTTGAAGGTGAGGGTCACACCGTCGTATTGATCCATGGTCTATTTGGCAATCTAGACAATCTAGGGCTTTTGGCGCGTGAATTAAAAAAACGCTTTCAAGTACTTAGCATTGATTTGCGCAATCACGGGCTTTCTTTCCACTCTGACAGTCACACATATCAGCAGCAAGCGGAAGATGTTCTCTCGCTATTGCAACATCTAAACATCCAACAATGTTCTATTATCGGCCACTCTATGGGTGGAAAAGTGGCAATGAAAGTCACTGCCATGGCTCAACACATGGTCGATAAGTTGGTGGTATTAGATATGGCGCCAGTCGCTTATCACGTTGCAAGACATGATAACGTTATTCAAGGGCTAAAAGCAGTTCAACAAGCCCAACCTGCTCACCGAAAAGAGGCGTTAGAGATCTTAGCCCAACACATCGAAATGGAAGGTGTAAGACAGTTCCTCGGTAAATCCTTATATAAGAACCATGATCATTTTAGTTGGCGTTTCAATGTCGACAGTTTACAAAAGAACTATTGGGATATTCTTGATTGGGAGACAGTTCCACCAGTCAAAGTCCCCACCCTCTTTATTAAAGGCGGAGAGTCTGATTACTTGACTGCTGAACATCAGCCGTTGGTAAAAAAACAATTTGTTAATGCAAAGGCGCATGTGATCTCAAATACTGGTCATTGGCTTCACGCAGAAAAACCAGCAGAAGTACTAAGGGCGATCACAAAGTTTTTCACTTAAGCTTCTAAACGAGTTTTGACGAGAATAAGAAGTATCTACACCACATTCATTAACTTTAGATGTTAACAATGGTATAGTGCGCGCAAGTAAATTGGCATAAAGGGATCCCATGCTTTACGACTATATGAATGTCCTCGAGTCTATTGGACTCGACCTGCTTTTTGCTGCTATTTTTTTCCTCATTGGTATGGCAATAAAAGATGTACTTAAAGCGGGGAACGTTCCGCCATTCGGGCGTCGTATTGTGTGGCTTGTCTTATTTCTGGGCTGTGCGGGTTTTATTGCGAAAGGTATAATCCAAATCAGCTGGGAAGGCACCGGATTAGGTTAAGCTATCCCGAAAAGCTAACAAATCACAATGTTAAAGGTAACGAATCTATGGCAAGTGTAGGTATCTTCTTTGGTAGTGACACAGGTAACACTGAAGCTGTTGCAAAGATGATTCAAAAGCAACTAGGTAAACAACTGGTTCACGTTCAAGATATTGCAAAAAGTAGCAAAGAAGACATTGATAACTTTGATCTACTATTATTAGGCATCCCTACTTGGTATTACGGTGAAGCCCAATGTGACTGGGACGACTTTTTCCCAGAACTTGAACAAATCGACTTCTCTACCAAGCTGGTTGCAATTTTTGGTTGCGGTGATCAGGAAGACTACGCGGAATACTTCTGTGATGCGATGGGAACAGTTCGAGATATCGTTGAAGCAAAAGGCGGTACTATCCTAGGCTACACTTCAACCGAAGGCTACGAATTTGAAGCTTCAAAAGGTCTTGTTGAAGGCGACGATAGTCTATTTGTTGGCTTGTGTATCGATGAAGATCGCCAACCAGAGCTAACTGAAGAACGCGTTAACAACTGGTGTAAGCAAATCCACGAAGAGATGTGCTTAGCGGAACTAGAAGACTAATTCCTTCTACCAAGCCAATTTAAAAACCTCCCATTGGGAGGTTTTTTTGTATCTGATTTAATACCTTTATCACTCAAAATTAGTTACTTCTCACTCTCTTCTCGGTATTTTGGTTTTTTGCGTACATAAAGCTTTCGTTGGACTTCAGACACTACCGTACCGTTTTTATCCTTTACGTAAGTGATAAATTCAGGAAAACACTTGTCTCCATTTGCGGTCTTATTCAGCAACTCCTGCAATTGAGCCTCACCCACACAAAAGTCAGCAAAAAGGTCACTCTGACCGGGCTTAATAAAATTGATACTCGCTTCTTTATCCCATACAAAATATTGCTCCCCTAGAATCCCCATCAACATCAGTGAATAGACAGGATCGGTAAGGGAAAAAATGCTGCCACCATACTGAGTTCGGTTTGCATTCTTATTCCACCAGCGCAATTTCAACTTCATTTTAACTTCTCGAAAGTCATCACTGATGGATAATATTTTAATACCTGCTCCCCAAAATGGCGGCCAGCTATTCAGTGCAAACTTTACAATACTCGGCTTATAAATCCTTGAAATGAATCCATCCATCCTTGTATTCTCACTAGATTATCAATAAGAGTTGTTACATAATTGTAACTGGTCAGACGAGATATATCAGTGACATCACACGACTTTACAAAAAAAGTCTAGTAACCCTTTGAAGTTCGTGGTTTATTGTTATCTGATAGTGCCCTATAATGATGGGAATATTGAATTCTGTTAAATAGCTGCAGATCATCAACAGGAAAGTATATGTCAGATAATAACCAAGCGCTTAAGGATGCTGGTCTTAAAGTTACCCTACCTAGACTTAAGATTTTAGAAGTATTGCAGCACCCTGATTGCCAACATATCAGTGCTGAAGAATTGTATAAAAAGCTGATCGATCTCGGCGAAGAAATTGGTCTGGCTACCGTTTACCGTGTTTTGAACCAGTTCGACGATGCAGGAATTGTTACACGCCACCACTTTGAAGGTGGTAAATCCGTATTTGAACTTTCAACACAGCATCACCACGATCACCTTGTATGTTTAGATTGTGGTGAAGTGATCGAATTTTCAGATGACGTTATTGAGCAACGACAAAAAGAAATCGCAGCACAATACAATGTGACACTAACCAACCACAGCTTATACCTTTATGGTAAATGTGGTGACGGTAGCTGCAAAGACGATCCAAACGCGCACAAATCCAAGAAGTAGTCTAATCTCAATATTAGCAATCAAGCGCCAGCCTCAGCTGGCGTTTTTTATACCCAAACAATCAAAGCAAATACAAAAAAGCCAGTCATCAAGACTGGCTTTTTTATTTAGAGCGGTTGACTACTTAGCTTCGATTTTAGCCCAAGTATCTCGCAAGCCTACAGTACGGTTGAACACTAATGCTTCTGGTTTTGAATCTTTAGCATCCGCACAGAAGTAACCCATACGCTCAAACTGGAAACCTTTCTCCGCTTCAGCTTTCGCTAGGCTTGGTTCAACAAAACCGTTTAGCTTAACAAGCGAGTCTGGATTCAGTGTCTCTGCAAAATTATCTGCCGCTGCTGGGTTTGCTACCGTAAATAGACGATCGTACAAACGAATTTCTGCTGGTAAGCCTTTATCCGCTGATACCCAATGGATTACACCTTTTACTTTACGGCCGTCTGCTGGGTTCTTACCTAGCGTTTCGTCATCATAAGTACAGAAGATAGTAGTGATATTACCTTCAGCATCTTTCTCAATACGCTCAGCTTTGATCACATAAGCACCACGTAGACGAACTTCTTTACCAAGCACTAAACGCTTGTACTTCTTGTTCGCTTCTTCACGGAAATCTTCACGCTCAATCCACACTTCACGCGTAAATGGTACTTCACGCTCACCCATTTCAGGCTTGTTCGGGTGGTTAGCAACGGTCAGAGTTTCCACTTTATCAGCATCGAAGTTTTCAATCACAATCTTAACAGGATCAAGAACAGCCATTGCACGCGGTGCGTTTTCGTTTAAGTCATCACGAATACAAGACTCTAGTGAGCCCATTTCAATCATGTTGTCTTGCTTAGTTACACCAATACGCTTACAGAACTCACGAATCGATGCCGGTGTGAAGCCGCGACGACGTAGGCCAGAAATCGTTGGCATACGCGGGTCGTCCCAACCATCAACCAGTTTCTCTGTCACAAGCTGGTTTAGCTTACGCTTAGACATTACCGTGTACTCTAGGTTCAGACGGCTGAACTCGTACTGACGAGGCTGACAATCAATCGTGATGTTGTCTAGCACCCAGTCGTATAGACGACGGTTGTCTTGGAATTCAAGCGTACAGATAGAGTGCGTAATGCCCTCTAACGCATCAGAAATACAGTGCGTGAAATCGTACATTGGGTAAATGCACCATTTGTCGCCCGTTTGGTGATGCTCTGCAAAACGAACACGGTAAAGAACTGGATCGCGCAGTACGATGAAAGAAGACGCAAGGTCAATCTTCGCGCGTAAACACGCTTTACCTTCTTCAAAGCCACCATCACGCATTTTTTCAAATAACGCTAGGTTCTCTTCAGGCGTGCGGTCACGGTACGGGCTTGGCTTACCAGGTTGAGTCAGAGTACCTCGGTACTCGCGGATCTGCTCAGGACTTAGCTCTTCAACGTACGCTAAGCCTTTGTTAATTAATTCCACTGCGTAGCCGTATAGCTTGTCGAAGTAGTTTGATGAATAACATACATCCCCACTCCACTTAAAGCCTAACCAGCTCACATCATTCTTAATTGACTCAACGTATTCAACGTCTTCTTTTTCTGGGTTCGTGTCATCAAAACGTAGATTACACTGGCCCTGGTAGTCCTGAGCAATACCGAAGTTCAAGCAAATTGACTTAGCGTGACCGATATGCAGATAACCGTTAGGCTCTGGCGGAAAACGGGTATGCACGCTTGTGTGTGTACCATCCGCTAAATCTTTATCAATGATTTGGCGAATGAAATTCGATGGACGAGCTTCAGCTTCACTCATCTATAGCACCTCAATTGTTGTAGTATTGTTCAGAGAAATCGTGCGCTTTAAGCCATGTATAGAAGCTCAAAGCATATAACGTCTAATGATCCACAATTCTTACCCATTACACAACTACAACTGAGCGCTAATTCGCAAATAATGGCTGATTTCTCTATCTGATAACTAAAACAATGGTCAGCTTTTCATCGAATCAATTTATCAAGACAGCAGAAACAAGAAAGCCTCCCAAAGGAGGCTTTCATCATTCACTTATTAACGAGTCGTTATTAAGGAAGTTTTACATCTGATAGGTCTTCGTTAGCACCGATTGCTTTCATTTCACCAGCAACGATTTCAGCTAGAGGACCAAGGATAACTTGAAGGTTGTTCTCACCTAGTTTAACGACACCCTTCGCACCAAGCTTCTTAAGTACAACTTCGTCAGCTACAGAGCGGTCTTTTAGAGTAAGACGTAGACGAGTAATACAAGCGTCGATTGAAGTTAGGTTATCGTGACCACCTAGAGCTTTTAGGTATTGACGAGCTAGGTCGCCATTTTTAGCTTCACCAGCTGGTGCGCCTTCAGAAGCTTCATCATCATCTTCACGACCTGGTGATTTCAGGTTGAATGCGCGGATAGCGAACGTGAAAGTGAAGAAGTATAGAGCACCAAAACCTAGACCGATTAGTAGTAGAACAACTGGCTTAGTAGCTAGACCCCAGTTCAGTACGAAGTCGATTAGACCAGCAGAGAAACCAAAGCCGTGTAGCGTACCAAACATGTTAGCAACTACTAGAGATAGACCAGTGAATACAGCGTGCATTGCGTATAGAGCTGGAGCTAGGAATACGAACATGAATTCTAGTGGCTCTGTGATACCTGTTAGGAATGAACAGAAACCTACTGAGAATAGTGCACCACCAACTTGGCTACGTTTTTCAGCTGGAGCTGCTAGGTACATTGCTAGAGCTGCACCAGGTAGACCGAACATCATTACAGGGAAGAAGCCGTTCATGAATACGCCAGCAGATTTGTCGCCGCCGAAGTAACGGTGTAAGTCACCAGATTTAACTGTTTCAGTTACTTCTTTAACAGTTGCTGTGATTTCTGGAGTTACAGAGTTAGCGAATTCGAATGTGTGTGATTGACCAGCAACAAGAGTCTTAGCTAGAGCTGGGTCTACACAAAGCTGTTGTAGAGCAGGAAGCGCCTGACCAGCAGCTTGCGCACCAGTAACTAGAACTTCTTGACACGTGCCCATACCAAACCAGAAGTAAGAGTTAAGAACGTGGTGAAGACCTACAGGGATAAGTGCACGGTTAAGAGTACCGTAAACAAACTGACCAATTGCACCTGAAGTAGAAACAGCGTGTGCTAGAGCGTCAAGACCACCTTGGATAGTTGGCCATACAACACCAGAAACCGCACCCGCTACTAGCGCGAATAGGCCAGCCATGATTGGTACTAGACGTTTACCAGAGAAGAATGCCAACCACTCAGGAAGACGTGTAGCATGGAAAGCGTTGTAAGAGTGACCAGCAATGATACCAGCGATGATACCACCGAAGAATGACATGTTAACGTCAGCATTGATTGTTGTTGCTGTTGCTGTCAGTACGAAGTATGCAACTGCACCAGCTAGGCCAGCAGCACCTTGACCGTCTTTAGAAAGACCAATCGCGATACCTAGACCGAATAGAAGAGGTAATTGACCAAAGATAGCACCACCAGCTTGCGCCATGAATGGGATATCTAACAGGTCACCTTGACCTAAACGTAGTAAAAGCGCCGCAACTGGAAGCGTTGCGATAGGTAGCATAAGAGCTTTACCTAACTTTTGCGCATATCCAAGAATATTCACCTTAAGTTCCCCCTATAGGATTTTTGTATTTGGTTGAGCCACTTTTTTTGGTCGCTCAATTTAGTCACGGTCAGTTTATGTCATTAATTTTGCCCCGCAAATTAAAACCTCATCATTTGTGATCATAATCACCAGAAACCCGGCAAGAGTAAGGTTTTTGCTAGCGAGATCATAAAACTTATTTTACAATACAAAAAAATGAATATCTGTGGATTGAATTCAAGGTATTCTCTAACGAAACAAGTTCATTCAAAAAGCCTATATGAAAGGGCTGCAGTGATAGATAGGTATCCATATAAACCACTTTGTCACAACACCGAGACAGAGTTTTGAACTAGATCTGGTATAGAATTTGTGATCGTTTGCTAAAGATATTTTGTGATGAAATTGAAGCGCTCAAATTAAGTTAATTAATGCCGCTAATTTCAACTTGCTATATCAAAGATATTAAGAACTCTACTGAGAAGGATTAGCTAACCATGTATGCGCTAACTAATTGTAAAATCTATACTGGCAGCGATGTCCTCGTTGACCATGCTGTGATCGTTAACAACGACATCATTGAAAATGTTTGCCCAGTATCTGAGCTTCCTACAGGCATTGAAACTCGTGACCTAGACGGCGCAAACCTAAGCCCTGGTTTTATCGACCTACAGCTTAACGGTTGTGGTGGTGTCATGCTAAACGATGAGATCACAGCGGAAACGATGCAAATCATGCACGAAGCTAACCTTAAGTCAGGTTGTACAAGCTTCTTACCAACGCTTATTACCTCTTCTGATGAAGATATGCGCCAAGCGGTTGCTGCTGCACGTGACTACCACGCAAAATACCAAAACCAGTCACTAGGTTTGCACCTTGAAGGTCCATATCTCAACGTCGCTAAAAAAGGCATCCACAGCGTTGATTACATTCGTCCTTCCGATGACAGCATGATCGATTTCATGTGTGAAAACGCAGACCTAATTGCAAAAGTAACATTAGCTCCAGAACACAACGAACCAGCTCACATTGAACGCCTAAAAGCGGCGGGTATTGTTGTTTCGATTGGTCATACTAATGCGACATACGCAGAAGCTCGTCGTGGCTTCGATGCTGGTATTACATTTGCTACTCACCTATTCAATGCTATGACACCGATGGTTGGTCGTGAACCAGGTGTTGTTGGCGCAATTTATGATACTCCAGACGTATACGCAGGTATCATCGCCGACGGGTTCCATGTGGATTACGCAAACATCCGTATTGCTCACAAAATTAAAGGTGAGAAATTAGTATTAGTGACCGATGCCACAGCTCCTGCAGGCGCTAACATGGATTACTTTATTTTTGTAGGTAAGAAAGTATATTACCGTGATGGTAAGTGTGTTGATGAAAATGGCACACTAGGCGGCTCAGCACTGACTATGATTGAAGCAGTACAAAACACAGTCGAGCACGTCGGTATCGCTTTAGACGAAGCACTGCGTATGGCAACGCTATACCCTGCAAAAGCAATCGGAGTTGACAGCAAACTAGGCCGAGTTAAGAAAGGCATGGTTGCCAACCTGACTGTATTTGACCGTGACTTCAACGTCAAAGCGACTGTTGTTAACGGACAATACGAGCAAAAATAAGAATGAATGGCGGACAAATAGGTAACGTAGATTTAGTAAAGCAGCTAAATAGTGCAGCAGTATATCGACTCATCGATCAACAGGGACCTATTTCTAGGATTCAAGTGGCAGATGTCAGTCAGCTTGCACCAGCAAGTGTTACAAAAATTACCCGCCAACTTCTTGAGCGCGGCCTAATCAAAGAGGTCGCGCAACAAGCGTCTACCGGAGGTAGACGCGCTATTTCTCTGACAACAGAGGTCGAACCTTTTCACTCTGTCGCGGTACGATTAGGCCGTGACTACATCCAATTTAGCCTGTACAACTTAGGTGGCAAAGAACTCGCTTCTGAATATCATGAATTTTTCTATGCCACAGAAGACGAACTTCTAGATGGCTTAACCAGCCACCTCAAATCCTTCATTCAATCTCAGCAATCTGCACTCAATCAACTTATTGCTATTGGTGTTGCACTGCCTGGCCTCGTAAACCCTGAAACAGGGGTAGTCGAATACATGCCAAACATTACCGTGAATAATCTTGCTTTAGCAGACATCATTCGCGATATATTCCACGTGGAATGTTTTGTTGGGAATGATGTTCGTGGTATGGCCCTTGCTGAGCACTATTTTGGCGCTAGCCGTGATAGCCAAGATTCAATATTGGTGAGTGTCCACCGAGGGACTGGCGCTGGTATTATCGTAAATGGGCAAGTATTTTTAGGCTTTAACCGAAACGTCGGTGAAATAGGTCACATCCAGATCGATCCATTAGGCGAGCAATGCCAATGCGGCAACTTTGGTTGTTTAGAAACGGTTGCTGCAAACCCAGCCATTGTAGAACGTTGCAAAAAGCTAATCAGCCAAGGTTACGAATCAAGTTTATCAAGCTTGGAAAGTATTAATATCCATGATGTCTGCGAACATGCTAATCAAGGTGATGAACTGGCTAAACAAAGCTTAGTGCGAGTTGGAAATAAACTAGGTAAAGCCATTGCGATTACCATTAACTTATTTAACCCACAAAAAATTGTGATTGCAGGTGATATTACACGCAGCAAAGATGTTCTTTTCCCTGCGATTCGTCGTAATGTCGAAAACCAATCACTCACAACATTCCACAGTGGCTTACCTATTGTTGCTTCGGAAATAGACAAACAGCCGACGATGGGAGCCTTCGCGATGATTAAACGTGCGATGCTGAACGGCGTTTTGTTACAAAAATTACTCGAAGACTAAGCCCTTACGCAATTAATTGAGTTAGAATATTAGGCTATGTTGCTCAACATAGCCTTTTTTGTAGGAATGACACTAATAAAATGGAACTAATTCTAATTACAACTGCATTTATTGCAGGATTTATTGCTTTAAAATGCAACCTCCCCCCTTTAGTTGGCTTTTTGCTCGCAGGTTTTTCTCTACATGCAGCAGGATTCGAATCAAACGATACCATTGTCACTTTAGCAGATTTAGGGGTCACACTATTACTCTTCACTATCGGCCTAAAGCTTGATATCAAAACATTACTTTCAAAAGAGATTTGGGCTGGAGCAACCGTCCACAATTTACTTTCGACTGGTTTATTTTGTTTGCTTTTAATGCTGTTTAAGTATTTGGGTATATCTTCTCTTGCAAACCTTGGTTTGGAGCAATTATTACTACTCGGTTTTGCTCTCTCCTTTTCCAGTACGGTATTCGCGGTTAAATCACTACAAGAAAAAGGTGAAATGAATGCAACTTATGGCACCATTGCTATCGGCATTCTGGTTATGCAAGATATTTTTGCGGTTGTCTTTCTCACGGCCTCGACTGGCAAACTACCCGAGTGGTACGCCATCGCCTTATTTGCATTACCCGCTTTGAGACCTGCTTTTTATAAATTGCTTGATTGGGTAGGACACGGTGAAATGCTTGTCCTATTTGGTATTTTCTTTGCCTTAGTCGTTGGTGCAGGTCTCTTTAGCCTTGTAGGAATGAAACCCGATCTCGGCGCACTCGTACTTGGCATGTTACTCGCGGGTCATACCAAAGCATCTGAGCTATCGAAATCTTTATTCAACCTAAAAGAGCTCTTTTTAGTCTGCTTCTTTCTCAATATTGGCTTGTCGGAACAGCCAACATTAGAAGGATTTGGTGTCGCGATCTTATTCTTATTACTTCTACCGCTTAAAGGCATCCTTTATTTCCTTGTTCTAAATGGCTTCAAGTTCCGAGTTCGTACTTCTTTATTGGCTTCATTGTGTTTATTCAACTTCAGTGAATTTGGTTTAATCGTCGGTGGATTAGCATTCAAAATGGGTTGGCTTAGCGGCGATACGCTGGTCGCACTCGCCCTTGCAGTATCCATCTCCTTCATCATCGCCGCACCAATCAACCGCAAAGGACATGAGCTGTACTTACGTTCCGGAAGGTGGCTAAAAGAACATGCCGCCGAAAAACTGAACCTACGCGATCAGCTTATCAATCCTGGTCATGCTCAAATTCTTATTCTAGGGATGGGGCGCATAGGTACTGGAGCTTATGATGAACTGCGAGCTCGCTACGGCAAAATCAGCCTTGGTATTGAAGTCAGAGAAGATGCGGCCCATAAACACATTATGCATGGGCGTAACGTGATCTTAGGCGATGCAACGGACCCTGATTTCTGGGAACGAATTCTCGACACGGCGAACGTAAAGTTAGTTTTATTGGCGATGCCTCACCACCAAGGAAACCAAATTGCACTAGAGCAGTTAAAAGCTCGTGATTTCCAAGGACAAATAGCCGCCATCGCTGAGTATCCTGATCAACTTGAATCGTTAACTGACGGTGGAGTGGACGCTGCATTCAATATTTATAGTGAAGCAGGGAGTGGTTTCGCCAGACACGTTTGCGACCAACTTCAACCTAAATTTAGCAAGGTTACCTGATACTTTTCTTTAAAAGCGCAGCTCAAATGCTGCGCTCCTTTCCCCAATCGCACAAAAAAGCAACGATGATTAGAATTTATCTTCCATATCTTGTTATTGATTAAATATTTTTTAATTCAAAGCCATTTTTGTAATTTTGATCATCAAACACTGTTGCTTTTTTTAATCAGAATGGCACATTGAACACAACAAGTTTAAAAAATATCTAAAAGGAAGTTGTATGTGTTCTGTATTTGGAATCTTGGACATTAAAAGTGATGCAGCGGCGCTGCGTCCAATTGCGTTAGAAATGTCTAAGAAACTTCGTCACCGAGGCCCAGATTGGTCAGGTATTTACGCATCAGATAAAGCTATTCTAGCTCATGAACGTTTAGCAATTGTTGGTTTAAATAGTGGCGCTCAACCATTATATAGCCCAGATAAAAAGCTGATCTTAGCGGTGAACGGTGAAATTTATAACCACAAAGAAATTCGAGCACGCTACGAAGGCAAATACGACTTCCAAACTGACTCCGACTGTGAAGTTATTTTGGCCCTTTATCAAGAAATGGGCGCGGATCTACTCGAAGAGCTCAACGGTATTTTTGCCTTTGTTCTTTACGACGAAGAGAAAGACCAGTATCTCGTCGGCCGTGACCATATCGGTATCATCCCGCTTTACCAAGGCTATGACGAACACGGAAACTACTACGTAGCATCTGAAATGAAAGCTCTTGTACCTGTATGCAAAACAGTAAGTGAGTTCCCTCCAGGCTGCTACTATGGTTCAACAGATGCAGGCCCTGTTCGCTACTACATCCGCGATTGGAACGAGTACGCTGCTGTTCAAGGTAACGCCACGAGTAAAGAAGAATTAACCGAAGCTCTAGAAGCGGCGGTGAAGCGTCAACTGATGACTGATGTGCCATACGGCGTGTTACTTTCTGGTGGCTTGGACTCTTCAATTACCTCTGCGGTTGCCAAACGCTTTGCAGCAATGCGTATTGAAGATGATGAAAAATCCGAGGCATGGTGGCCACAACTCCACTCCTTTGCAGTAGGTTTAGAAGGAGCCCCTGATTTAAAAGCAGCGCGTGAAGTGGCTGACCAAATCGGTACCGTTCACCACGAAATGACCTACACCATTCAAGAAGGTCTTGATGCGATTCGTGACGTTATCTACCACATTGAAACGTATGATGTAACGACGATTCGTGCATCTACACCTATGTTCCTAATGGGACGTAAGATCAAAGCGATGGGCATCAAGATGGTACTTTCAGGCGAAGGCGCAGACGAAATCTTTGGCGGTTACCTATACTTCCACAAAGCGCCAAACGCAAAAGAGTTCCACGAAGAAACGGTACGTAAACTGCTTGCTCTGAACATGTTTGACTGTGCTCGTGCGAACAAATCGCTTGCGGCATGGGGTGTTGAAGGTCGTGTACCTTTCCTCGATAAAGAGTTTATCGACGTAGCAATGCGCCTAAACCCAGAAGATAAGATGTGTGGCAACGGCAAGATGGAGAAACATATCCTACGTGAGTGTTTCGAACACTACCTGCCAGAAGCAATCGCATGGCGCCAGAAAGAACAGTTCTCTGACGGTGTTGGCTACAGCTGGATTGACACGCTAAAAGAGGTAGCTGAAGCTAAAGTTACCGACCAGCAAATGGAAACTGCAGCATTCCGCTTCCCATACAACACGCCAACAACCAAAGAGGGTTACGTATATCGTGAGATCTTTGAAGAGTTGTTCCCACTTCCATCAGCGGCAGAGTGTGTTCCAGGTGGTCCTTCGGTAGCATGTTCATCGGCTAAAGCGATTGAATGGGATGAGTCTTTCCAAAACTGTGTCGACCCATCAGGCCGTGCGGTTCAAACCATCCACAACGACGCTTACTAATAAGAAATAAAAGCACTCTTCGGAGTGCTTTTTTCTTATAAATCAATCTCTTTATTATCTAAGCTTATAGGGATTATTTGGGTGATCATCTTCACCAGTAATATGGAACGCCTCTCTCCATCAGGCTCTTGATAGATTGCCTCAACACCTGCAAATTGACCGCTTGTCACTCTTAAGCGCTGTCCTTTCTTAGGCAACGTTTTATACGGCTCTTGCAAACAATAGCTTTCCATTTCTTTGAGAGAAACAACCAAACCTTCTTGCAACTGATGAGGATGCGCGCCCTGACGAACAAAATCTACCACACCTCGAGTGGAGCGTACGGCTGTAAATGATGGCCCTTGTTGATAATCAAATCGAATAAAAATATAGGAAGGAAAAAGTGGTTCTTTCTTTAACTGTTTTTTACCACGGAGAATTTTCTCAACGTCCACCTCAGGGTAGTAACATTCAACCCCTTGGTTTTCTAGATGTTGCTTAGCTCTTTGCTGCTCACCACGCTTGCAGTAAAGCAAATACCACTGTTTCATTTCAGATATCGCTTGGAAGTTTGCGCTATTCTAACATCTGGAAAACGTGCTGGGAATTTTGTGATAGCCACAGCTGAAGCTAACCAGTAGCCTCTTTGACAACTCTGCGTCAATTCTTGCTATAAATATGGAAACTTAGTTTGTAGCACGTCTTTTTATAACTTTCTTTTTTAGAAATCGCTAAAATTCATAAGGTTAGATAATTTCACTCTAAACTGTATGAAATTTGGTAATTGCAGTTTATCTGCCTCAGATGTATATGTGGTTTGGAATTAAATTTTTTAATAACTACAAACAGAAAATCTCATGCCAAACCAACATCAAATCTTAGGCCACCCTCGTGGCTTGTTCCTCTTGTTCGGTACCGAACTTTGGGAACGTTTCTCTTATTACGCAATGCGCGCGATTTTAGTTCTCTATCTGACAGATACAACCATCAATGGTGGTTTAGGGTGGACCACAAAAGACGCGCTCGATCTTTACGGAATCTATACAGGTCTGGTTTACATTACCCCAATGATTGGCGGTTGGTTAGCGGACAACTATTTAGGTCAGCGTCGCTCAATCTTAATCGGTGGTGCTTTGATGGCGATTGGCCAATTCACACTAGCGATGCCAGCGGACATGATCGGACTCGATGCCGTACATGGCTTTTACCTTGGCTTAGCGCTGTTGATTTGTGGTAATGGCTTGTTCAAACCGAATATTTCAACAATGGTTGGCGATCTTTATGAAGAAGGTGATAACCGTCGTGATGGCGCTTTTACCATCTTCTACATGGGGATTAACTTAGGTGCTTTGATTGCAGGTGTTGTTTCTGGCTCTGTAACCAATAGCTTCGGCTGGAAAGCGGGCTTTATCGCGGCGGGAGTTGGCATGATCATTAGCCTTATCATGCAAATGACACTGGCGAAAAGCTGGCTTGGTGATATTGGCACCGTACCGGCAGCGGCACGAGATCTGCAAAAGAAAAAATCATCACAAAAAGAGCCATTAACGAAACAAGAAATGGATCGCTTAAAAGTGATTCTTGTGATGGGCCTCTTTGTAATTGTGTTCTGGGCAGGCTTTGAGCAAGCTGGCGGCCTAATGAACATCTATACCCAGCAATATACCGACAGAATGTTGGGCAGCTTTGAAGTACCAGCTGCATGGTTCCAGTCTTTGAACCCATTCTTTATTATCACCCTAGCCCCGATTCTGGCTGCATTTTGGGTGAAATTGGGTCCAAAAGAGCCAAATTCACCGACTAAGTTTGCTTTTGCACTCTTTTTCTTAGCCCTTGGCTTCCTATGCATGGTGGGTGCAGTAATGGAACAAGGTGGTGATACAACTGTAAAAACTTCTATGTTATGGCTGGTTGGCGCCTTCTTCTTCCACACACTTGGTGAACTTTGCTTATCTCCAATTGGCTTATCATTGGTTACTAAACTGGCTCCTCTGCGTTTGGCTTCTCTCATGATGGGGGCTTGGTTTGGCTTTAATGCTATTGCCAACTACGTTGCCGGTCTAATTGGTTCCCATGTTGGTGAGCTGGGTGCTCTACCAATTTTTGGCGGCATTGCTATTTCGGCAACAGTAAGCGGTGTGATACTACTGCTATTCTCAAATACCCTTGTTCGTTGGATGCATGGTGCAGAAAGCCCAGTAAGCACAGAACAGCAAATTGAAGAGCAGCAAACACAAGTTGCTTAAACACATTCTATTCGTTCATAAAATAAAAAAGCCCGGCAATAGCCGGGCTTTTTCGTTGATGATTGTAATTACTTCACCGAAGTAACACGACTAGCTTTTTCACCAGTTACCGATACTGAACGAATAAAGACTTCACCAGCGACCTTTGGCTTAGCTTCGTCAGAATACGATTTCCACTGCTTACCATCTAACGAGTATTGCAGTTCTACTCCTGGGAATTGGACATTCATCGACAACTCACCATTGTCAATTTTCGCTCCTGGTACAGGTAAACGATAGTCAATGCCAGCTTTTTCAAGCTTTGCTAACTCGCGCTGACCAAGAAGGTTAGCAAAACGGTTAAAGTCTTGGTTTAAGCGAGCCTTATCAACTAAGTTAGTTACTTGAGAATACGCTACGCCAGCTTTGTAATCGTTTTCCCAATCCGCGCGATGCCATGCACGCTCAGCGGCTGCAAGAACGCGAGGGAAGACCATGTATTCATATTGCTCGTCATTGCGGACGGTTTCAGACCACAGCTGTGCTGACAAGCCATAGAAAGGTTTCGTTGTAATGTCCCCTTTTCCGGTAAACCCATTACCATCACGGTCAACGGAAGTTTCTGCGTTTTGAGGCATATTCTCTGGTGCAAAACCAAACATCTTACGTGTATCGGTAGCACGTGTTGCCCAGTAGTAACCGCGCTCTTTCGGATCAACTTCGTATGGCATGTCCATGTACACGTAGTCTGGGTTTGAAACGACAACGTCATAACCTTTCTTTGCCCACTCATAAACTGATGCGGTACCACCCCAATATAAGGTATCCCAGAAGTTTACTCGTTTATTCTCTGTCGCAAATGCTTTAGCACCATCACTGTACTTCAGACCGTCTTGCCAAGCTTGGAAGTTAGGAATGCCTTTCTCTGCCACAATCTTAGACACTTGCTCTGCAAAGTGACTTGGCAAGTGACCAAAGTCGCTTACTGTGCCGTCAGCTATCAGCGTCTGACATTGTGGAGATTGCGCGAATGGCTTGTCTTGCTTCGATAGGTCAATCGTACCTTTCCAGCCAACCTTCTCTTCAGCACTCACATCTTGGAAACCAGCACCTAGCTTGATGTTCTTCGCTTCATCACCACCAAAATGCCATGTTGTAAGCGGTGCGCCCGCTTCTTGGTGCATGGCTGCCACTTCAGAAATCACTTTATCCACAAAGCGAGTTGAAGATTCCATACATGGGTTGATGAAACTTTGCTTGTCGTAGAACTGAACCGTTGTGACGTTTGATGTATCTTGTGGATCCATTAGTCGATATTCATTGGCTTCAGCCGTTTTACCTTTCGCCATTAAACGATCATAACGGGCTTCCATTGACACAACTGCCGCGCGCGCATGAGCTGGCATATCAATTTCAGGAATCACCTCAATATTACGAGCTTTTGCGTATTTGAGGATCTCAACATAATCACGCTTACTAAAGTAACCACTACCAAAATTATCTGATGTCGGGCCAGAACCTAGCTGCGGAAGCAAACACGTTTTCTCTTCTAAATCGAAGCAACGCTGACCACCAATGTCAGTGAGTTCAGGTAACCCTGGTATTTCTAAACGCCAGCCTTCATCATCCGTAAGGTGAAGGTGTAATTTGTTCATTTTATACGCTGCCATTTGGTCGAGTGTTGCCAAAATAGCGTCTTTTGAATGGAAGTTACGTGCAACATCCACCATCACACCACGATAATCAAAGCGCGGAGCATCCTTAATAGACAGTTGTGGTAGAGACTTAACATTCTGGCTGTCTATCAGGCCAAAGATAGACTGAACCGCATAAAATGCACCCACTTTATCAAACGCTTTAATTTCAATGCCATTTGAATCAATGTTAAGTGCATAAGCACCAGACTTCGCTAAGTCACCCGTGAAGCCAGCAGGAACAACAGTAACGCTAACAGGTAGCGTACCGCTCACATCCACACCTACCACACCTGCACGATCTTTAATCGCTGCAAATTGTGCTTTATCAAATGCATGACTTGGTAACGCGATACCATTTGAAATATCGACCTCACCCTCACCGTTTTCTACAAACATTGGGCTTGGTAATAGTGTTCTAGACACATCTTGAGTCGCTAAGTCAGCATTCTTTTCAAAACGAGACAGTGCATTGGCCATGACATTATTATCATCAGGAGTACGCTTTAGGTTGTCTCCCTCAAGGCCTGAAACGAATGAATCAACTTCTTCTGTATTCAATGATGCAATGAGCTTAGGCTCTGTATTAGGTGCTGCGACAAACGCGCCTGGCATAAAGTCTGTTCCAAACAGCTGCCAGTACTCAGCAACAAGAGGAAGAACGACTTCTTCACCCGCAGCAAAACCATCAAACTTATCGGTAGGCTCTAGCTTATGTAGATCGCCCGTGACACGAGTGATCTTGAACTGCTCATTTTCAACATCAAGAATAAGGCGAATACTGTGGAAATAGATCGCCCAATCTTTCGCATTTACAGCTTCACCTTGATTCACCAAAGTCATGTTCACTTTGTTACAAGAAGCCCATTCAGCCCCTAAGTCCTGACAAGCTAGACCATCATTTGCACCATGATTTGTCAGAACTTGGTATTGAATATCAAGATTGTCCGCTAACGTGTTGACCACTTGTTGCTCAGAACTTTGTAGCGAAGAACATCCAGCTAATGTCGCAATGACAGAAGTAGCAATTAAACTATGTTTCAACATCTTACTTACCCTAAAACGAAAAAATTAATCAGCAAAAAAACGCTATTGCCTACCAATATCTTCAACATACAAGGAGTTTTTTCTATGCGTAAAATTATTCCGCTCTTAAAGTGATCATCTTCAAATTTTATAAAAACACTATTCAAGTTATCGTTGTAAAACATAAACTTATAAATCACGTTAAAATCTACAGAGTTAATTTAACGGGTTTACTGAGAAGCACATCACGAAACATAAGGCTTAAAGCTTTCCTTTTGACGATCTCGATCACTAAGCTGATAAAGTAGCACTGTTCGAAATCGTGGACATGATTGAGGAAATGTGATTTTTTTCGCATTTATATCACGTTAAATAACGTCAAAAATTTCAGATTTAACAAATTTACCGTCGCGGAAAATGGACTGTTTCTATGAAAAGATATTTCTATGCGTTACTCATTATCATCTTTGCTTTTCCTAGCTATTCAGAACCTCTTTTCTGGTCAGCGAAAAAAGGACAGCTTGAGCTGGTCATTTTCGGTTCCGTTCATGTTGGAGATGAACGCTTCTATCCTCTCCCAAACACAGTAACGGATTACCTGCTAAGCAGTGATGGTTTGATTGTAGAAACAGACATTCAAAACCCGGGAGCAGTACAGTACCCTCCACTTCGTATTCGCAGCCAAGCGTTACTGAATGAAACTCAACAAAATGAATTAGTTGGAATAGCAAAACTACTCAACTTAAATGCACAGGAACTTCTATCCCTCCCTCCATGGGCTACCGCATTACAAGTCCAGATGCGTCAGTTTGAATACTTAGGTTATTCCGCAGATAAAGGGGTCGACATCCAGCTACTTCGCCAAGCGGGATTAAACCAAATTCCTGTACTCAGTCTGGAAACCTTTCAATTTCAAATTGATCTGTTAACCAAGCAAGCTGAAGGGGGAAAAGAGTTACTCATCAGCACCATTGAGGAATTTGATAAAACGGAGCAGGCAACGCATTGTTTGATCGACAGTTGGCTCAAAGGGGATATCAAACACTTAGAGAAGTTTGCCAAACTGGCCGCTATCTCCCCAGAGTTTGAAGACCAATTCATTTACCAGAGAAATAAAGATTGGGCAATGAAATTGGATAAAGGGATCACATCTCAGTCGAACAAAGGAAAGTATTTAGTTGTGGTCGGTACACTACATTTGGTGGGACGAGATAATCTTATTTCACTTTTAAAGCAACGTGGCTTTGAAACTAAGCAGCTCTCTAACAGTGAAACGTCGCTATGCAAATTCGATTAGCTAGCTCCAGCTACCATTGCCTGAAATGCAAAAAAGGCGCTACATTTCTGTAGCGCCTTTTTTAAAAGATGGTCGGTGAAGAGGGATTCGAACCCCCGACCCTCTGGTCCCAAACCAGATGCGCTACCAAGCTGCGCTATTCACCGAGACATTGTCGGGCTCAATGCCCTGCAACGGATGCGTATAATACGGATTATCACGTTGAACGCAAGCCATTTTCTGTTTTTCTTTGCTAAAAAAATGCGTTCGGCTAAAACATCATCAGCGGGCTACAAAATGTGAGCAAATACACACCACGAGAAACATTAATGCAACCAATAGAACACAATTGATCCAGATCATTACCATAACTGTTAACAGGCTTTAGTTTAACCCTTGTCTTCTTTGACTTTGGAGGAAACGATGGACTTTTGGCTTGATCTCCTATTCGGAAATGCAGTGGGACTATCTTCCATGATAGTAATCTTTGGCGCTTTAGGTCTGATGCTTTTTTATGGCGGTTTCATAATCTACAAAGTCATGAACGACAAATCTCCTCACTAGATCGCTTAGCGACTATTCCGAGAATGGTAAAACGCTATGCACCGAAGTAGATTTTCTGTCTACTTCGGTTTTTTAGTTTCTATCCCACTGCTTCTACTGCCCTTTCATTCGCCGTAACGTTATAATCGTGAGTCTTATTTATTCCATCGAGATAAAGTGATGTCTCAAGAAGATGATTTGTCCTTATTTCAACAAATGATGGGTGACGTAAAACCACTCACACAGGACACAGCTGAACATAAGAAGCAACATCAGGTCACCGAAAGCCATATCGCAAAACGGGAAGCGGCACTGTGGCTTGCCGATCAAGATCCGGATCATTTATCCATCGACCATGCCCCGCCGATAAAGCCAGAAGATGTGATCGAGTTTAAACGTGATGGTGTCCAAGAAGGGGTTTACCGTAAATTAAGGCTTGGAAAATACCCGATTCAAGCGCGATTGGATCTGCATAGAAAAACATTGAAAGAAGCGCGATCTGAGGTCACCTCTTTTCTCAAACAATGTATTGCAATGGATATCCGAACGGTAATGATTGTTCATGGCCGAGGAGAAAAATCGAATCCACCAGCATTAATGAAAAGCTTTGTCGCCAGCTGGCTCCAACAGATAAAAGATGTGCAATGTGCTCACAGTGCACAACGGTTTCATGGTGGCACAGGAACCACTTATGTTTTGCTTAGAAAAAGCAGCGATAAAAAACTTGAGAACCGAGAAAGACACCAAAAACGCATGGGCTAAGCACGTAAATGGTGCTAAACTCGCGGCCAAATTTCGACCACAAACATTTGTGGTTCCCTCGTACAGCCGTTGTGAAACGTATAGGTAAAACATGTCACAAGAATCTGCAAAACGCTTAAACAAATACATTAGTGAAACTGGCTATTGCTCACGCCGTGAGGCGGATAAGTTGATCGAACAAGGCCGTGTCACCATCAATGGCAAGATACCAGAGATGGGAACAAAAGTTTTTTCCGGTGATGATGTTTGTATTGATGGCAACCCTGTCAGCGCCAAAGAAAAACCAATTTATCTCGCACTCAATAAACCAACCGGGATCACCTGCACCACAGAGCGAGATGTCGCAGGAAACATCGTTGACTTTATTGGGCATAAAAAACGGATTTTCCCTATTGGTCGTTTAGATAAGCCTTCTGATGGTTTGATCTTTTTGACGAATGATGGCGATATCGTCAACAAAATACTCCGAGCTGGTAATAACCATGAGAAAGAGTACGTTGTCCGTGTCGATAAACCGATCACCGATGATTTCATTCGAAAAATGAGCTCTGGCGTCAATATACTCGACACAGTGACGTTACCTTGCACTGTTACCAAAGAAACCAAGTTCTCTTTCCGTATCGTATTGACTCAAGGCCTTAACCGCCAAATTCGTCGTATGTGCGAAGCACTTGGTTATGAAGTTTTCAAACTACGCCGCGTACGCATCATGAACATCACACTTGATGGTATTCCAAACGGCCAGTGGCGTTACTTGAGTGATGCTGAAGTGGCTGAAATATTAGCCATGTGTGAAGGCTCTAGCGGTACAGAAGAAGCGTCGAAAGTTGATAATAAAGGTCAACGGATTCGCAAAGCGACAGATGCAAAACTATTTGATAGCCGAGAAGAGAATCAAAGTTCAACCGCTCGTCGCAACCAAAAGTCACGTACCTTTAAAGGGCGAAATGCCGATGAGTTCCGTCATGCCCCGAACTCCAAAAAAGGACGACATGGTGCGAAAAACAAACCGAGCAACAAAGGAAAAACGGTTTATACACCCAAATCAGATCAACCAGCACAACGCGTGGCAACTAAGCCACGTACTGGTGGCACATTAAGTTTGAAGAAATAACCCACAAAAAAGGAGGAGCATCCGCTCCTCCTTTTTTATCTCTATAAGAAACTTGGGTTACTTAGTCCCAAAGATCTTATCACCAGCATCACCTAAACCCGGTACGATGTAACCTTTATCATTCAGTTTTTCATCGATTGCAGCCGTGTATAGCTCAACGTCTGGATGGGCTTTTTCTAACGCTTCAATCCCTTCAGGCGCAGCAACTAACACAAGCACTTTAATGTGCTGACAACCTTTCTCTTTAAGAAGATCAATTGTTGCAATCATAGAGCCGCCAGTTGCAAGCATTGGATCAACAACAAGTGCAATACGCTCATCTATATTTGATGCAAGCTTGTTGAAATATGGTACAGGCTCTAGCGTTTCTTCATCACGGTAAATACCGACAACACTGATTCGAGCGCTTGGTACATGTTCTAGTACACCGTCCATCATTCCCAATCCCGCACGTAGAATTGGCACAACCGTTACTTTTTTACCTTTGATTTGATCAACTTCTACAGGACCATTCCAGCCATCAATCGTTACGCGTTCCGTTTCAAAATCTGCAGTCGCTTCATAAGTCAGTAAGCTACCTACTTCTGTTGCTAACTCACGAAAACGCTTTGTGCTGATATCACCTTCTCGCATCAGGCCAATTTTGTGCTTTACTAGAGGGTGTTTCACTTCAACAACTTTCATTTTCATCTCCGGCTTCTGGGTAAAATTTAAATAAACCTTCAGATTATAATCGATTTAAGTCGCAATATCTTGATCTAAAGCCAGCCAGAATCACTCCATTTAGGTTGTTTGCTGATTGTTTACTCAATGGCGCGATTAATAAAACAAAAAGCACCAAAATGCCCTACCAGCGTTTAATCATCCCGCGAAGCGTAAAAAACTCACGCAAACGTTTGCTATCTAAGTTTATCCACTGTTAGAATAGCGCCGTTTTCATATCCAACTTTCAAACCGAGGACTTCCCCGTGAGTGGTAACAACTCTTCTCTTAGCTATAAAGATGCTGGTGTAGATATTGATGCAGGCAACGCGCTTGTAGATCGTATTAAAGGTGCGGTTAAGCGTACGCGTCGCCCTGAAGTAATGGGTGGTATTGGTGGTTTTGGCGCATTATGTGAACTGCCAACTAAATACAAGCAACCTGTATTGGTTTCAGGTACGGATGGCGTAGGAACGAAACTCCGCCTTGCTTTGGATATGAAAAAGCACGACACCATTGGTGTTGACCTTGTAGCAATGTGTGTGAACGATCTTATTGTTCAAGGTGCTGAACCTCTATTCTTCCTAGACTACTACGCAACAGGCAAACTCGATGTTGATACAGCAGCAGACGTAGTGTCTGGTATTGCTGACGGTTGTGTTCAAGCAGGCTGTGCCCTAATCGGCGGCGAAACGGCTGAAATGCCGGGAATGTACGAAGGAGAAGACTATGACGTTGCCGGCTTCTGTGTTGGTGTTGTAGAAAAAGAAGACGTAATCGACGGCACTAAAGTAGCCGCTGGTGACGCACTGATCGCTGTAGGTTCAAGCGGTCCTCACTCAAACGGTTACTCACTGATCCGTAAGATCCTTGAAGTATCTGGCGCAGACAAAAACGAAGAGCTAGCAGGTCGCACAATCGGTGAACACCTACTAGAACCGACAAAGATTTACATCAAATCAGCACTTAAAATGATTGAGAAACACGACATCCACGCGATTTCTCACATTACAGGTGGTGGTTTCTGGGAAAACATCCCACGCGTACTTCCTGAAGGTACTAAAGCGGTTGTTGATGGTAACAGCTGGGAATGGCCAATCATCTTCAAATGGCTACAAGAGAAAGGCAACGTAACGACTCACGAAATGTACCGCACATTTAACTGTGGTGTAGGCCTTGTTGTTGCTCTACCTAAAGACCAAGCAGACGCAGCGGTTGAGCTATTAAACGCTGAAGGCGAAAACGCTTGGGTTATCGGTGAGATCGCAAACGCTGCAACTGGCGAAGAACAAGTAGAGATCAAATAAGCATGAAAAGTATCGTCGTTTTAGTTTCAGGAAACGGTTCTAACCTGCAGGCAATCATTGATGCATGTGACAAGGACATTACTGCTGGTCGTGTTACCGCAGTATTTTCCAACAAAGCCAATGTCTATGCTTTAGAGCGTGCTGAGAAAGCCGGTGCTGCGGCACACTTCCTTGATCCTAAAGCGTTCGATACCCGTGATGCTTTTGACCATGAGTTGATGAAGCAGATCGATGAATATAAGCCAGACGTCATCGTGCTTGCTGGTTACATGCGTATTCTAAGTGGTGAATTCGTTCGCCACTACATGGGCCGCATGATCAATATTCACCCTTCTCTGCTTCCTAAGTACCCAGGTCTTAACACTTATCAACGTGCAATCCACGCTGGCGATGAAGAGCATGGTACTAGCGTCCACTTCGTTACCGAGCAGCTTGATGGTGGCCCTGTTATTTTGCAGGCTAAAGTGCCAATTTTCGATGAAGATACCGTCGATACTCTAACTGAGCGCGTTCAAACTCAAGAACACAAAATCTACCCTATGGTGGTGAAGTGGTTGGTTGAAGAACGTTTGGTGATGAAAGATGAAAAAGAGGCTTACCTTGATGGCAATCTTCTTGGTATGCACGGTTACGCTGAAGAATAATATTCTCACTAGCAGTATGTAAAAGGCGAGCGTACTGCTCGTCTTTTTTTGTTTTTCACCATTATTAATCCTCTATTCATCTTTGCTCCATTAAGCTATCAAAAAATGATGGAGGTAACCTATGGATCTTAAAAGCCTACTTAATCAAGCCCTCAATTCAGATATCGTCCAACAAGGACAAGCTCAAATCAAAAACAGTTCAAACTCTAATACTTTGAAATCGCTTGGCGCTGGCGCTGTTGGAGGCGGCTTAGTCAGCCTGCTTATGGGCTCGAAAAAGAGCAAAAAGCTCGGCAAGAAGTTAGGTAAAAACACGCTCAAAGTCGGCGGTGTTGCTGTTCTTGGTGCGTTGGCTTATAAGGTCTATAACGACTATCAAAATAAGCAAACGTCCGCTGACACAACTGAAAACTTCAATGCTCAAGATGACTACCATAGTGAACTGATTCTAAAAGCGATGATTGCTGCAGCCAAAGCAGATGGCCATGTAGACCAGCAAGAGATGGCGCACATTGAGTCGACGCTTGAACAATCTGGTGCAGACACCGCACTACAACAGCTCGTTCATGCAGAATTAAACAAGCCGCTCGACCCAGTAGAAGTCGCTCGATTAGCCCGTTCTCCACAACAAGCATCTGAAGTTTATTTAGCCTCTCTTATTATTATTGATGAACAAAACTTTATGGAGAAGGCCTACTTACAAGAGCTAGCCAAACAGCTTCATCTAGACAATGAAGTCACGTATCAACTAGAACAACAGCTGCAAAATTAGTTTCATTGTATAAATTGCAAGCATCAGTTTATCAGGCTTGAGCTAGAGCAAGCTTAAGCTTTGAGTTTCCTAAATTGAGTGTGTATATTTGAGAGCAGTTATCATTTATTGGAGTTGAAGCTATGCAAGTATATGGCTGTTGTGAACTGGTTCGTGAGCTGTATGCTCAAATCGGCAGTGGTGACCAAGCGTATGTCCCACAAGCAATTTCATGCGCAGTAAGGGCGTTGAATGATATTGCAGCGGATGAGTCTCTACCTAAAGAAGCACGAGAGAAAGCCGCCTTTGCTGCTGCAAATCTGTTAATTTCCGACTTCGAGGATAAGTAATGAATCTGGCGAACTTTGAAAGCATGGATCCAGTGATGTTGATGAGTATCGTCAACATGAAGCTACGTGATGATTTTGGCGGTGACTTAGACAAACTTGTTGTTTACTTCGATATCGATAAAAGCGCGTTAGAAGCAAAGCTCGCCACTGCTGGTTTTGACTTTTTGCCAGATGCAGGTCAGTTTCGTTAACGACTCCTGCAAATACTAGATGCAAAAAAACCGCCCTATTCGGCGGTTTTTTATTTGCAGTGGATCGCGATTATTCTTCGTCGAAGAAATCGTCTTCATCATCCAATTCAGCTTGTGCTGCTGCAAGTTTCGCTTCTTCGATACGGCGTGCTTTCTTTTCTGCTGCTTCTTGTGCTAAACGCTCTTCACGTTCAACGCGAACCTTACGTGCTTCGCCTTTACGTTCGTTACGAGCAGCTTGATTCTGAACAAAGCCCGCTAGCTCTTTTTCAGCCCACTCTTGAGCTTGAGCTTCAGTTTCAAAGCCAGTCTCACGCTTAGATACTGACGTTTTACGTGAAGTCACTTGGCGTGTGATCTCTGCACACCAACCGTTACGTTTTTCTGTAACACGAATGGCAAATTTTTTGTTGTTCGACATATTCATTTCCTAAGGGATTATTGAGGGATATAGCCATCCCTTGGCAAGCGCGGTATTAGAGCGCAAAAATGCGCCGTTGGCTATAAGTTTTTAAATAAAGAAAGCGCAGACCTTTCGATCTGCGCTTTAACTATGCTGCTAAGCAAAAACTAACGTCTTCTCAATTAACCGGCGTTCTTACGTGCGTTTTGGAACATTCGCATCCAAGCGCCGTTCTCACCCCAACCTTCTGGAGACCATGAGTTCGCTACTGTGCGGAATACACGCTCTGGGTGAGGCATCATGATAGTTACTCGGCCATCAGTCGTTGTTAGACCTGTAATAGCGTTTGGTGAACCATTCGGGTTGTTCGGGTATTGCTGCGTTGGGTTACCGTGGTTGTCCACGTAACGAACAGCAACCGTACCTGATACTTCAATCGCCGCTAGGTGGTCTGCATCACGCACTTCTACGCGGCCTTCACCGTGAGAAACGGCGATTGGCATACGAGAACCTTCCATGCCGTCGAAGAATACAGAATCAGACTTCTGCACTTCAACTAGGCTGAAACGAGCTTCAAAACGCTCAGATTCGTTACGAACAAAGCGTGGCCACAGGTCTGCACCTGGGATTAGCTCTTTCAGGTTAGATAACATCTGACAGCCGTTACACACACCTAGAGAGAAGGTATCTTCACGTTGGAAGAAGCCTTGGAACTGGTTACGAGCTTGCTCATTGAACAAGATAGACTTAGCCCAACCTTCACCCGCACCTAGTACGTCACCGTAAGAGAAGCCACCACAAGCGACTAAGCCTTGGTACTCTTCTAGAACAGCTTGGCCTGTTAGGATGTCGCTCATGTGGATGTCTGTTGCTTCAAAACCTGCACGGTCAAACGCTGCTGCCATTTCAACGTGAGAGTTAACACCCTGCTCACGTAGGATTGCCATCTTAGGCTTAGCGCCAGTATTTACCATAGAACCCGCGATGTAAGGCGCTGCGATGTCTTCGTTTACATCGAAGCTTAGCTTAACGTTCAGACCAGGGTCAGAATTGTCTTTCTTCGCTTCATGCTCTTGGTCAGCACATGCTGGGTTATCACGTAGACCTTGCATCTTGTGCGTTGTCTCAGCCCAGATAGTACGCAGTTCAGTACGGTTACGCTCAAGAACGACTGTCTCACCAGAAGTAATCACTAGCTCATCAGATGCTTCTACTGAGCCGATTACATGAGAACATGCCTCAAGACCGTTTGCTGCTAGCGTTGAAAGTACCGCATCTAGGTCATCGTTCTTAACCTGAAGTACCGTACCTAACTCTTCGTTGAATAGTACAGCTAGTGCGTCATCACCTAGGTCGGCGATATCCGCTTTAACACCACAGTGACCCGCGAATGCCATCTCAGCAAGCGTTACGAATAGGCCACCATCACCTTTATCGTGGTAAGCCACTACTTGGTCATTCGCTACTAAAGTTTGAACGCCTTCGTAGAAACCTTTTAGCTGTGCTGCGTTATCTACGTCTGCTGGCTTATCACCAAGCTGCTTGTAAACCTGTGCTAGAGCCGTTGCGCCTAGACGGTTTTGACCGTTACCTAGGTCGATTAGAACAAGGCTAGTATTGCCTTTATCTGTGCGAAGCTGAGGTGTGATTGTCTTACGCACATCTTCAACACGAGCAAACGCAGTGATGATTAGAGATAGCGGAGACGTTACTTCTTTCTGCTCACCGTTCTCTTCCCACTTGGTCTTCATCGACATTGAGTCTTTACCCACAGGGATAGTGAGGCCAAGTGCTGGACATAGCTCTTCACCCACAGCTTTCACTGCTTCGTAAAGACCTGCGTCTTCACCCGGGTGGCCAGCTGGAGACATCCAGTTTGCAGACAGTTTAATGTGTTTGATATCACCGATGTTTGTCGCTGCAATGTTTGTGATTGCTTCACCAACCGCTAGACGAGCAGAAGCGCCGAAGTTTAGTAGAGCAACTGGTGTACGCTCACCCATCGACATCGCTTCACCGTGGTAAGTGTCGTAACTTGCTGCAGTTACCGCGCAGTTTGCTACTGGAACCTGCCACGGGCCAACCATTTGGTCACGCGCAACAAGACCAGTCACCGTGCGGTCACCGATAGTGATTAGGAATGTTTTTTCTGCAACCGTTGGAAGACGTAGAACACGATCCACGGCTTCGTTCAGCTCGATGCCATCACGGTTAACCGCCGGGTTGTTTGCTTTTAGCGTTTTCGCATCACGGTGCATCTTAGGCGTCTTACCAAGAAGCACATCCATTGGCATGTCAATTGGCGTGTTGTCGAAGTGTGAATCTTCAAGTTTAAGCTCACGCTCTTCTGTTGCGATACCTACTACTGCGTATGGTGCGCGCTCACGCTTACAGATCGCATCGAATACTTCCATGTTCTCTGGCGCAACAGCCATAACGTAACGCTCTTGAGATTCGTTACACCAGATTTCAAGTGGGCTCATGCCCGGCTCGTCGTTTGGTACGTCACGCAGTTGGAAGATACCGCCGCGCTCGCCATCATCAACAAGCTCTGGTAGTGCGTTAGAGATACCACCCGCGCCTACATCGTGGATGAATGCGATTGGGTTAGCATCGCCAAGCTGCCAACAACGGTCGATCACTTCCTGACAGCGGCGTTCCATCTCTGGGTTTTCACGCTGTACCGATGCAAAATCTAGATCTTCTGCTGACTGACCAGATGCCATTGAAGAAGCAGCACCACCGCCAAGACCGATGTTCATTGCAGGACCACCCAATACGATTAGGCTTGCACCCACTGGGATCTCTTTCTTCTGTACGTGCTCGTCACGGATGTTACCCATACCACCAGCAATCATGATCGGCTTGTGGTAACCACGAACCTCTTCACCTGCGTGAGAGTTTACTTTCTCTTCGTAAGTACGGAAGTAACCCAGTAGGTTTGGACGACCAAATTCGTTGTTGAACGCCGCGCCACCAAGTGGGCCTTCTAGCATGATGTCTAGAGCGTTAACGATGCGACCCGGCTTACCGAAATCTGTTTCCCATGGCTGCTCAAAACCAGGAATACGTAGGTTAGAAGTAGTGAAACCAACCAGACCCGCTTTTGGCTTACCACCGATACCCGTTGCGCCTTCATCACGGATTTCACCGCCTGAACCTGTAGAAGCACCCGGCCAAGGAGAGATCGCAGTTGGGTGGTTGTGCGTTTCCACCTTCATTAGGATGTGCGCTTTCTCTTGGCTGTAGCCGTACTGGCGAGTTTCTGGGTTCGGGAAGAAACGACCTACATCAGAGCCCACCATCACTGCTGCATTATCTTTGTATGCAGACAGTACGTTATCTGGAGTAGTTTCGAATGTGTTCTTAATCATTTTGAACAGAGACTTCTCTTGCTTAACGCCGTCGATAGTCCAATCTGCATTAAAGATCTTGTGACGACAGTGCTCTGAGTTCGCCTGTGCAAACATCATTAGCTCTATGTCGGTTGGATTACGATCAAGTTTGTTTACGAACGCATCGTAAAGGTATTCGATCTCATCATCCGCTAGTGCAAGACCTAGGGTAACGTTTGCGTTTTCAAGCGCAGCACGGCCACCAGCAAGTAGGTCAACGTCCGCGACTGGTGCAGGTTCTGCCACTTGGAAAAGCGCCGCTGCTGAATCGAAGTCAGTGAAGATAACTTCCATCATGCGGTCATGAAGAATCGCTTTAAGCTCAACCAGTTGAAGCTCAGAAAGTTCAGATGATGTTTCGATGTAGTAAGCCGTACCGCGCTCTAGACGAGCAACTTTAGCTAGGCCACAGTTATTCGCGATGTCAGTAGACTTAGAAGACCAAGGTGAGATAGTACCAGGACGAGGCGTCGCAAGTAGAAGCAGACCTTCAGGCTTGTGCTCTTCAATTGTCGGACCGTAAGTCAGTAGTTTTTCTAGTTTCTCAACTTCAGACGCATCTAGGTCTGCCGTTAGATCAGCAAAGTGGGCAAACTCAGCGTAAATACCTGTTACAGGTAGGCCTAGTTCACGACAAAGCTCTAGAAGCTTGTTAACACGAAATTCAGATAGAGCTGGGGAGCCACGAAAAATTCTCATGTACTTAGGTCTCTTATGCAATTGATTAAGGTGATATTGGAATAAATTCAGTGGGTTATACTGTTTTACTTCGAAGCTATTCCCGAAGGTTTGAAAACCTATGCCGATTCCACCTCTCCATTGCGAGCGCATTATATAGCAATTATTTTTGTGATGTAACACCAATAGCAACCGTTTGCGTCATTTTTTTTGTCAAATTTGAAATACAGCAAAACTCATTAAATGATGAAGTTGTTACCAATGCATTGCACATAAGCTTTGATTGACCTCATCCCTTTGATATAAAGGACACACTAGATGTATGAGAATGCTATCGATGAAGAATCATTATTTTAAGCGCTTTAAGTATCTGACAACATTATGCCTTGCAGCCCTATTTCTCTCTGGCTGCCAGATTGAATCAGAACCTAAAAGTGAGCTGGAACAAATACGCGAGCGCGGCGTGTTGCGAGTGGGTACGCTCAACAATCAACTTTCTTACTATATTGGTCCAGATGGTCCGGCCGGATTGGATTATGAAATTGCGCGTGAGTTTGCAAACGAATTAGGTGTTCAGCTGGAAATGAAGCCAGCTTATCGTATATCCAGTCTCTACCCTGCATTAGAGAATGGTGAGATTGACATTATTGCAGCTGGCCTTAGTCAGTCAGAAGAGCGATTACAACGCTTTCGTCCAGGCCCAGCCTACTATTATGTCAGCCAACAATTGGTGTATAAAAAAGGCCAGTGGCGTCCTCGCAATCTAAAACAGTTGTTGAAAAAACAGTCAGAGTTAATGGAGCAGAATAACGGCGAACCTGTTGTAACCATCGTCAGCGATTCACACTTCAAACGTACGCTGACCAATATCCAGCAAAAATCCCCGGAGTTTGAATATAAAATTGACCCAAATTCAGATGTCAACGAGTTGCTAAAACAAGTCTCCGAAGGCGAACTGAAGTACACCGTTGCCGATTCTGTAGAAATATCGCTTTCCCAACGTATCTATCCAGATTTAGCGCTCGCATTTGAGCTGACGGAAGATCAACCTATTTCTTGGTTTCTACAACGCTCTGAAGATGAGAGCCTTTATGCGTTATTGATTGAGTTTTTTGGTAACTTGCAACAATCCGGACACTTAGCATCCTTAGAAGAGAAATACATTGGACACATTGGCACATTTGACTACGTCGATACCCGCGCCTTTATTCGCGCCTTGGACAGCAAACTGCCTAAATGGTCTCCCCTGTTCCAAGAGTACTCCGATGAATTTGATTGGCGTTTAATTGCCGCACTTGCGTATCAAGAATCACACTGGAATCCACTGGCAAAATCACCAACCGGTGTTCGAGGAATGATGATGTTGACTCTACCAACGGCAAAAAGTGTCGGGGTAACAGATCGACTTGATCCCGAGCAGTCGGTAAAAGGTGGCGTAGAATATTTGCGCCGCATGGTGGCACGTATCCCAGACAGCATTGATGAGCATGAAAAAATTTGGTTCGCGCTGGCTTCCTATAATATTGGCTATGGTCATATGATGGATGCGAGACGGCTGACGAAAAGACAAGGTGGAAATCCAGACGCTTGGTCAGATGTTAAGGAGCGTTTACCTCTGCTTCGACAAAAGAAGTTCTTTAGCCAAACCCGTTATGGTTATGCCCGTGGTGATGAAGCGAAAAACTATGTTGAAAACATTCGTCGTTACTATCAAAGCATTATTGGTCACGTAGAGCAGCAAACACCTGAAAACGGTGAAGTGGACATTGATGATCTTGCCGTCATCCCGCCACCAGAGCAGCCAGTT
This sequence comes from Vibrio sp. NTOU-M3, assembly GCF_040869035.1. NCBI lineage: Bacteria > Pseudomonadati > Pseudomonadota > Gammaproteobacteria > Vibrionales > Vibrionaceae > Vibrio > Vibrio sp. NTOU-M3. The sequence continues at coordinate 2,425,850 of NZ_CP162100.1, forward strand.
TCCTCAGCAAGTACTACTGCGGTTTCGAGTGCTTCTTCTACTGCCAGCTCACAAAATTAACCTAAAGCGCAGCTTATTTAAGTTGCGCTTTTTATTTGTGAAGTACCCACGCTAAATGACGCTTGTACTCCATGTCTGATTTTTATATTGTGTTTGGCCAAAATGCGCTACTGAGTTCAGTAGCAAAGGCCTCAAATGAGGTAATTATCGTAGTCATTAGGGGTTGTTGATGCGCAGACGTAAGTTACAGTCTAAACGCTTGAACAAAACTGTTGCAGCTATCCGTCGCAAGCGCAAAGTGAGCAATAATAAAAAGAAAATTATTGCTCGACACCGCGCCTTCATGTGTACGGCATCGGTATAACAGTAAGCATCGCAAACATTCACCTTAGGTGAATGTTTGCATCTCGCTTACTCACCTTCTTGTTTATTTAGCTGCTTTTGAGCTTTTATTTCTTTACGTCTACGGCGGAAGAACGCTTGCAACTGATCTCGACATTCATCTTCCAGTAGTCCCTTCTCAACCTGAGCGTAATGATATGCAGCTTGGCTTGCAAATAAGTCGAGGACAGTTCCAGCCGCCCCCGCTTTTAGATCCGGAGCACCATAAACGACTCGCTTTACTCGGCTATGTAGCAATGCGCCTGCGCACATGGGACAAGGTTCAAGCGTGACATACAAGGTCGTATCTAGCAGCCGGTAATTCTGCAACTCTTTTCCGGCTTGACGCAATGTCTGGATCTCAGCATGCGCTGTGGCATCGTGATCGCAGATCGAACGGTTCCATCCTTCAGCAATAACTTGACCATCTTTTACCAGAACCGCTCCAACAGGAACCTCCCCCTCCAATTCAGCTTGGTGGGCCAGTTCCATTGCTCGGCGCATGAAAACTTCGTCTTGTGCGGAAAAGAGTTGAGACAACTTACACTCCTAAAATCGTGCTCTAAAGCAGAGGGGGATATTTGAATAAGATGCTAAGAAGCATACTCAATATCAAACCAATAACAATACATATATCGTTGGGTTAATCACGACTTGGCGTCGCTTTGACCCGCACAATTCGATTATGCTCAACCACCTCTGCTGTAAACTGCCAGTTTTGATAATGGATGACCTCACCGGACTCCGGCAAGCGGCCAAGTTTCCAAGTGAGTAAGCCATTTAAAGTTTGCGCACCATCGGCATGCAATTCATCACTCAGTTCTAGACGATTCTGTAGCTCACTCAATGGAATGAGTGCATCCAACATCCATCCAGACTCACACGGTTCTGCCCATAAATCATTGGGGTTATTTGAGAGCTCTCCCGCGATGGCCTCCAATACGTCATAGTGAGTGACCAAACCTTGAATATCACCATATTCATCGACAATAAATGCCATTTCATTACCCGAATTTTTAAAGTAACTCAGTAGATTTAGCCCTTTCATTGACTCAGGAATATAAACAGGGCTCTTGGACAAACTCACAATCGTTTGATTGCTTATCTGACTAGCATGATTGAGCAATGCTTTCGCTGATACCGTTCCAACAATCTGATCGAGGCTACCTCGGCAGATTGGAAATACACTGTGTTTGGTGGTTCGAATTCGCTTTAATACTGATTCAATCGGTTGGTCTATATCTAAAAAATCAATCTCACGCCGAGGTGTCATCAGAGAGCCCACCAAGCGATCATCCAACTGAAGAATATTGCGAATCATCTCTTGTTCGCCTTGCTCAATCGCCCCCGATTCTGAGCCCTCACGCACAATGGCATGGATATCATCTTCCGTTACACTATCTTCTTGATTTTTCTGCCTCATCAACGTCAGCAATGCTTCAGTTGACCAAGATAGTAACCACACAAACGGCGTCGTCAGTTTAGACACCCAATAAATCGGTAAAGCGACCAGAACCGCGATTGTTTCAGCTTGAGATTGAGCAAAGCGTTTAGGAACCAGCTCTCCGACTACGATGGCAAAATAGGTAATGCCAACAACTACTATCGCCGTAGAAAATACGTTCGCTTGCTCAGGCGTCATGCCCCAAAGTTCCATTTGTTGCGCAAGCGGTCCTGATAATGTGGCTTCACCAACAATACCGCTTAATAGACCAATGACGGTGATACCAATTTGAATAGTAGAAAGAAAACGGGTGGGATTTTCCTTGAGTTCAAGAGCCACTTGAGCGGCTTTATGTTTTTCAGCGAGGCGCTTTAACCGACTTGTTTTTGCTGCGACTAATGCGATTTCAGACATCGCAAAAAGACCGTTTAATACAATTAACCCTACTAAAAGCAGAATTTTCATAAATGTTTATTTTCCATGTTTAACGGCATGTGCCGCCACCTGCAGTTTAAAGCGAGTTGCAGATAAAAAAAAGCCTACCGAAAGGGTAGGCTTTGTAATCATTTATGTCACTTACATCGTGTAAGTGTATGGCGCTTGGATACCTAGGGGAATGCCTAGCATCCAGTAAACCACTAGGAAGATAGACCAGCCGATTAGCATTGCAATCGAGAATGGCATCATCAGCGATGCTAGCGTACCGATACCTGTAGACTTCACGTAACGCTGACAGTAAACCACGACAAGAGGGAAGAATACCATCAGAGGTGAAATGATGTTCGATACAGAGTCACCTACGCGGTAAGCCGCCTGAGATAGCTCAGGAGAGATACCCACAGCCATTAGCATAGGAACTAAGATTGGACCGATAAGTGCCCATTTCGCTGACGCAGAACCAATGAGAAGGTTTACAGAAGCCGTTAGAAGAATCATACCAATGATAGTCGCTTCGCCCGGTAGGTTCATCGCTTTCAGGCCTTCCGCACCGTATAGCGCTAGCATCGTACCGATGTTTGATTGCGCAAATGCAGATAGGAACTGTGCACAGAAGAACGACATTACAATGTATGCGCCCATAGTAGACATGGTATCCGCCATCGCTTTGATGATGTCGTTACTTGTCTTGAACGTGCCAGAAACTCGGCCGTAAACATAACCTGGAATGATAAACAGGATGAAGATCAACGGAACGATAGACTTCATGATTGGCGCAGAGAACGCGGTGATCTCACCTTCAGGTGAACGCAGCGCAGAGTTTTCTGGAATAAGCGCCACAACAAGAAGTGCGATACCCGCCATCATTGCCCAACCAGCGTAACGGAACGCTTTAGACTCAAGCTCAGTGAAAGAACCTAAGTCGGGTGCTTTCTCTGCATCTTCGTCGATTGGTGTGTTCTTTAGGCGTGGTTCGATGATTTTCTCAGTTACGTACCAACCGATAGCAACAATGATTACTGAAGATAAACCAGTAAAGAAGATGTTCGCTAGAGGGTTAACCACGTACTCAGGGTCTAGAACCTGTGCAGCTGTTTGTGTGAAACCAGCCAATAGAGGGTCAATACCTGAAGGGATGAAGTTTGCAGAGAAACCACCTGATACACCTGCAAACGCTGCTGCGATACCCGCTAGAGGGTGACGACCAGCTGCGTGGAAGATGATACCACCAAGAGGAATAACCAGAACGTAGCCCGCATCCGCCGCTGTGTGCGATACGATTGCTACAAGAATTAGCATTGGAGTAAGAAGTTTCGCTGGCGTGAAGTTCAGCATCTTCTTAAGACCTGTTGTGATGAAGCCAGAAGAGTCGGCAACACCCACACCCAACATCGCTACGAGAACAATACCAAGTGGCGCAAAGCCAGTGAACGTTGTCACCATATTAGCAAGGAAACTTGCTAGTGCTTCGCCTGTTAGCAGGTTAGTAATAGTAAGAGCTTCGCCAGTTCGAGGATTGGGAAGGTCGAAAGAAACATTCGACAAAAGTGCAGACGCAGCCCAAGTAATGATTAGTGCCCAGAAAAACAGAATCGCTGGATCAGGAATTTTATTACCTACTCGCTCGATAAAGTTCAGAAAGCGATCCATCCCGCTCGGCTTCGGAGACGGTGCTTTGTTTACAGCTTGGTTACTCATGGTAACTCCATATGTGATGTTGTTGCCTTTGACCTTTTCGAATAATTATGTCGGTCAATTTTCAACGGACTATTCTATTCAATCCGCCAAATAAAAGCACAAGATCCCATGATAAATTTCATATATGGAGACATATTTTGCAAAATCGCAATCGAGCAGTAACAAAAAACACACAGGATTTGACGGTATATTTAAACAATTTAGAAACCAAAACGAAAAATATACAGTAAACCTTTCGGTGATTAGCCATCTATAAGGTGAATTTGTTTATGCTCGATTTTATCGTTACATCGAAAATTCACTGTGGCTGGAGAGCATAGTTTTTAATGTAATGGATTGCTCCTCCCCTAACCGATCTGACCAAGATGTCTTTACTGAGATAGATTTTAACGAAGAAGATAAAGATGCCGATGGAATACTGACTGTCCACGTTAAAGTATATGGCGAGTGCGTCACACTATCACTTCCACTACTTATTGAAGCAAACGTCGGCACAGAAATCGTAGACATAGCCGCAGAAGCTCCTCGCGCTCTAAACCATTCTAATTTTTGCTCAGCAAGATTCAGGGCTTGGCTACTTTTTACTGCAAAATCCGCTCGTTGTTCTATATAGGTTTGTAGCTTCACCAAAGCCAATGAAGCAATGCCGATCAAGAGAAAAGAAATTAATACCTCAATAAAACTAAAGCCTTGTTGTTTAGTTTGCATACCACCCTCCTGCTACCCATTTCAACTCTTTAGGTCTTGGCACTGGATTGCTCGCAGCAGAGTAATCAAGATCATAAGAACCATTGAGAACAACTTCTCCTCTCCTTGAAGTACTGTCTGCATCAAAATTCATTCCTCCTTTTGGGTGGAAAGCTCCTCTATCGAAATAAATGGTTCGAGTCCCTAATAAGGATGAAATATCACTGTAAAAATCAACATCCGCCCAGTAATTCCCAATATTTACATCAGTGAATGAAGGAGAATTCATATTCACCATATGATAAAAGGAGCCACCGAAAACCGTTGAACCTGATACAGAAAAAATCCCATTTTCAACCACAAGTGAACTTGGGAATGGCAGAGCAATTGGTGTCTTAATTATACAATGACCTTCTATCCATAATTTGTTACTGGTTGTCGTGAGATTATCGGTCATAACTGTTGCGCAGGTTTCTCCGGCCGTTACCGTTGGTAAACTAACGACGGTATAACCTGCTTTTATCGCCGCAATATTGTCTGGCGTTTTTTCAATATCAAAATAGTTCTTAAATGGGTCGAGGGAATTGTCTTGTTTGTAATCCTCTTTAAAACTACTAGGGTGAGTGTCAGTTGCTCGACTTTCAGTGATGATGGTTTTATGAGTCATACTACAATCACCCGTAAAACCATCATAAGGGCCATTTAACACCGGAGCCGTCGTTTGTAGTTTTGCAGCAGATGAAGCTTTTACGAAGGTAACCTTTCCTTTGTAACGGACAGCCACACATTCATATGTACCATCTGACGTAGCCGCTCTAGGTGCATCAGGAGCTATATCTACAGAACCAACTAACCTTAAGTCTGCTGTGGTTTGAATCGCCCCTAATCCAGTTTTTGAACCATAGAAGAAGTTCTTGTTGACCTTTTGATAATTCGTTTCTGAGCGGATAGCAAAAACATCACTGGAGAGGGATTCATTATACAGTTTATTGATTCCCAAAGTATTTTTACACGTACTGCTTAGTACAGTATTTGAGGCGGATGACAAAGAGGAAATAGCATTAGGATCGTTGTTAATATAGGCATATAAACACTCCACCCCTCCCTCAGCTTTCCAATAATCTTGACGTGCTTTCACCTCATTCTGTGCACGCTTAATTTGATAGAAAACCGATTTGTAAGAACCCAATGCCAAAACCAAAGCACAAATAAGCAAAATAGACGTTACAACTAAAGTAACGGCCCCAGACTGAGCATGCTTCTTCATTGCCAATTCCTCTGAATGGTTTTGATCACAGCGGTGTGAGTATTTGTTGGGTCGGACAACAAATGACCCGTTAAGGTAATCGTGACAATTTTGTTATCCGCTGAATCGCTTGCAACAGTGGCCGTTGTTAGCTGCAATTGGGAAATAGATATCTGTTTTGGATTGAAAATCTGATAGCAGGCGTTGCCAAGTACTGATGCAGCAGCAGACGCTACAGTTAAAGGAGCTGCACTGTATTTTTCACATATTTTTAAAGCATCCCCCACGCTTGGGCTCCCTGAAGCTTCACGCTTATATACCACATTGCGAAATGCTGAGCTTCCTGAAGAGGCGACTCGGTATGCGTAAGCCAACTGGTCTGCCTGACTGTGAATGCTGCTTGATGCACCAGATAGCTTAGCTGAAATTGAACCTATGCCATCAAACCCAGCACGTTGAACATCCTCTTTGATTTGCAGAGTAGTGCTAGAAAGGTTCTGCACGAGTAACAGCTCCTTTCCTCTTTCAGAGGCCAACTTTTGCCCAGTAACAAAGACAGATCCTACGATCCCCAAAGCAATCACTCCGATAATTGAAGCGATCATTAATTCAATCAAAGAAGCCCCTGTTTGACGACGTATTTTAACAAGATGGGTAGCCATAATAGCTTCCTCCAACACCACAAATCATAATTCGACTTGCTGCAACGCCCGTCTTCAATTGAAGAGTCTGATTCGAATTTCCGACACGATAGAACTTGAGGTTCCCGCCAGAAATTCGCCCTCTAGATCCGGTAAGCTTCACTCGATTCGAAGAATAAGATGAACTGATCACCACGTCTTTAAATAATGCACCATCAAGGATCAGTATTTTATTCCCTGCATTTGCAATATCAGAATCTGTTAGGGTCACCTTCCAATCTCCTGCAGGAGTAGGATTTGTGGGCAGAGTAAAATGCGCCCAGAGATCTTGATTTCTCCAAACTGCTTCAGATTTTGATTGGATTAAAAAGCCTTGCAGATCATCCGCTAAGCGTGTCATCTGTGCATTTGATGTTAACTTGTCAAAATTCGGAATAGCGACAGTAAGTAAAATACTCAGTACAACAACGGTCAGTAGAAGCTCTAACAAAGTAAAGCCGCGAGACATTTCCCAAATTCCTATGTAAAGCCATGTTTGCTGGCAACTTATCTTGCAGCGATGCTATCACCGAAGAAAAATAGGAGGAAAATCAATGGGGAAGTACTCGAAATGATTCGAAAAAATTACTGCAATCGCTACAAAAAGAAAGTGATTGGAATGACACTGATCGAATTAATGATAGCGGTAGCCGTGATTGGGATCTTAGCCGGGATTGCCTATCCTAGTTACCAAAACTATGTTCTGAAAGCACATCGCTCTTCAGCCATGGCCGATCTCGCTAAAATACAGCTCGAAATGGAACGCCAATACAACGGGAATTACATATCAGCCGCCAACTCTGTTTTATCTGGTGGTGTATGTACTTTTTGCGAAGTGGACAGTGCTCGCTATACCATTACTATCGCTAAAACAGCAACAACGTACACCATCAGCGCGACCGCTGCAGGCGCGCAGACAAATGATAAATGTGGTGCAAACTCATACACCGCACTCACTTTAAATCAGGTGGGCGAAGGTTCACCAGCAAACTGCTGGAAGTAACTTCACTCATAGCGAATGCAAAAAGGCCTGCATTTAGCAGGCCTTTTATTTAATTCAATAACTCAGCATTAGCTGGTTAGATCATCAAAAAACTTCTTAACACCGTTAAAGAAACCTTCTGATTTTGGCTTGTGCTTAGTCGCAGCTTCGCCACCACAAGATTCTTCAAACTCTTTTAGCAGCTCTTTCTGACGCGAACTCAGATTCACTGGCGTTTCAACAACTAGTTTAACAATCAAATCGCCAACACCGCCGCCACGAACACCTTTCACGCCCTTGCCACGCATGCGGAACATACGACCCGTTTGTGTTTCAGTTGGGACTTTAAGATTTACACGACCATCAAGAGTAGGAACCTCAACTTCACCACCCAGTGCAGCCATAGCAAAGCTTACTGGTACTTCGCAGTACAGGTTATTACCATCACGCTCGAAGATATGGTGTTCTTTTACGTGAACTTGTACGTATAGATCGCCAGCTGGTGCCCCCATCTCACCCGCTTCACCTTCGCCAGATAGACGAATGCGATCGCCAGTATCCACGCCTGCTGGGATCTTAACGTTAAGCGTCTTGGTCTTTTGTTTGCGACCTTGACCATGACACACGTTACATGGGTCTTTAATGATCTTCCCTTTACCATGACAGGTAGGACAGGTTTGTTGCACAGCAAAGAAACCTTGACGCATCTGTACTTGACCATGACCATGACAGGTACCACATGTTTCTGCTGAAGTGCCTTTCTTCGCACCACTGCCATCACACGTATCACAGTGAACCAATGTTGGCACTTCAATCTCTTTCGATATGCCACGAACCGCTTCTTCTAGCGTTAGTTCCATGTTGTAACGTAGATCAGCACCACGCTGGGCACGATGACCACCGCCACCACCACGGCGACCACCACCGAAAATGTCACCAAAGACGTCACCAAAGATGTCACCAAAATCTGCACCGCCGCCACCAAAGCCGCCGCCCATACCACCTTGTTCAAACGCAGCGTGACCATATTGGTCATAAGCCGCCTTTTTCTGTGGATCGAGTAGAATTTCGTACGCTTCTTTTACTTCTTTAAACTTATCCGCAGCAGTTTCATCACCCTGGTTACGGTCTGGGTGGAATTTCATCGCTAGGCGCTTATAAGCCTTCTTAATATCGCGTTCAGACGCATCGCGGCTCACGCCTAATACTTCGTAAAAATCACGTTTTGACATGTTCTTCGTCACCAATATAGTACTGCAAACGGTGCTCAATCACTCTGTGTGTGATACCGCTTGGTGGTTGTATCATTCTAGATAAAAGCTTTACGTAAAAGTGCTTATCTGGAAGGACATCCTAATTACAAACATACGGGCGTAAGAGTTACCTCAAACGCCCGCAAACTAAATAAGCTATCGCTTAAGAATCAAGAATTACTTCTTATCTTCTTTTACTTCTTCGAACTCAGCGTCTACAACGTCGTCTTCTTGCTTAGGTTGTTCGCCCGCTTCAGCGCCTTGTTGTGCTTGCGCCTGTTGCTGAGCGATTTCCATTAGCTTTTGAGCAGCTGTCATCAAAGCTTGAACTTTAGCATCGATCGCTTCTTTGTCGTCACCCTTACGAGCTTCTTCAAGTTCAGAGATCGCTGCTTCAATCTTCTCTTTCTCGTCAGCTGGAAGCGCTTCACCCGCCTCTTCAACTTGCTTACGAGTACCGTGAATCATTTGGTCAGCTTGGTTACGCGCAGTTGCTAGCTCTTCGAACTTTTTGTCCGCTTCTTTGTTAGCTTCTGCTTCTTGAACCATTTTCTCGATGTCTTCATCGCTTAGACCGCCAGAAGCTTGGATAGTGATCTTCTGCTCTTTACCAGTCTGCTTGTCTTTCGCAGATACGTGTAGGATACCGTCCGCATCTAGGTCGAAAGTTACCTCGATTTGTGGCATGCCACGTGGTGCAGGCTGGATGCCTTCTAGGTTGAATTGACCTAGAGACTTGTTGTACATCGCTTGCTTACGCTCACCTTGAAGAACGTGGATAGTTACCGCGTTCTGGTTGTCTTCTGCTGTAGAGAAAACTTGGTTCGCTTTCGTTGGGATAGTCGTGTTCTTCTCAACAAGTTTAGTCATTACGCCACCCATAGTCTCGATACCTAGAGACAGTGGAGTAACGTCTAGTAGAAGTACATCTTTAACATCACCTGCTAGTACACCTCCTTGAACGGCAGCACCCATTGCTACTGCTTCATCAGGGTTTACGTCGCGGCGAGCTTCTTTACCGAAGAACTCAGCAACTTTTGCCTGAACCATAGGCATACGAGTCTGACCACCTACTAGGATAACGTCAGTGATATCGCCTACAGATAGGTCAGCATCTGCTAGAGCAACTTTTAGTGGCTCAAGAGAACGTTGTACTAGGTCTTCAACTAGAGATTCTAGTTTCGCACGCGTCACTTTAACGTTCATGTGCTTAGGACCAGTCGCATCCGCAGTTACGTAAGGTAGGTTTACGTCTGTTTGAGTCGTAGAAGAAAGCTCAATTTTCGCTTTTTCTGCTGCTTCTTTAACACGCTGCATTGCTAGAGGATCGTTCTTAAGATCGATGCCTTGCTCTTTCTTAAACTCTTCAACTAGGTAGTTGATCATACGGTTATCGAAGTCTTCACCACCTAGGTGAGTGTCACCGTTAGTTGCTAGAACTTCGAACGTTTTTTCGCCTTCAACTTCGTCAATCTCGATGATTGAGATGTCGAATGTACCACCACCAAGGTCGTATACCGCGATAGTGCGATCGCCGCCTGACTTGTCTAGACCGTATGCTAGAGCCGCCGCTGTTGGTTCGTTGATGATACGTTTAACTTCTAGACCTGCAATACGACCAGCATCTTTAGTCGCTTGACGCTGTGCATCGTTAAAGTAAGCAGGAACTGTGATAACTGCGCCAGTTACTTCCTCACCAAGGAAGTCTTCAGCAGTTTTCTTCATTTTCTTCAGTACTTCAGCAGAAACCTGAGGAGCTGCCATTTTTTGGCCTTGCGCTTCAACCCAAGCATCACCATTGTCTGCTTTCACGATATTGAAAGGCATGATTTCGATATCGCGTTGTACTTCTTCGTCTTCAAAACGACGACCGATTAAACGCTTAATTGCAAATAGCGTGTTAGTTGGGTTTGTAACTGCTTGACGTTTCGCTGGTTGACCTACTAGCGTCTCACCATCTGTGTATGCAATTACCGATGCTGTTGTACGCTCACCTTCTGCGTTTTCGATTACGCGTGGTTTGTCGCCGTCTAGTACAGCAACACATGAGTTAGTAGTACCTAAGTCAATACCAATGATTTTACCCATCAGGCTATCTCCGAATAATTTTCTATTTTCGTTTTGCTATATCCCCTATGTGGGGATGTAGAATCGGGTTTCAACCCTTACTCACAAACAAAAATAATGTTGTTTGCTTCATCTATGCCACATAGATAAGGGCAGCAAATGGGTTTTCAAGGGAGGAAGTGAAAAAAAATGTGTTTTTTTCGCTGAAAAGAACCAGTGAGGCGTTTAACCTCGCTTTTAATGAGAATGAGTTGCAAATTATGCACTTGCTTGTACTGGTTTTACTGATATGGCTCCTGCATTATCTACTTAATCTTCGGATTTTGTAAAACTACATCCGCTACCGCATGACCCATCATACGAGATAAACCACGGAACATATTTTCAGAACAATCCGTCGACCTTTGTAATACCTTACTGCCCGTTTAGAAAAGAAAAGGGAGGCCAAGCCTCCCTTTCAATGCATTTGTAATGCGGGTTATTTCGCTACCATGACCATTGCAGGGCGAATAACACGGCCATTCAACTCATAGCCTTTTTGCATCACAAACATAACTGTGTTTGATTCGTGATCAGGGCTTTCTTGGATAGACATTGCTTGATGCAATTCTGGGTTAAATGTTTCACCTTCAGGATTAATCTCTTTCAGACCAAACTTTGCCACTGTGTCGACAAAGGTTTTGTGCGTTAGCTCAACACCTTCAAGTAACGGCTTAACCACTTCCGCTTCCGTATCAGCAGCTTGAATCGCACGCTCTAGGTTATCGATTACTGGCAGCAATTCTTCAGCAAACTTATTTAAAGCGTATTTGCGTGCCTTGTCGATTTCCTGCTCGGTACGACGACGCATGTTCTCTACTTCCGCTTTCGCACGAAGTACTGCGTCTTGTTGATCTTTTACTTTGGCTTCACTAGAAAGCAATGCTGCTTCTAGTTGAGCAATTTTGCTTTCTTGGTCATCAATTTCAACATCAAGACCTTCGTTCCATTCGATATCAGCCTCACTACCGACAGCCTCGACATCTTGCTCTGTCGTTTCAGCTTGCTGTTGTAGCTCTTCTTCTTTAACTTTGTTTTCTTCGCTCATGATATCTCCAGAATTCAACTCCATGCATATCTATAGCCATTCACGTTTATTGGGCCTAGATACATAAAAATTCGCATATTTAGCTAACTTGCCATTATTATGGGGATGAAGACTGCCGATTCAAGCCTATTTCGTGTGGAAAATCTATGAAAAAACCTTTTGAAGTGATCGCTATCATTGGCAAACCACGTGATCAGCAAGCCATTCAAACACATCGAGAGCTTTATGCCTGGTTAACAGAACAAAACTATCAAGTATTTATTGATGACCGACTCAAAGAAATACTCGACGATATACCAGCCGATCGCTTTGCAAGTTTAATCGAACTTGGTCACAGTGCTGATCTTGGTATCGTTGTTGGTGGTGACGGTAATATGCTTGGTGCTGCACGAGTTCTCTCAAGATTTGATATCTCGGTCATCGGTGTCAACCGAGGAAACTTGGGCTTTCTAACTGACTTAGATCCCGACGACTTTCAAACGGCTTTGTTAGACGTACTATCAGGTAATTTTCTTGAAGAAGAGCGATTTTTGCTCGAAACAGAAATTCACCGCCATGACCAAGTGAAAAGCCATAATGCCGCGCTGAATGAAGCCGTCCTTCACCCAGGACAAATCGCTCACATGATTGAGTTCGAAGTATATATCGACGATAGCTTTGCATTTTCACAGCGTTCTGATGGCATTATTGTTTCAACCCCAACCGGTTCAACGGCTTATTCCCTCTCCGGAGGTGGGCCAATTTTATCTCCAAGCCTCAACGCGATTACCATCGTCCCTATGTTCCCGCATACGCTTTCAAGCCGACCAATCGTAGTCGACGGCAAACGCAGAATTAAATTGATCGTTTCACCAGATAATCGCGGAACTCAAGAAGTAAGCTGTGATGGACAAGTCTCCCTTCCAGTCTCTCCGGGTGATGAGATCCATATTTACCAAAGCCCTAACGTACTCAAACTTATCCACCCCAAAGACTACAGTTATTATCATGTGCTCCGAAATAAACTCGGATGGTCAAGCAAACTGTTCTGACTTGCAATAGACACTTTAAGGGCTGGCAACCATGCTGGCCCTTTTTGTTTTTATTCACTTCATATTTAAACAACCTGACTCTGCTCACAAAATTTTTCACACTTACCTTTACTGTATAAAGAAACAGTATATACTATTTTCTTATACAGTATTGTTCATTTAGACAGGTACATAAAATGCTGGCTCATTTAAGTGTTAATAATTTTGCGATTGTTAAGTCTTTACAACTCGAACTCCTACAAGGTATGACCACCATTACGGGAGAAACTGGCGCAGGTAAATCGATAGCAATTGATGCTCTTGGTTTGTGCTTAGGAGGAAGAGCTGAAGCCAGTATGGTTCGCCAAGGCGAAGAAAAAACAGAAGTCAGTGCCGCATTTTTGTTAGATAGCAATATTCACGCAACGCGTTGGCTGGAAGACAATGACTTACTCGATGGTAACGATTGCATTTTACGTCGCATCATCAGCAAAGAAGGCCGTTCACGAGCTTTCATTAACGGCAGTCCCGTTCCTCTCTCTCAATTAAAATCGTTGGGACAGTTATTAATTAATATTCATGGTCAGCATGCTCATCATCAGTTGATGAAAAGTGAATACCAAATGGCCATGCTTGATCAATATGCTGGCCATAGCAATTTGCTCAAAAACACTCGTAACACCTACCAGGTTTGGCGACAAGCAGACAATAACCTCAAGCAGCTTAAAGAAAACAGCGCCGCCAATCTCGCGCAAAAGCAATTGCTGGAGTATCAGATCAAAGAGCTCAACGAGCTGTCACTGGGCGAGGAAGAATATGAACAACTCGAACAAGAACACAAACGCCTCTCTAACAGCGGTGAACTCGCCTCTAGCTGTCAACAAGCCATCGAACTTATATACGAAGGTGAAGAAGTTAATGCGCTTGGTGTTTTGCAATCAGCCAATCACACCTTAATCCAATTAGCAGAATTAGACCCAGTACTAGCAGAGCTGCCGAATATGCTCTCAGAAGCAATTATCCAAATCGAAGAAGCCAACAACGAACTGCGCAATTATCTCGACAGCATTGATGTTGATCCAGCTCGGATGGTCTACGTAGAAGAACGCTTCTCAAAGCTAATGGCCATTGCTCGCAAGCATAATGTCTTACCCGATGAGTTATATCAGCACCATCAAAGTCTACTTGAGCAAATTGAAGCGTTGGATTGCTCTGATGAACGACTAGCAGAGCTTGAACAAGAGGTTGAAAAGCAATATCAAAACTTTATTGCTTCTGCAGATAAGCTGCATAAATCACGCAGCCGCTACGCGAAAGAACTCAACAAGCTTATCTCAGCCAGCATGCACGAACTAAGCATGGAAAAGGCAAAATTCTGCATTGAAGTCGAGAAACAGAGCGAGCATCCTTCACCATTAGGATTGGATAGTGTTTGCTTCTTGGTCTCAACCAACCCAGGTCAACCCATGCAGCCAATTGCCAAAGTGGCTTCAGGGGGGGAACTTTCTCGTATTTCCCTAGCGATTCAAGTAATCACTGCGCAGAAAGTCGACACACCAAGCCTTATTTTTGATGAAGTGGATGTTGGTATCAGTGGCCCAACAGCAGCCGTCGTTGGAAAAATGCTACGAAAACTGGGCGAATCAACACAAGTATTGTGCGTAACTCACTTACCACAAGTTGCTGGCTGCGGTCATCAGCAGTTGTTTGTCGCAAAACAAACGAAAGCGGGTAAAACTGAAACTCAGATGAAAAAGCTTGATGATGACCAACGCGTAAGTGAATTAGCAAGGTTACTTGGAGGCAGTCAGATCACAGACTCCACACTTGCCAATGCGCGTGAACTGCTGTTCGCAGCCTAAATCCATAGTGAACTGAAAGTTCCTTTAATGAAGATTTTAGACTCGACTTTGCAACCAAATTCAAAAATCATGGTCTGAAACAATTCAAAACAGCGGGAACTTTTTACTTTATCGCCCCGCTTGTTTATTATCAGCCGAGTTTTGACATTATTAGTAACAAGAATTTGAGTATGCAATTAAAGAAATGGCTTATCGCAGTACCATTAGCAATGACAATGCTAACTGGGTGCTCACTGCTAGAAAAATTGGTTTATCGTATTGATATCAATCAGGGTAACTATGTTGAGCAAGACGCTGTCGACAAGCTAAAGTTTGGCATGACAAAAGAGCAAGTTCGCTACGTGATGGGCTCACCAATGCTCATTGAAAACGGCTACCCAGATACTTGGTACTACATTTATCACCACACTGAAGGCCACAACGACTCTATTCAGAAGAACCTAATCGTTAACTTTAACGCTCAAGGTCAACTCGTGAAAGTGAATGGGGATTTTACTGCGAGTGAGCAGTTCTTTGAGGGAATCAACTAAGCCATATCCAGTGATGTATTGATGAAAAAGGCTCGCAATTGCGAGCCTTTGTTATATTTAGTGTTCAGTCATCATCAGCTTTACGTAACGGGTTTTGCTTACCTCCTGTTACAGGGTCAGCATTGCCAGACAATTTGGCTTGCTCTGCACGTTTGCGACGAATCTCTTTTGGATCGGCAAGCAGTGGACGATAAATCTCGATTCGATCTCTGTCTCGCACTGTTGCATTTAACTTAACATTGCGACTAAATACCCCGACTTTATTTACCTTTAAATCGATTTCAGGGTAGAGCGACAATACACCTGATTGTTCAATGATCTCTTCCACTGTCATTGCATTGTTCACAACCAAAGTAAATACTCTCTGTTCCTGTGGAAGTGCATACACCACCTCAACGTGGATCATTTCCGATTCAATCGTCATTATGCATATACCATTTTTGCGCGTTTTGTAAACGCGTTTACCATATTGCTCGTCAACTCGTTAAAAATTTTGCCAAACGCCATTTCAATCATCTTGCTAGAAAACTCAAACTCAAGCTTCAATTCAACTTTACAAGCCTGATCATCTAACGCCGTGAAAAACCAACCACCCTTTAGGGTTTTAAACGGACCATCAACCAAATTCATTAAAATTGCTTCACCGCTAACCAGCTCATTTGACGTTGTAAACGTTTTGCTTATGCCCGCTTTAGAAACATCTACCGAAGCAACCATACCGCTGTCAGATGACTCAATTACACGACTACCAGAGCACCCTGGCAGAAACTCGGGGTAGCTGGCAACATCATTGACTAAATTGAACATCTGCTCTGCACTAAAAGAGACTAAGGCAGAACGGCTCACTTGCTTCATAAATACTCCTCAATCCTGATTCACAAACTTCAGGTGTGGCACAATTTTACTTTTATTTGCACTGAGCGCAAACAAAGGGATTTGCTAAGCCCTTTATGCGCCGTATAATGCAGCCATTATGGCAAAGAAAAAATCGAAACAAAAAGCGGGTAGCAATACCATCGCTCTTAACAAGAAAGCTCGCCACGAATATTTTATCGACGATGAAATTGAAGCTGGTATGGAGCTACAAGGCTGGGAAGTTAAGTCACTTCGTCAGGGTAAAGCTAACATCGCGGAAAGCTACGTCTTTATGCGTGACGGTGAAGCCTTTGTGAGTGGCATGACCATTACTCCATTAAACCAGGCATCGACACACGTAGTTGCAAACCCAACACGTGTTCGTAAACTGCTGCTTAGTCGTCGAGAACTCGATAACCTGCTTGGTCGCATCAACCGTGAAGGTATGACACTGGCTGCGCTATCTCTTTACTGGTCGCGCTCTTGGGTGAAGATGAAAATTGGTGTTGCCAAAGGTAAAAAGCTGCACGATAAACGTACTGATCTTAAAGAAAAAGATTGGGCTCGTGAGAAAGCACGAGTGATGAAGAGCTCACTGCGCTAATATTGAGCACTTAAACGCACAAGTCTAGACAGGTTATACTTTTCTGGTACTATGCGAAGAACACTTTGGGGCTGATTTAGGATTCGACAGGAATTTTGCAGTCTGAGGTGCATGCCGTGGGGCGGTTGGCCACGTAAAAAGCCGCAAAAAAATAGTCGCAAACGACGAAAACTACGCACTAGCAGCTTAATAACCTGCTCAGAGCTCTCTCGCCCTAGCTTCCGCACGTAAGACGGGGACCAACGAGAGATCAAACCCAAACGCGCTAGCCCGGATTCTCCCGCCTGAGAGATGAACGGCGAATTATAATTCAGGATAGTCATTTACTAGCGTGTCGGTTCGCAGGTACTTGGTGAATTTAAAGATCGACTAAGCATGTAGTACCAATGATGAATGGTTTTTGGACGCGGGTTCAACTCCCGCCAGCTCCACCAAACGTTTGGAAAGGGCCAACTCGAAAGAGTTGGCCCTTTTTGTATTCTGTGTAACGAAGGAAAGTCAAAAAACCTTAACTGTTTTATAAGCACACAATGCACGAGCCCGCTCTTTCCCTTTTGGCTCTTGCTTAGCGTAGCAGTCGCGGTAGCTATCAACATATTGGGTAAACTGGGCAAAGGCTTCCTGCTTTGGCATCTTGAGTAACTGTTGTATGAAACGCCTTGAACCCACTTCAAAGTGCTGAGTATCAATGGGAGAATTCCAATCCCCTCCCCAAATCAAAAAACCATGATGGGCAAATAATTCAACCACCTCTTCTGCCATTCCATTCCGCTTAAGTTCCTCTCTAGCGCGAAAATGGGCACGATTGACATACTGAGCCGCAGATTGAGGGGGAATAACCGTCATTTGTCCGTTGCTGTTAAACTCTAAAAACGGATTTTGAACAGGGTTAATGTCGATTGCTACGCCATAAGCATGCTTAGACCAACTTCCGCCACCAGTGATCGGGCGGGCATTAAATGCACTACTGTTATTCGCCGCCATCGATGCATTATCATCTCCTTTAAACTCTCGCATTAAGCGGGCGGAATGCAAAGGAAACTGACGCTGTTTTAGCTCTGAAAAAATTTGCTCAACAGAAGGAGCAACGACATCCAGTACAATCATGTTGCCTTGCTTGGTTTCTCCAGCAAAGTTGATGAAATCAAAATCTACTTTGACTAAACGATCGCACCCAACAGGCGCACCCGCACTCAAGACTCCGTGTTTTGTCATCATTTCACACTGCCATTGCGAAATAGGAGCAATCTCAGCGTAATTAACATGGCTGAATAATAAAGCAACAAGACAAATAAACCCTTTTTTCATGATTTCACCCAAACAAATATCATCAGGCGACACACTACTCGCTTTTTAAATGGGTTCAAAGAACACCCGAGTCATTTCAGATAAAAATGGTTCACTCTCTGCAATTTGAGAGACTCAGCCGCACTCTCTACGTCTCGTTTGGAAAAAATGTTGCACTTTAGTTAAATAGAATGAAAACTCTAAAATATCCATCTTTAAACAAGTCGATGCCTATCTAAAGTTAAGGAGTGCGTTTTGCTTGCTATTATTCGTCTATTCTTAGCGGCACTTTTTGTGGTCATTACCACATTGTCAGCGCTGTTATATTGTTTATTGAGCCCCCGAAATCCAAAGCATGTTCATACATTTTGTCGCTGGTTTAATCAGTTACATAAATTAGTTGGATTGCGCCTCATTAAAAGAGGGCTTGAACATGCTCCGACACCCGCAAACAGCGTATACATATCTAATCACCAAAGTGTGTTTGATTTTGTTACCGATCCGGGGATGCTACGCCCACGTACCGTATCATTGGGCAAGAGAGACCTGCTCTGGCTACCCTTTTTCGGTCAGTTGTATTGGATCACAGGTAATATTTTGATCAACCGAGAAAACAAAGCCAAAGCAAGAGACACTATAAAACAAGTGGTTGAAGCCATTCAGCAAAGGGACTTATCAGTCTGGGTTTACCCAGAAGGAACACGTAGTAAAGGACGCGGCCTATTACCGTTTAAAACGGGGGCGTTTCGTATGGTGATTGAAGCAGGCGTACCAATCACACCTATGTGTACCAGCACCACCCATCAAAAAATCCAGCTAAACCGCCGTGATAATGGTGTTGTGATAACCGAAATGTTAGCGCCTATTGATGTTTCTACATACAGCGTGAATGACGCACGCCTATTGGCAGATCGTTGCCATGCACTCATGGCAGCAAAAATTGTGGAGTTAGATGAAGAAGTTGCGCGTATCGAAGCTCATAAAGAGCAAAAACTGAAAGAAGTAAAATAACACTCTGATTTCACATTAATATATTAATAACTTGCTCTTTGATACAAAGAAACCCGACCATGAATTTCATAGCCGGGTTTACTCAGAGCCAAACAATGATAATTATCGAGCTGCTTTAGTTAAGCAATTTACCGTTGTATTCACCCGTTAAGGTTTTTAGGTATGCCGTAATCTTGTCTGTTTCCTGTTGGTTTAGCTCGACACCGACCTGATATTTTGCCATATCAAAAACCGCTTTCTCTAGCGTTTCTGCCTGACCATCATGAAAGTATGGCGCAGTCAACGCAACATTACGCAGAGTAGGTACTTTAAATCGGTGCTTGTCATTTTCTACTCGAGTGACATTGTAGCGCCCCATATCCACTTCCGTGACTTGACCGCGGTCAGCAAAATAATCGGCTTTCAGACCCATCACTTCAAAGCCTTCTCCTCCCATTGCTTCACCAACGTGGCAAGTGTCACATTTGTACTGCTTAAACAGTTGATAGCCTTCTAACTCTTGTTCAGTCAGTGCGTGCTTATCACCTTTCAGGTACTGGTCAAAACGGCTATTGGGTGTCGTAAGTGTCTTTTCGAACTCACTAATAGCCCCGGTGATCGTCGCTTGGTTAACCAGCCCACCGTAAACCTTGTCAAATTGTGCCTTTAGCGTCGAATCATCACTCAATTTTGCGATGATCTCACGCCAGTCTTGTGACCCCATTTCGATAGGATTCAAAGGAGGACCTCCCGCTTGCTCTTGCAGGTTATGAGCTCGGCCATCCCAAAATTGCAGACTGTTATACACTGCGTTGTAAACAGTAGGGGCATTAATCGGCCCCTTAGCACCTTTAATGCCAGAAGACGTAGTTAAGTGATCCACTCCCCCAGCCTCCAAACGGTGGCAACTTGCGCAAGACAAGGTGTTATCCCCAGAAAGGCGCGTGTCATGATAAAGCGCTTTACCTAGTGCAACTTTGTCTTTATCGACATCGAACTGCGTATAAATTGGTTGTACTGGTTCACGCTTAAACTCAACTGAAGCCGGAGAATTCGCGTGGCGTTGCAAACGTTTTTCAGCAACCCAACCAAGTAAAATTTGGCGTTCTTCTTCAGATAAGTCAGAGCGCCAATGCATTGATAGATAGGCTTTGGGAGGCATTGAACCATCTTGTAACACACCTTCAATTTTCGCGAGTGCAACTTCTGAAACCTGCTCTTGAGCATGAACTTGTTCCAATACTGGCTTAAGTTGAAAATGGCGTAACCCTTGAGCAACATCATGTTCCATCAAACTCTTCGCGACAGGGAAGTTAGCGTAAAATGGCATCGGGCTGTTTGGTGTATGGCAGTAACTGCACCCATTATCTGAGAGAACCTTCATAGCCCGATAATCCAAACTCGTTTCAGAAAGTTGAGAATACGTTGAGAGCTTAGACATCGCGAGTTGTTGATCAGATTTATCAACAAAAGCGACGGTAGATAAATATCCAATGATGCCAAGGCTGACTGCTCCCAGCGCAAATAGTTTTTTATTCATTATTGTTACCTCCAATTTGCGTCGCACAAATTAGTGGTATTCCCATACGGAAACAAAGGAAATAAAGGAATAGAGTTCATCGAGAAAATCTATCTTACTTTTAAGCCATACCTAACTCTTTGAATGGCGTAGATATAAAAAATAATTTAAATAAGTAGCAACAAGTTCAAAACAAAAATCTATAACTATTAGTTGATATATATCAATTTATGTTTACTAAAATTTCCACTAACAAACATCAAGATAAACTATAGACATATACTTATATACATTGCCTGTAAATATGTATTATTTAAGATTAAAAGATAACTATGTATAAATAATAAGGAAAACACCATTCAGCTATATGAATTATCTAATAAGCTAATATAATCAGGCCCCGACACAAACTTTATCTATATTAGATATTAGTTACTAAAACTCTTATTTACACCAATCTGTATCAAAAATAAGAACCCTCACAAGTATTTAAACCCTTCTTTATTTTTTATCTTATATTTCAATAAGATCATTTTCTTTGTTGTAATTGAACGCCGTATTTTTTGACAGTTTACTTACATAAAGTCGTGTCGCATTCTCTAGAATTGGCCGCTTTGTAACCTAAGGTTGAAATATATTTCAGCTTTATTCCACTTATTTGTCCAACAGCGAATTCATGTTATTGGGCTAACTTTGAAACTAAACGATGAACGAAAAATTACGATTTGCCACCAAAGTTGCCCTTAGCCTGACATTGGCGTATTTAATCCCATTTGCGATGGGATGGCCTCAAGCTTCAACGGCAGCAACAACCGTGATGTTGATTGCCTCAACGGGAGGTCAGAGAGAGTCTCTCGCTAAAGGCACACTGCGAGTTATTGGCACCCTTGTGGGCGCCGTGGTGGGATTGTTGTTGGTCGGTTGGTTTGCCCAAGACAGACTGCTCTACATGCTGTCTGTTTCTTTAGTTGTTTCCGTATTATTTTACTTCCGCAATGCGTACTTAAAAGATCCAACACTCTTCATGCTCACAGGCGTGATGGCGTTGATGATGTCGAATGGCGGTGATGCGAATGGTGCCTTTATCTACGGTATTGATCGCGCTTACATGACCATATTTGGGGTAATCATCTATACCTTAGTGGGTACTTACCTCTTCCCTACCCCAACCGAACAAAACTTAAGGAAGTTGGCAGAAACCTTACTGGCTGCGCAAAAACAACTGTTCGTTCGAATTTTAGAGAGCAATGAAGACCTCAACGAGTCAGAAAGTGAAGAGATAACTCCCGAGCTGGCCGCTTTGGTGGATGAGGTGTTTAATACCCAAACCGCTCTCGAACAACGTTTTCGTTTGATCAGTAAAGAGTGCAGCGACATCTCTAGCTATCATCAAGAGTGGCAGTCTGCACTGCACCATAGTAAGCAAATTACAGAGCTGTTGATTGCCACTGCACACAGCGAGTTTCACCAGTCAGAAAACCAAGCTTTTATTACTGATTTCAGCAACCATATTGACGCGATTCACTCATTGTTTGAAGTGTGTAATACCGTATGGGATGGCAACTCGCCTTATTATCAAGCGAATGAAAAAAAAGCAGAACTCAACACGACGACACTACAAGAGACTGGGCATCTACAAAAAGGTGCGGTGTTAACACTCACTTACGTCATCAACCAGCTTCACCTTAACTTATCACGCTTAGCAGAGAGCATTAGCTGTATTGATTCCGTCACCAATACTCTCTCTTTCCAACAACCCAAAGCAGCTAAAGCGGCACGTTTTTTATGGTGGGACGCTGAAAATTTTAAAACCGCTGTCAAAGTGTTTGTCACTTATTGGGCATCCTCTTTGATTTGGATTTATTTCAATCCTCCGGGAGGTTACAGCTTTGTCATCTTCTCGACCATGTATATGTCACTGCTGTCCTTTATGCCAATTCATCCAATTCTGTTGCTGGTGCTCTTTACCTTTGGCTTCTTGTTTGCTGTCCCCGCGTACGTATTCATATTACCGCAACTCACGTTTTGGCCAGAGTTGGCAATCTTTATCTTTCTCTACACCTTTATTGCCTTTTACCTGTTTAAAGGCCCTATCACCATGTTCTTTTTGATGGGGTTATTTATTCTTGGGTTAGATAACAACATGTTCTATCACTTCGGCATCATTATGTCGGTGATGACACTGTTTTATCTAGTGGGACTGGTGATCATCGCTTCACATTACTTCCCATTTTCTACTAGACCTGAGCACTTGTTTCACACCCTTCACGAACGATATTTTCGTCATGTATCTCAGTTATTTGCGCTGCCAGCGACCAAGAGCTCTGTGTGGGTGCGACTCAAACGGACCATTCACCTACAAACTCTCAACGCTTCTGTCAAAAAGCTTGCCCTTTGGGGCAGCAAAATCAACTTCAACTACTTTGACCAAAACAGCGCAGAAAAGGTGGCCGCTTATACAAGTAGTTGTCAGGCATTGAACCACCATATTGCCCTATTGAAAGGAGCAGAGAAGCACCTAGGTGACAACCCATTGGTTACGCAAGCTCGCAGTCAACACAGCGATGACACCATTCCACAAATTGCGCATGCGTTCTCTCTCAAGCCATCGGTTGAAAGCCTAACCGCAACTTTCGCGAAAAATCAGGATGATTTGGATGTTTACGAAGCGCGAATTGAACACTTCTTTCAGCAATTGGATTTATCCCAATACCAAAACAAAGATATTGCCGGTTTTTATATCTTGCTGAACCTGAAAAGCAACGTGCTGGACGCACTGGCGAAGTGCAAAGGGGCTTACGCAGAAATCAATTGGGCCAATCTACAGCAAAAACGTTTTTAATGAGGCTAGCGATGAAAACAACCTTCAAACCTTTGATGTTATTACTGCCTCTGAGCGTTTTAACAGCGTGTAGTACTGTGGGGCCAGACTATCAGGCGCCTCAACAATTTGAAATTCCTGAGCATTGGGCGCAAAGCCATCTGGAATCAGAAGTGGAATCGGCCAAATGGTGGACTCAGTTTAACGATACAGCCCTCAACAATTTAGTCATGCTTGCAGGAAAGCAAAACCTTGATCTTGAAGCCGCAGGCCTGCGTATTATGCAAGCGCGCGCTGCACTTGGTATCTCGACGGGCTTACAATATCCGCAAGTTCAACAGGTATCTGGCAATCTGGCTCGCGCTTACCAAAACGAGCACTCGTTCAATAATGCCGCTGCAAGTTTTGATGCTGGTTGGGAGCTCGATATTTGGGGAAAATACGCTCGCGGAATTGAAGCGGCCGAAGCGGCTTATTATGCGTCTATCGCCTCCTACAATGACATTACTGTCGCCATTACCGCAGAGGTTGCGCGTAACTACATCAACTACCGCACCTATCAAGAAAGAATTCTCCTTTCTAAGCGCAACATAGCGATTCAGAAACGAGTGGTCGACATCACTCAAATTCAGTTTGACTCTGGTAACGTAACTGAACTCGATGTGCAACAGGCTAAAAACCAGCTTTATGCTACAGAAGCGGCGTTACCAGCACTTGAAATCGCCAA
This sequence comes from Vibrio sp. NTOU-M3, assembly GCF_040869035.1. Lineage (NCBI taxonomy): Bacteria > Pseudomonadati > Pseudomonadota > Gammaproteobacteria > Vibrionales > Vibrionaceae > Vibrio > Vibrio sp. NTOU-M3. Next base: position 2,450,018 of record NZ_CP162100.1, read on the forward strand.
ACGCCAGTCACGTAATGCGCTTGCTCTTTTACTCGGCAGATTGCCTGAAGAAGTCGAACCGCTGCTCAATTCAGCTCAGTTGACGAAACAAGTCGCACGTTATGAGTCCAGCTTCCAAACCACGGGCAAAAAGCCAGCCCTTTCGGGAGATGATCATCACTCATTGGTTCCTCGCGCGCCACAAGTTAGCCCTGAAATCTCAGCAAACTTAGTCATGCGTCGCCCAGATCTGCAAGTGGCTGAACTGCAAGCTCGAGCACAGAGCGCCAAAATAGGGGTTGCACAAGCAGCGCTATACCCAAGCTTTTCCCTACTCGGCTCCATTGGGATCAATAGCACTGTCCAAAGTGGTCACAGTTTCAGCTTTAGTGACTCTCTCACTTTAGTTGCAGGGCCAAGCTTTAGTTGGAACATTCTCCAATACGGCCGAGTGGAAAATAATATTCGCCTTGAAGATGCTCGCTTTCAAGAAACCTTGAGCAAGTACAACAAAAAAGTATTACAGGCAGTTCAAGAGGTCACCAACGCTATGGACGCCTACCAGCTCTATCGTCAACAAAAAGAGCTGCGCCTTCGTTCGGTCAACTCATCCATTCGCGCCTTCAACATTTCGATGACTCAGTATGAAAACGGCCAAATTTCATTCGAACGGCTGCTAAATTCGGTCGAAAAGATGACACGGAGTGAAGACAGTTACGCCCAAATTAAGGGGAATGTCGCCAATCAGGTTGTCGCGCTATACAAAGCTCTGGGTGGCGGCTGGCAAACTCAAGCAGGAAAAGCGTTTGTCAGTGACGCCATTGCTGAACAAATGCGTACTCGCACCGACTGGGACAGTGAACTTGACGAAACGCAACGTACCCTTCCCGTACTACTTTCACCGACTCAACCAGACAAGGAGCAACCCTAATGCCACATGAACTCGCTTGGGGAGATGTGTATTTCTCACCAGTGTTATTGGTAATGGTGATGGCACTCAGCGCAACTTGGCTGAGCGTGATCCTCCTAAACAAGAGCCGGATTTCACGGTTTATCGCCTTTCCATCACTGACTTTTCTCGCCATCCTCGTCGTCTACGTGGTGGTGATAGACAGCTTTATTTTACGTTTTTAGGTAGCTAACAAGATGAAGAAGAAACTTATCATTGCTTTAAACCTCGTCATCCTTGGGGGAGCCATCTGGCTAGGCTACCTAAAGTATGAAGAATATTTCAGCAACCCATGGACTCGCGATGGTCAAGTTCGAGCGAACGTGATTAAAGTCGCGCCACGCGTCTCGGGCCCAATCATTAGTGTCGCAGTGCGAGATAACCAAAAAGTTCACGCGGGCGATCTGCTGTTTGAGATCGACCCAACACAGTATCAAGTCGCGCTATCACAAGCGGAAGTAGCACTTGAGCGCTCTAAGATCAGCTCGGAAGGCAAAAAAATTGAATATGATCGATTAAGAGACATTCGAGCAAAAGACCGTGGCGCGGTATCACATAAAGATCTCACTCGTCGTGAAATCGCTTATGAAGAGTCATTGCTTCAGATAAAAGCTGCGGAAGAGAAACTTAAAGCTGCAAAGCTAAACTTTAGCTACACCAAGATCTACGCTTCAGTCGATGGATACGTCTCTAACCTTGATATCCGTACCGGAACCCAAGCGGTAGCAAACCAACCATTACTTGCGCTGATCGACAGCAACAGTTTTTGGGTCTTTGCCTTTTTCCGTGAAAGCCAACTCGCTCATATCAAAGCTGGCAATGATGCCAAGGTCACCTTGATGTCTCACCCAGACTCTCCTATCGATGCCAAAGTGGACTCAATTGGATGGGGTATCGCACCGAAAGATGGCACGGTTGGCTACAACCTATTGCCCAATGTGAACCCAGTATTTCAATGGATTCGCCTAGCACAACGCATTCCTGTGCGTATCCAACTGGAAGAACTCCCTGAAAACGTCCAACTCAGATTTGGTTTATCCGCATCCATCATGGTGATGCAAGACAGCAATGACGAGCAGTAGTCACGGCAAGAATTCAGAGGTTCACACTTATGATCAGAAAAAAGATCCAAAAAATTAATCAGGAGAATAACTTCTTCTACCTCACCCTAGCGCTCATTGGCTTGCTGATCATTGCATCGCTAGTTCAGGTTCTAGGTAGTGGTTTGCTCGATATTGTCCTTCAAGGCTTTACGGTATTGACCTTTATCGTCTGCCTAGCCAGTTTGCGATTCGATCAAAACTGGTACCGTTTTCTCACCACATTGGTTGCAATATGGGTGGCAGTGCTCGTCCTTCGCTCGTTATTGCATGTTGAAAAAATTGATGCCGTGATGCTGTGCTTAACCTTTGCCTTTTTCTTTGGCACGTTTAAGTCCATTGCTCGTCAAATTCTTTTCACCGGCAGCGTGAACATCAATAAAGTCATCGGCTCCGTTGCTTTGTTCTTGTTACTCGGCTTGATGTGGGCGATGGCTTATCTCATTTTATTAGAATTCGCCCCTGATTCATTCACAGGCATGAGCGCAGCGCCATGGGGAGAAAATTTTTCTAACGCTGCTTATTTCAGTTTTGTCACTCTCACCACTCTGGGGTATGGCGATATCAGTCCGGTTACGCCTATCGCTCAGGTCATCGTTTATTTAGAAGCCATTGTCGGCGTGTTTTATATGGCTATCGTCGTTTCAAGCTTAGTCAGCTCGAACATTGAACATCAGGTAAAGAAAAATGGATAAACAACTCGAACAACGTCAGAGCAAAATATTTGTCAGTAACATGGTGGAATCCGCCATTCGTATTGGCTTATTAGTTATTTTGCTGACTTTCACTTACGACATCATTAAACCTTTTATCATTCCGGTGATTTGGGGGGCGATCATTGCGGTTGCACTCATGCCACTGACATTAAAAATTCAAGCACTTTACCGTGGTCGTCGCGGCCTTGCGGCAACCACCATTGCGATCATCGGCATTGTCTTGCTCGTTACGCCTTTTGTGATGGTATCAAGCTCAATTTACGACGGTATCAGCCATACGCTTAGCGTACTACAAAGCGGTCAGGTGAGTATTCCAGGACCAACCCAACGTATTGCTGATATCCCAGTCATTGGTGACAAGGTGTATGACGTGTGGAACCTGTTTGCTACCAACCTTGAAAAAGGGGTTCAGACCTTCCTGCCAGAGATCCAATCTTTCGTAACCATGTTGGCCTCTATGCTGGGTGGTGCGTTGACTAGCCTTATCACCTTCATTATCGCTCTCGCGATTGCTGCGGGCTTTATGACACACTCAGAAAAAGTCTCTGCGGCAATGCAAACCGTTATGGTTCGTGCTGTCGGCAAAAATGCAGAAGAGTGGACCACAATGACCGCTGCGACCATTCGCAGTGTGTTGATTGGTGTGGTTGGTGTTGCTTTCATTCAGGCGATGATCATCGGTTCTGCCATGTTCTTCTTCAATGTGCCTGCGGCTGGTCTGCTAACCCTTGGCGTGTTGATTCTATGTATTGCTCAGCTTCCGGCACTCTTGATCGTTGCTCCAGTCATTTTCTATGTTTACTCAACAGGAGATGGAACAGGTACGATCATTTTCACCGCATGGGCACTGTTTGGTGGCATTGCAGATAACTTCCTAAAACCAATGTTAATGGGACGTGGTGTTGATGTACCAATGCCTGTGATCTTAATTGGTGCGATTGGCGGGATGCTATTTGCAGGGATCGTCGGTCTGTTCCTTGGCTCAATTATCCTAGCGATCTGGTACAAGCTTTTCATCCTATGGCTAAACCAAGAACGTGAAGAGATTGAACAAGAGAGAAAACAAGCCGCTTAATTCAGCGTCACCCGAAATAAAAAGCCATTCATGCAAATGAATGGCTTTTTACGTGTGGGATTAATGAATGGCTTCTGCATTGACAACTAAGGTTTCAAGTGGCTCAAGCTGAATAACGACAGGTGCACTATAACGCTCTGGTAAACTTGAGTTGGAACCATACGTCTGGCTTAACGAATAGTTTGTTTTAACTCCCTTAGGCAATTCAAAATCACGAGCGAGATCTAAGTAGTATGACTGCACTTTATCTGACGGATTACGCAACGAAAATATCGCTTTATTGCCATTCCAAGAGGCAAAACCGTACACATCCAGTAACGTCGGGTTCCCTCCAATCCAATGAGAGTCCACCAGCACATCCGCATTGGCACGAGCCCAATTTGCCGCTTCCGCCAACGTATCCCACTTGTTTTCATTGAGCATACTCGGCGTAATGTACAGCTCTTGCAACTGGGTGCCAGTCGCAAAGTAAGACCAAACTTGATCGGCAAAATCTTGGTCTGTTTGCTCTTTTTCCAAGCCATAATAGGCATTTTCAGCACTGACAATACCGTGCAACATCAAAGAGGTCATTGGAAATAACGGCCCTTTGCGAACAATAGAGCGATAGGTTTCTGCATCCCGGTAAGTACTCCACTGCTGAGCAGGAGAGCCTTTGCCATATAAGGTAATGTCGTCACCTTGGCGCCAGATCGAGTCGGCATAGAAAAGCCAAGATGGACTTGCGTTGGTTCCCGTCGTGAGGTTGATAAATACCTTCTCATTTGCTTCACGCATGTTTTTGATCAGTTGCACGGAGGCATCAAAGTCGGATGCAAATTGGCTACCCTTAAGGTGCTTAGTTGCATTGCCCATCCCATCTAATTTAAATGATGAGATGTGTTCATTTTTGATTAGGCCGATAATTTTATCGTTGAAGTTTCTAAAGTAATTCGGTCCGGCTAACGCAAACTTGCCATCCACCGTTTCAAAACCATTTTCTTTGGCGTGAGAAACTCGTATCTCGCGCGGTTTGTTGTAACCACCCCAAGGGGACAGCCATAGACCCACACTTGCATTCATTGAATCAGCAAACTCTCGAACACCGCCAAAACCGTCAGCAAATGCGGGGCCGAACTCCCACTTTCCTGTCCGATCATCCCAACCATCGTCGAGTAAAAAACCATCCAGTTTCACACCACGCTTTTTCACCAACTCTTGATAGAAAGCTGCCATTCTGTTTTTCACATCATCCTCGGTATATGGTGTAAAAAAGCCGATATCCATCCATGAGTTGTAATGCAAATAAGGTTGATACGCCCTTGGTCGCATGGCTTCAATAAAACCATTAAACTCTCGACGTAATTGGCTTACTTCATTGAATGTGCCGATATAGGTGGTAAAGGTTAATGGTGCTTCTTGGGTGATTGGCGTAACTAAATCGACGTTCAAATTGGTTTTGGTTTCATAGGCATAAGTATTAACTATCGGTTTGCGCGGCAAAATAAAGAAACTGCCCGCAACAATCGGTGAACTATTAATGGAACCTTCAACGTAAGGAGCCTGAGTTTGGCCTTTCGTTGGCAAGAACGTCAGTTTGGCCACACGCTGCTCATCACCTATCGCCGTAAAAGAATACGTAATACTTGCGTATCGCTCTTTGATAAGGCTGAGTGTTATCGTCACATCAAAACTTGGGTGCAATAAGTGAAGATTGATTTGATCGCCACTACGACGAACTTCTTTCAAGGTGAAATCTTTTGTGTGGATCTTAGTTTCATCAGGAAGCGTGATAAAAAACAGCTCCGTTGGTGTCATCTTTTTATCTGCACGTAAATCGAGCAGAGAGAGCGCACCAGAGCTGTCATCAAATGTCATCGCCATCTGTTGGTTAGTTAACTTTATTGTGTTCGCGTTTGCATGAGAAGTCGCCATTATGATTGAAGCAACAAGAAGTCCATTGAATTTATTTGTTTGCATTACGTTGTGTCCCAATACGAGTGTTGAAAACACAACTATTAAATCAATCAGACAAAGCGCGTTTTTCGTACAAAATCACAGCAACTGACATTACGGAAAACAGCACGAATACCCTTTCATTTGATAGAAAATGAAAAGTCGGGCTTCGTTACTCTTCTCTGCCTTTTGGGCATATTACTTACGATTAAACACCCAAGGCCCACACACACTGAAAGAAGAGCGCTTCCTTCTTTCAATTTATCCTTGAGGTTTACAGCCTGCGTCATATCACAAATATCAAAAGCAATGATTAATAAAAAGCGATATGCGTGTCCCCTGAAGGTGAATAACGATGACCTAAAGAGCGAGAAGAAGAGACCGCATCCAGCCCTTCGCTTTGTCTTAAGCTATTGTAGATGTACCGAGCAGAATAGCTGTTATCAATTAAGCAATTACGTAATGCGACCATAGGCTGGCATGCCTGTATGACAAAACGTTGATAGATATCGACTTCATCCTGATAACGGCGTTTAAAGCTGTGGGGATCAATGGGTTCTTCCACACCACGTTGTAGTTGTTGAAGTGACGGCGCAAATAGATCCACGACCATGTTTTCACAACGTAATGCAGAGGAATGATAAGCTGGGAACAAACGCTGAACTTGAGGAGAAATGCGTTTTTCGGACAGTGCACTTTGCCTTTCGAGTTCATAAAGTAACGTATCTTCAGCCATTTGATTGGCCAAGCAAGCCTGAGCCTGCTTCTCTAACCCGTACTGCAGGCGTTCAAAGTTACGCTGGCTGACTTTGACATCCTGATCAAGACATAGACGACACGTTTGCTCAGAAGAAAGATCGCTATTGGTCGAAATCGCGCTAGCAAGCAATAGCGCTTCAAATTGTTCATCGCTATTTGCCCACGCACTAAAAGAAATGATCACGGAGACGGTAAAAAGTGACATTTTCATCGGCATTACCTCCCAGAAGAGATAAGTCAATTATACCTCATCCCCGTGATTCAAAAATAAACGGATACAAAATACCCTATTTAATTCTTTGATATTGTGCATGTATTTACATTTTAGTCGCTTTTTATCGGGTCATTTTTTTCACAAAGACCACCACAAAAAGCGCCATGGTAAAACTGCCTAAAAATGCTTCAAACGCGGCAATGAAACGAGCGACTCCCACTGGGGAGATATCGCCATAGCCGAGCGTGGTAAAGGTGACAACACTAAAGTAAAGTGCATTAAAAAACTCCAATGCATAAAACTGCCACCCCGTTACACCCTCATAAACAGGGCTTGCGGCAGTGGTATCAAGGAAGAAGTAAGCCATTGCACAGGTAAAAATCAATGCAACTGAAAACACCACAACACGTAACGGGTCTTCCCCATAACCACAAAACAAATCCACGATCTTCGATATAAACCGCTTCAAGCTGTACAGTGGCATCTGATAACGGCGAAACCGCATCTCTTTTTGGAAAAACATACCAGCGGTCTCAAAAAGCCCCTGCTTTTCACATTGCTTTCGGACATTACGGCATACTTCTTCTGCCTCTTGGCATAATGAAATGCTTTCTTTGCGATTGGTCAGTTTACTCGCGGCCAACGCTTCTTGTTCTTGTTTTAGGTGTTTACCCCAATCAATGTTCTCTAAACGAGCACGGGCGAGTTCGGCACCAAGGAGATTGCTATTTTGTAATTTTGCACAATGCAAATTTGCATTCACTAGCTTAGCCTTCATTAAAGAAGTGCCACGTAAATCTAAGCCGAAAAAGTGTGCATCTGTCAGATCGGCACGATAGAAGTCAGCATTACGACACAAATGTCCTTGCTTACTCCCTCGATTAACCAGATTAAGATCCACCAAGTTTGTTTTAGCCAACTGAAATCCGTCTAAAGGTTTACCCGCTGCGGCCCATTGCTCAACCTGTTTTTTTACGTCATCTTTGCTTTTATCTATGGCCGGATCATGCCAGTAACATAATCCAGATTCACCACCAGGTTGATCGCAGCACCAGCCATCGGGGTTTCGATAGCTGCATCGACCATGTTCTGATTTCATATGCGCTGCCCTCAATCAATTTTAAGTGTAGAAGGTGCATATGAGGCTGCCAGCTAAAATTACACCTCAGGAATTTAAAGAGAAGTCATTGCACTGGCCTGTTGATGCAGCCATTGCTTAAACAAACGGATGCTGTCGTTTTCTCGAAGAGTAAGAATGAAATAACCAGCATTGGCTGAAATCGGTTCAAATGGGCTCACCAATCGCCCAGTCTCCAATTCAGAACCAATCAGAGCCACCCGAGCTAACGCCACCCCGACCCCAGCTTCTGCCGCAGACATTGCCATATCAGTGCGGTTAAAAAAATGGCCACGATGACACGCGATGTTCACCCCTTGGGCTTGAAACCAATAACGCTATTCCTGATCTTTGTCCGCTCCTCGCCACGGCATGGCATCGTGCAGCAATGTTGCATTGTTTAAGTCTGAAATTTCCGGATGCCTGCGTTGATAACCTTCACTCATTACAGGCAATAAATACTCTTCCATTAACAGTTCTGCATGCTTGTTACGATATGGAAACGAGCCATAATCAATGGCGATATCAAAATCATGACTCTCGCTATCCACTAAAGCACCTTCTGCAAAAGTATGGATCTGGATATCTGGATGAAGGCGTTGAAACTGCTCGAGCCGAGGTACTAGCCATTTGAATGCAAAAGAAGGTGTAAGTTTAAGCCGAACTTGTTTGTGCTCTTGGGGCTGCGTCACTTGGTGGACATGTTGTTCTATCGCTTGCAGGTGTGGTTCGATATTTTCCACCAAGTCACGCCCTCGTTCAGATAAACGAATTCCACGCGAATGCCTTTCAAAAACACTAAAACCCAACGACTGCTCAATCAATAACAATTGCTGGCTGACTGCTCCTGTTGTCAGGTGCATCGATTGTGCAGCCTTTGACAAACTCTCATGCTTTGCCACTTTGCAGATCAAGTTAAGCCCAGAAATCAATGCGGTTTTCATATCACCATAGGTTTTAGAAATTCTATACACTGCTAACAGATTTTATCGATTGTTAAGCAAATGTAAATCTTGCACTCTGCATCCATTATTTATTTGTGGAGTGGTCACTATGAAAGTAATGGTTCTTGGAAGTGGTGTTATCGGCCTGACATCGGCATGGTATCTCACTCAAGCAGGATATGAGGTAACGGTCATCGATCGCCAACCTCGCAGTGGCGAAGAAACCAGCTTTGCCAACGCTGGACAAATTTCATATGGATATTCATCTCCTTGGGCAGCCCCCGGAATTCCAATCAAAGCGATCCGGTGGTTATTGGAAGAGCATGCCCCCTTAAAGATCAAACCAAGCTTAAATCCCCAAATGTTGCATTGGGCCATGCAAATGCTTTCAAATTGTACTCTCGATAAGTATCGCCAAAACAAATCACGCATGCTTGAGATCGCCAACTTAAGCCGTTATTGCCTCACTGAGCTAAAGCAAAAATATGACCTCCAATTTGAGGGAAGAGAAAAAGGGACATTGCAACTCTTTCGTACCGAAGCGCAACTGGCAGCAATTGAGAAAGACATTAGCCTACTTCAAGAAAGCCACACCCGCAGTAAATTACTAGATGTTAACCGTTGCCTTGAGCAAGAGCCGGGGCTTGCCCCCGTCAAAGATAAGTTAGTCGGTGGATTGTACCTTCCTGATGATGAAACAGGTGACTGCTACCTATTTTGTCAACAGATAACACAATTGGCTCAGGCCGCAGGCGTCGAGTTCCTATTTGATACCCAAATCGAGCAGTTGAAAACCAAGAATGGCAAAATCAGTGAAGTCATCACCAATAAGGGAAGCGTCACTGCTGATGCGTATGTCGTTGCCATGGGCAGTTACTCCACTCAATTACTCAAATCCGTTGGCATTAATATCCCGGTCTATCCCGTCAAAGGTTATTCACTGACTTTGCCTATCACCAATGAACAATACGCACCTCAATCCACCATCATGGATGAAACGTACAAGGTCGCTTTAACCCGTTTTGAACAAAGGTTACGAGTGGCAGGAACGGCTGAATTAGCGGGATTTGACCCTAGCTTACCCGATAAACGGCTTGCAACCATTAACCATGTCGTGCGTGATTTGTTTCCCGATGGAGTCGATTTTACCCGAGCTGAATACTGGACTGGCTTTCGACCAATGACACCGGACGGTCCTCCTATTATTGGCCGTACGACGATAAGTAACTTATATACCAATACCGGACATGGCACCTTGGGTTGGACGATGGCTTGTGGCTCTGGTTATGTTCTTGCAGAAGTGATCTCGGAGCTGTCATACCCCAAAAAACGTTATGTCGATTTAAATATCTCTCGCTACTACGATTAACTTTATATTGTGCTGAGTTAACACAAAAACCCAGCACAACATTCAAAACCAAAGACTAAAACACTCCATATAAACATCCAAAACACACTTAACAGTCATAATAAAAATCAATAAAACAAAGCACAAAACCAATAATTACATCACTTATTAACAAAAATGTAGCATTTTGAGTCACCACTCACACTAAAACACAAAAAAGAACAAAACCATTAACAAACACCTTACAAAAAGAATTACCATCTTGGTCACAAAACAACCACAACATACGAAACAGGGAAACTCTTATGCAGTCTTTAGTTGATTTTCTGAATGGAATTATCTGGAGCCCAGCACTGATCTATTTGTGTTTGGGTGCTGGTTTGTTCTATTCGATCATGACGCGCTTCGTTCAAGTTCGTCATTTCTTTGAAATGTGGCGCCTACTGCTCTCAGGTAAAAGTTCGAAGAAAGGTATCTCCTCCTTCCAAGCACTTGCGGTATCACTCTCAGGCCGAGTCGGCACGGGTAACATTGCAGGCGTTGCCGCAGCAATCGGCTTTGGTGGTCCCGGCGCGGTCTTCTGGATGTGGATGGTCGCTTTCTTCGGTGCAGCAACCGCTTATGCAGAGTCCACCTTGGCACAAATATACAAAGAAGAAGATAACGGCGAGTTTCGTGGTGGTCCGGCATACTACATTGAAAAAGCCATGGGTCAGAAATGGTATGCTTGGATTTTCGCAATCGCGACTATTTTCGCTTGTGGTGTTTTACTTCCAGGCGTTCAATCAAACAGTATTGGTAACGCAGTAGAAGCCGCTTTCGGCTCAGGTGACATGATTGAAACCGCCATGGGTACCTTTAGCTTTGCAAAAATCCTTACCGGTACCGTAATTTCAATCATCCTCGCTTTCATTATCTTCGGTGGTGTAAAACGTATTGCCAACTTCACGCAGATTGTTGTTCCGTTTATGGCACTCGCTTATATCATCACGGCATTCGTGATCATTCTACTCAATATTGGCGAAGTCCCACGCATCATTGGCATGATTCTAGGCGATGCCTTCACTCCGATGGCCGGCGTTGGTGCTGCAATTGGTTGGGGGGTAAAACGTGGTGTGTACTCTAATGAAGCAGGCCAAGGGACGGGCCCACACGCAGCGGCTGCAGCCAGTGTTGATCACCCTGCCCAACAAGGCCTCGTGCAATCTTTCTCAATCTACATCGATACCTTGTTAGTATGTTCTGCAACAGCCTTCATGATTTTAATTACTGGTGCCTACAACGTACATGGCGCTGAAGGTTTCCTTATTCAAAACCTTTCCGCTGATATTGGTGCAAATGGTCCTGTATTTACACAAATGGCCATAGAGAGCGCATTACCAGGTATTGGTAAACCATTCATTGCGGTTGCACTGTTTTTCTTCGCTTTCACAACGATCTTAGCTTACTACTATATCGCAGAAACCAACATTGCTTACATTCGCCGTACCTTTAAGGTAAATGGGCTTATGTTCGTGCTAAAACTGGTGCTCATCTCCGTTGTGTTCTACGGTACAGTTAAGACAGCGAACCTAGCTTGGGCAATGGGTGATGTCGGTGTAGGCCTCATGGCGTGGCTCAACATCGTCGGTATCCTGATTATTTTCTTTATGTCTAAACCTGCATTAAAGGCATTAAAAGACTACGAAGAACAGCAAAAGCAAGGCGTGACTGAATTTACCTTCAACCCAGTGAAGCTTGGTATCAAAGGGGCTGATTATTGGGAAGATAAGTACCGTCGTAAGACGGGTCAGTCTCCAGAAGCGGAGCAATCAAAACAAGCGGTGGAACAGCCATCGACTTAACTGAGAATTAAAAAGCAGTGGTAAGAAAAAAGGGTTAGCAAAGCTAACCCTTTTCTTTTCCTCAACCTGTTCCCGTTGAGTAAAGCTGATAGAAATTACGCTGCGATTTCTTGCGCTGCAATTTCTGGCTTTTTCTTTTCGCCAATTGGCAAAATAGTACGGCCGTATTCGTTATTAAGTACTTGTGCCATAGCGAAGTAAATAGCACTTGCACCGCAGAAGATACCTTCAAAACCAGCAAGAGTGCCGATAAGTTCGCTGCCAGTAAAATCACGCGCCGCTAGCAGGCCAAATAGAATCGTAAGTGAGCCAAATACAACTTGCTTAGCAAATGGGTAGCATAGAGAGCCAATAAACATAAAACCAGTGAAAATACCCCATAGTGCTAGGTACCAACCCATGAAATGTGCAGGGCTAGCAGGTAGACCCATGTATGGCATTACGATCAAACCAACCAATGTTAGCCAGAATAGACCATAAGAAGTAAACGCTGTTGTACCAAACGTGTCGCCACGCTTAAAGCACATGATACCAACGATAACTTGGCTCAGACCGCCATAAAAAATACCCATTGCAAGGATCATTGAATCCATCGGGAAGAAGCCTGCATTGTGGATATTCAGCAGAATAGTAGTCATACCAAAACCCATAAGACCTAGAGGTGCTGGGTTAGCCAGTTTCGTTGACATTGACGCGTACCTTTAAAAAAAGTTGATAAAATTTACGCGCGAATTTTAATGAAGCAAAAAATAAACACAAAAGCGTTTTTCACAAACTAAGTTTCCACTTATAGTCAAATGAAATCTATTGCATTTAAATAAGTTCCATATTTCATCAGGTTATGAATACCAAATCAAAAAGCTTCGGCATAAACCGAAGCTTTTAAGTCTAGGTCACAATGACCGAATGAGTCTTACTGGCAACTGATCTCATCCCAGAACCAGTTTGATTGAGTTGGTGTTTCCCATACTCCCGGACCATTCTTCGCGATAAAGCATTTACCGTTGTACGTCACTTTATCTCCGTCAGCGACCTGAGTAACCCCTGGTTCCCATTGAATGAAAGTATTTGGATCTGGAGTTGGTGTTGGCTCAGGGTCTGGCGTAGGTGTTGGTTCAGGATCCGGAGTTGGAGTTGGCTCTGGATCTGGCGTTGGTGTTGGTGTTGGCTCTGGAGTCGGCTCCGGAGCAGTTGGTGCACCAGAAACAAGTTCCCATGGCCCACCATTTGCTGGGTCATCACCTTGAGTCCACCATTTCGCCTGATAAGTTGCGCCATTGTGCGTCACTTGGTCACCACCAACGTATACTTTGTTCACATCCCATGCATTACCACCTGGGTCAGTGCCAGGATCAACCGGATCAAGTTGGTCCACCACTCGTACTTCTGGCCAACTTGAATGAGAACCGTAGAAGTTAGTCACACACTTCTCGTAATCACCCGGTACCAGTGCAGAATACGCGGTTTGGAAACCTACAAGTTCACATTCAAACGAGTAACCACCCGGACGGTCTGCATAGTATTTCCAGTTTCCATCCCAGTTGGTATACAGCACATCAGTCGCACCATTTAGGTTCAAACTGCCATAAGGCGTTTGCTGCCAACACGTGTTTTTCTCATCAGCTTTTAATGGAATTTGATAATGGTTAGATAAGCCTTCCCAGTAACGGATACGGTTAACTGGCTGGCCTTTGTCTTTATTTTGTTCACCACACTCAATACCACCGTTAATGATATTGATGGTCGTACCAAAGCCATAACCAATCCCAGCATCAGTCTCACGTTGTGATGGAGACCAAGTACGGTCGATGACATGCAACATGGCTGGTTTTGGCGCTTGAGGTGTTAAGAAAAACCAGATTGCAGAAGCTAAGTTCAACCATGAATCAGCAACCAAACCTGGGTTATTTAGCAATACGCTCGCATCACCATCAAACATCACCTCAGAAAACGCGCCGTAGTTAAAGTGGTAAGAAAGCTGTTTAGCACCACGGCCGAAATAACCTTGTCCAGCAGCACAAGGCCATTTTTTATTTTGCCAATCGTTTTGACCACACCCAGTCGTATAACCAGTTTGACCTTCACTCCATCCCATTTCACGGACATGAACAAGCGCTTGCTGCCACTCTTCAAGGCGTTGTGGGTTGTCAGACACATTGTCCACGGAAATATGGCCGCCTGTCTCTTGCGCAAAATGCGCAAATGCAGTCACAATGGATGTCTTACAGATCTCATCAGAGTTGCGGCCATCGGTGTATTCACCACAAAATGCTGGAAACTTACCAATGGCACGTAAGAAACGCGTATAGGTGTATTCAGGAGCTGCCATCTGAGTTAGAAAATCCCATTCTGTACGAGGGAAAACTCGCTCAGCACGTTTAACGTTATCTGGGTTTGTAGCCAAACCTGGTGCAATTGCTTCTACCACCGTATTTGGCTGCGTTTCCAAAGCTTTCGCCCAAATGGCATACATAGGATCAGACGTTTGCGCCTGCTCCGCTGCGAGTAGATCTGCTCGAGAAACCACATAACCTGTTGGGTTTTGTGGATCCGGCTGAATGTTCATGGTGGCTGCAAAGCTGGCAGCAGATAAGGTACAACCTACCGCTAGGGCTAAATGTTTCACTTGTAACATCAGTCTGTCCTTTCATTTCCGTAAATTGAGTTCCTCCAAAGAGTAGAATCTTGCATTCTGTGATTGCACCGATTTACCTGATAACACACTAAATTTGCGAGTTAATTCGATTTGATCTACTGAAACAAATGAATACAAGCATTACAAATGGATAGCAAACAACAGTTTTAACCAAATTTGTGAACATAAAAAAGCCCCGGCACAAAGGCCGGGGCTGATAGTTAACTCAATATCGAATTATTCCCATTCGATTGTCGCTGGTGGCTTACCGGAGATATCGTAAACCACGCGAGAAATACCATCTACTTCATTGATGATACGGTTAGAAACCTTACCTAAGAAGTCGTATGGTAGGTGCGCCCAATGTGCAGTCATGAAGTCGATAGTCTCTACGGCACGTAGTGATACAACCCAATCGTACTTACGACCATCACCCATTACACCCACAGAACGTACTGGTAGGAATACCGTGAACGCTTGAGATACTTTGTTGTATAGGTCAGCAGCGTGTAGCTCTTCAATGAAGATAGCATCAGCGCGACGCAGTAGATCACAGTACTCTTTCTTGATTTCACCAAGAACGCGAACACCTAGACCTGGTCCTGGGAATGGGTGGCGGTAAAGCATGTTGTAAGGTAGACCTAACTCTAGACCAATCTTACGTACTTCATCTTTGAACAGCTCACGTAGTGGCTCAACAAGACCCATTTCCATATCATCTGGCAGACCGCCAACGTTATGGTGAGATTTGATGACGTGCGCTTTACCTGTTTTAGATGCTGCTGATTCGATAACATCTGGGTAGATAGTACCTTGAGCAAGCCATTTCGCGTTTTTCAGCTTCTTCGACTCTTCATCAAATACATCTACGAATACGTGACCGATCGTCTTACGCTTCTCTTCTGGATCCGACTTGCCTTCCAGTGCTTTTAAGAAACGATCTTCAGCGTCAACTTTGATGATGTTTAGACCGAACTGGTCACCAAACATATCCATGACTTGCTGACCTTCGTTAAGACGAAGCAGACCGTTGTCAACGAATACACACGTTAGCTTGTCACCAATTGCGCGGTGAACCAGCATCGCAACAACAGATGAATCAACACCACCAGATAGGCCTAGGATCACTTCGTCGTCACCAACTTGCTCTTTAATGCGAGCAACGGCATCTTCGATGATTGACTCTGAAGTCCAAAGACGCTCACAGCCACATACGCCAAGAACAAAGTTCTCTAGCATTTGTAAGCCATTCTTAGTGTGCGTTACTTCTGGGTGGAACTGAACACCGTAGTATTTCTTCTCTTCGTTCGCCATTGCAGCGTAAGGACATGTGTCTGTCTCGCCCGCTTTAACGAAGCCTTCTGGAATTTCGACAACTTTATCACCGTGGCTCATCCAAACATCTTGAGATGCTTCAAGATCTTTAAAGATGGATGATTCGCCAGAAACTTTTACTTGTGCGTAGCCAAATTCACGTTCAGTAGAACCCGCTACTTTACCACCTAGCTGCTCAGCCATGGTCTGCATGCCGTAACATACACCTAGTAACGGTACACCTGAATCAAATACGTATTGAGGCGTACGTGGAGAATTCTCTTCTGTTACGCTTTCTGGACCACCAGATAGGATAATGCCATCTGGATTGAATTCACGAATATCCGCTTCTTCAACATCCCAGCTCCATAGCTCACAGTAAACACCAATTTCACGTACACGGCGCGCTACAAGCTGAGTGTACTGAGAGCCGAAGTCTAAGATCAGAATACGTTGGTCATGAATATTTTTTGTCATTGGGTCAATCTCGGAATTAATTTAGTGGATGGGAGACCGTTGTCTCCCATAATCTTCAAAATAATTGTGGTTAGCTATTAACCCAATCGGTAGTTTGGTGCTTCTTTTGTGATTTGCACGTCGTGAACGTGAGACTCTTTCATACCCGCGCCAGAGATACGAACGAATTCAGCTTTCGTACGCATATCTTCAACAGTTGCAGAGCCTGTAAGACCCATGCTTGAACGTAGACCACCCATTTGTTGGTGAACGATCTCTTTTAGGCGACCTTTGTATGCGATACGACCTTCGATGCCTTCCGGTACTAGCTTGTCTGCTGCGTTGTCAGACTGGAAGTAACGGTCAGAAGAACCTTGAGACATAGCGCCAAGTGAACCCATGCCACGGTAAGCTTTGTATGAACGGCCATTGTATAGGATTACTTCACCCGGTGCTTCTTCAGTACCCGCGAACATAGAACCAACCATGACACATGATGCGCCTGCGACGATAGCTTTACAGATATCACCAGAGAAACGGATACCGCCATCAGCGATAACTGGAATACCGTGCTGGTTTGCTACTTCTGCAGCATCAGCAATCGCAGTAACTTGAGGAACACCTACACCCGTTACGATACGCGTGGTACAGATGGAACCAGGGCCGATACCCACTTTCACGGCACTTACGCCAGCATCGATAAGCGCTTTAGCACCAGCACCTGTCGCTACGTTACCACCGATGATGTCGAGATCTGGGTATGCAGCGCGAGTTTCACGAATACGGTTAAGAACACCTTCAGAGTGACCGTGTGAAGAGTCGATAAGTAGCACGTCAACGCCTGCTTCAACTAGAGCGGCAACACGCTCTTCGTTACCTGTGCCAGCGCCAACTGCAGCTCCTACACGTAGACGGCCTTGTGCATCTTTACATGCGTTAGGCTTACGCTCTGCTTTGTGGAAATCTTTCGCGGTAATCATACCAGTTAGTTGGAACTCATCGTTCACTACCAGTACTTTCTCTACGCGCGCTTTGTGCATTTTCTCTTGAACTTCTTCACGAGTTGCCCCTTCTTTTACTGCTGCTAGGCGCTCTTTAGGCGTCATCACAACATCTACTTTCTTAGAAAGGTCCGTTACAAAGCGAACGTCACGACCAGTGATGATACCAACAAGTTCGTTTGTATCTGTTACCACTGGGAAACCTGCAAAACCATGCTTTTCTGTTAGGGCAACAACATCAGCGATTGTTGCATCAGGGCTTACAGTTACAGGGTGTGAAACTACACCTGCTTCGTAAATCTTCACCTGGTGAACCATCTGAGCTTGCTGCTCAATAGACATGTTTTTGTGGATAAAGCCAATGCCACCCTCTTGCGCTAGCGCAATCGCTAGACGAGCTTCAGTTACGGTGTCCATAGACGCCGAGATCATTGGGATGTTTAGGGTGATGTTCTTAGTCAACTGAGTGCGAAGATCAGCTGTGTTTGGGAGAACGGTGGAGTGAGCTGGCACAAGTAGTACATCATCGAATGTCAGCGCTTCTTTGGCAATTCTTAGCATTTGCAATATCTCACAATTAGAGGAGTAAAAAGAACAATCCAATCTCATCGTTTCGCATAATGAGGGCAACCAATTTTGTGTAACTAGTCACATTTGGATTAGATATTGCGGACGGATTATACGGTTAACGTAATCGCTTGACCACAAATTTTTTAATTTTTTTCTTGCATTTACCCCCTTGATATGTATTATATTGCCGCTAATTTCCATACTCACGTCCACGAGATTAGTAGTGTCATCTCTGACCAATCAAAACATTTTCACTGTTTCCCGTTTGAATGCAGAAGTTCGTTTACTCCTTGAAAACGAAATGGGGATCGTGTGGTTGGTCGGTGAGCTGTCAAACTTTTCCGCCCCCGTATCCGGTCATTGGTATTTCACCCTCAAAGATTCACGTGCTCAAGTGAAGTGTGCAATGTTTAAGGGAAACAATCGTCGTGTCACCTTTAAACCCGTTAATGGCAATCAAGTCTTAGTCAAAGCTCGACTTTCCCTATATGAACCTCGTGGTGACTATCAACTGATCGTTGAAAGCATGCAACCCGAAGGTGATGGTAGGCTGCAACAACAGTTTGATGAGCTCAAGATGAAACTGGCGGGCGAAGGTTTATTTGCTCAGACGAATAAACGCCCGCTCCCTGAACACCCGCAACGTGTCGGTGTTATTACTTCAAAAACGGGCGCAGCTCTGCATGATATTCTTGATGTACTAAAGCGCCGAGATCCTTCGTTACCTGTAGTTATTTACCCGACAATGGTTCAGGGAGAAGAAGCTGCAATTCAAATTGCTCAAGCGATTGGTCGTGCAAATAGTCGAAATGAGTGTGATGTACTCATCGTCGGCCGTGGTGGTGGTTCACTCGAAGATCTGTGGTGTTTCAACAATGAAATTGTAGCGCGCACCATTGCAGCAAGTCAGATCCCTATCATCAGTGCCGTAGGTCATGAAGTCGATGTGACGATTGCAGACTTTGTCGCCGACATGCGGGCGCCAACCCCTTCAGCGGCGGCTGAACTGGTGAGCCGTGACAACAGCCATAAAGATCAAGCACTTCTAACTCGGCAACATAAATTAGCCAGCGCAATGCGCTACTACTTAGCGCAGCAAAAGCAGCAATCAGCTCACCTGATGCACCGATTAGAGCGTCAGCATCCAAGTTATCAACTGCAACGTCAAACACAACAGTTAGATGAGTTAGACATGCGCTTGCAACGCGCAATGCAACGATTCATCACGACGCGCCTGCAAGCCGTTGAGCGTAAGCATCATCGCCTACAATTGAATTCACCAGTAAAACGTTTAGCAGAGCAAAAATCGAAGCTTGATCGCGTTGAGCAAAAGCTAATGGATGCCATGGATCGTAAGTTACTGACCACGCGTCACCAACTGGCAATTGCAGCAGAGAAGCTAGATACGGTAAGTCCACTGGCAACGCTAAAACGTGGTTATTCAATCACACAAACAGAGCAAGGTCAGGTGGTGACTCAAGCGAAAGATGTAAAAACGGGCGACACTTTAGTCACCCGCTTATCTGATGGTGAGCTTCGCTCTACGGTTAACTGACTTTTTGAAACTCAAATCGAACCCGTGACTTTGATTTGAGTTCATTACAACTATTGCAGAAATAATTTGCCGCACCACAAGCTTGCAGCTTTTCAAGCTCAGCCTCACAGTCAGGACAAAATCCTGCTTTTTTATAGTCAACATGACATTCTTTGCAATGATAGTGACCTTGCCAATCGAGCTCCTGATGACATTCTGGGCATAAATTATCAGACATTTCGATCTCTCATTAAGCTTATTCCTCTGACAGATGCGCATAGTAACAATTGCATTCATTTGAGTATTGATCTCTGTCACATGGAGTTAAGCCATTGTTGGCACTGAGCGACAGCATCGTTTATGTTTTCTTTTATACGGATGATCATTTCAAGATCATCGGCAAAATCCATTTTGATCAGCGATCTGCCCAAAAAAGAACATTTATATAACCACACACCGAAAGCATAAGTTACATGTGCTGTTTTTGAATTTAAAACAACATAATAAACCAAATATAGATATAAAAATCAGATTATCAGAATTACATAAAATGATCGTAATTCAACTATGATGGTTTTACATCGGTTTGCATTTCAATATTCTGAGCATCAAGCTCAATCAGGCTCACTTTGATTTCAGCAAAATCAGCTAAGCCAGAAACATGTGTACCACCGCATGGGATGACAGCAAGCTCCCCTTCTCCTAAGTCACATTGCCAGTACCTTGAATCAGTTAGGTTTTCACCATGACATAACATCTCAACTTGTGGCTGAGCAGCCAGCCACTCTGTCAATTGGTCGTTGACCTTATCAGCAATAGGCTGCAGATCAGTTAGCATATCGACACTGTTTAGGCCGCGTTTTCGCAATGTTTTACCTAGCCGATAAGTA
This sequence comes from Vibrio sp. NTOU-M3, assembly GCF_040869035.1. Classification (NCBI taxonomy): domain Bacteria; kingdom Pseudomonadati; phylum Pseudomonadota; class Gammaproteobacteria; order Vibrionales; family Vibrionaceae; genus Vibrio; species Vibrio sp. NTOU-M3. Next base: position 2,470,398 of record NZ_CP162100.1, read on the forward strand.
TCCACGCAACAATCTTCAGTGACAAAGCTCGTCACTTGCGCATAGCTGTTAAAGTCATAGTTACCGTGAGCGTCTTTTCTGTCTGCATCTTTACGCCAATAGCCATCACGAGTGAGTACCTTATTTAACGCCAAGAAGGCTAAATGACCAGCACTATGGCCTCGGCTTAATGCCTCTTGGTAAGTTCTATCGACACTTAAGCACACACGCTCACCTTCGATGACAGAAGATGCATCAGCATTAATGCAATGCACGACAACAAAGGACCAACCGGGTTCATCTCGTTTTACGGGAATGGCCTCGCCTACGTACAACGTCTCAGTCTCTCGCTCTACGGCGCCTACCAGACAGTTGAAGACCGAGAAGCGCTGACTGCCAATCCGCAAACAACCTTTGTCAGCAGGGTGATCAGGCCAAATATGGCTTACAGGGTGAAATGGGGTCTCTTCTGTAATCACGTAAATGCCATCATCATAGGATTCGACGAACAGGATCTGACTCTCCAACTGCCAAATACCATGACAAAACTTCGTGATGGTTGCACTCACTGCCATTTTTCTTTTCCTTCAAGTACAAAAAAGCGCCAGTAGAATACATGGCGCTTTACTAAATTTTTCTATGAGATGCTATTTCTTACGGTTTTTCATCATACTCATTAAGCGTTTACGTTTACGCTCTTGAGATAATGTCATCTTACCGCCTTTACCTTCAAATGGGTTATCGCTGCTCTGGAAGTTAATGCGGATTGGTGTCCCCATGATTTCCAGTGATTTACGATAATAGTTCATCAGGTAACGTTTGTATGAATCTGGCAGCTCATTAACTAGGTTCCCGTGAACTACAACGATTGGTGGGTTATAGCCACCTGCGTGTGCATATTTGAGTTTCACACGGCGACCACGAACCATTGGTGGTTGGTGATCTTCTGTTGCCATCTTCATGATACGTGTTAATACCGAAGTACCCACACGTGTCGTTGCTGATTTATAAGCCTCTTGAACCGATTCAAATAGATGGCCAACACCAGTACCATGAAGCGCAGAGATAAAGTGAATACGAGCAAAGTCGACAAATCCAAGACGACGATCCAGCTCTTTCTTCACATGCTCTTTCACATCCATGTCCAAACCATCCCATTTATTGACAGCAAGAACAATTGAACGGCCTGCATTCAAAGCAAAGCCTAATAAGCTTAAATCTTGATCTGAGATGTTTTCACGCGCATCAATAACCAACAACACAACGTTGGCATCTTCTACCGCTTTCAACGTTTTAACAACGGAGAATTTCTCAACCGTTTCATTGATACGCTTACGACGACGAACACCGGCAGTATCAATAAGCACGTATTCACGACCATCACGCTCCATTGGGATGTAAATTGAGTCTCGAGTCGTGCCCGGCATGTCATACACAACCACACGCTCTTCACCCAAAATACGGTTAGTCAGAGTTGACTTACCCACGTTTGGACGACCGATAATCGCTAACTTAATTGGCTGCTCTTGAAGGCGCTTAAACTCTTCTTCAGCTTCTTCTTCTGTGTAATCGACTTTCTCTTCTTCGTCTTCAAAACCAGTTAGATCTTCAATCTCACCTTGAACTGATTCAAGCATTTGCTCTGCAAATGGATTTAAAGCACGATCGATCAGAGCACCAACCCCACGACCGTGAGCCGCTGCAATTTGGTACATGTTCTCTACACCAAGCTGCCAAAACTCAGCCGATGCAGCATCCGCATCAATACCATCAACTTTGTTGACAACCAACATTGACGGTTTTTCAATTTTACGTAGGTGATTGGAAATCGCGATATCAGCTGGAGTTAGACCAGCACGACCATCAACCATAAACAAAACAACATCAGCTTCATCAATTGCCGCTAATGACTGTTCTGCCATTTTAGTTTCAACACCCTCTTCACTGCCATCAATACCACCAGTATCAATAACAATGAATTCATGTTCACCCAATTTTGCCTGACCATATTTACGGTCACGCGTTAGGCCAGGAAAATCCGCAACCAATGCGTCACGCGTGCGAGTCAATCGGTTAAATAACGTAGACTTACCTACGTTCGGACGCCCAACCAGGGCAACAACAGGTACCATAATAACCTCTACAATATTCTTTCTATGTAGTTATAGGTAATGACTTGTTATCAGTCGTTAACCAGTGTTTACCTATAACTACAAACCTACATTGGGATACTCTTTATGATAGAACGAGCGATTAAAACCGTATCAAAAAGCAGTGGCTAGTCGAAACTATGTCTAGCACAACACCCAAGTGAATTATTTGTTCTTAAATTTTCAGAGTATACGCAACAAAACGGCTCCTAACTGTTAACCAGCCAGGAGCCGAATGTGAATTGTATCACGAAATTATTCGTTGATCGTCAGTTTCTTTACATCGCCATCACGAGTAACAATGACATAGCCTTCGTCTAACGCAATTGGTGCAATAGCTAAACCACTGTCACTCACATATTGCTGAGCAACAAACTCGCCCGAACTACGATCTATCCAGTGCAAGTAACCTTGACTGTCACCTACAACAACGTAGCCATCGATGATTGCTGGTGCAGTTAATAAGCGGTGTTGAAGTAAATCATTACTCCATAGCTCCGTCCCACTACGAGCATCAACTGCCACAACGTGATCTTTGTCCGTCACAAGAAATAGTCGGCTACCATCGCTATTCATGTCTGTCGCAGAAGAGTAAGTACGCTTCCAAGCAGGCTTACCTGAACGCAAATCAATCGCTGTCAACTGCCCATTAATGCCGACAATGTAGAGTGAGCTGCCTAGAATTACTGGCGATGCATCCACATCAACCAATCGATCAATTTCAGTGGCACCTTGTGGTGTACCGATTGGTTGTTGCCAGATCAACTGACCACGCTCAACAATTGCGGCCGCTAGACGACCATTTGCCGTACCCCAGAATACACCGCCACCAACGGCTGCAGGTGTACTATCACCACGCAATGTGAGGTTTGGCACTTCAGTGCTAATGGTCCACTTTTGCTCTCCAGTATCTTGCGCAAGAGCAATTAACATACCGCGGCTGGTGTGTACGATAACTAGGTTATTGTCAGTCGTAGGATTTGCGAGAACCTCACCATCAACATCGACGCGCCACTTAACTTCACCGGTTTCTTCATCCAGTGCGATTACTTGACCATTTTCACTGCCGATAAATATCTGGCTGTAGGCTGCAGTAATGCCACCAGATAAACGAGCGATGGTGTCTTGCTCTAAATCGGTCTCCCATAAAGTTTGACCATTCTCAGGATCCAATGCTTTTACTAAACCATCTCGCGCAGCAACAAATACTTTACCGTATGCATAAGCTGGCGATAGGTTCGAAAAGTAATGACCAACACCATCACCGATTGAAGTGCTCCAATTTGAGCTCGGTGTGAATTCACTGTCCACCTGTGGCAATGGCGCCATAATGATGGTGTCTTCTTCACTTGCACAACCCGCTAGAGTACCAAGGATCACTGCAGTAGCTAGTGCTTTACTAAGAAGCTTCTTCATTCAAACGCCCTTACTTGGCCAGATCATCCAACTTCATTTGCAATGTCTGACTTGCATCTTCTGCTTGCTGAGCTTCTGTGTAAGCCGCATATGCGCCAGCACTGTCGCCTTTACGTAGCAAAATATCACCACGTAATTCAGCGATGCGCCCAGCCCAACCTGAATCATTGATATTTGCTAACTCAGAAATCGCTGCATCAAAATTGCCTTGTTCCGCCGTAACACGAGCTAATCGGTAAGTTGCAACGGTAGATAAAGCTGCATCTTTCGTTGCACCTTTCGCCCACTCTAGTTGCGCTAGCGCTTCATCAAGGCTACCTGCTTCAATTTGAACTTTAGCAAGTTGCAATGCAGCCAATACTGCGTACTCAGTCTCTTTATTGCCATCAATAAAGCTCTGAACCGCACCTTCAGCTTCCGCGCCTTGCGCTTGAAGTGAAGTGATGACTTTCGTGTATGACTCAGAAGCAGCTTCTTGAGCCGCAGTCACTGAATCTTGGTAATAACGCCAACCAAACAGACCACCTAAACCGATCACGGCACCAAAAATGACAGCTTTGCCATTCTCTTTCCACCAATCTTTGATCGCTTCAACTTGTTGTTCTTCAGTATCGTAGAGTTCCACTTCCTGTCCTCTTAAATTCACAAAAAGTGGCGATCGAAATCGCCACTTCAAAATCAGATATATTTAGATAAGTTGCGCTAATTGAGCAACGATATCAGCTTGGCTGTAAGTTTCTTGAGTACCACCCACAAGATCTTTAAGAACAACGCTGTTATCTGCAACTTCATTCTCACCAAGTACTAGTGCGACAACTGCACCGACTTTGTCCGCACGTTTAAACTGCTTCTTAAAGTTACCACCACCAAAGTGGTTCATTACACGAACACCAGGGATAGCTTCACGAAGCAGTTCAGCAAGCTTCATACCTGCCATCATAGTGCCTTCGCCTGCTGTTACTACGTAAACATCAACACTACGACGAACGTCTGTCAGCTCTAGTGTTTCTAGCATCAGAACAAGACGCTCTAGGCCCATTGCAAAGCCAACTGCTGGTGTTGGTTTACCACCCAATTGCTCTACAAGACCATCGTAACGACCACCGCCACATACTGTGCCTTGAGCACCTAGGCTCTCAGTGATCCACTCAAATACCGTGCGGTTGTAGTAATCCAGACCACGAACTAGACGCTCGTTAACTGTGTATTCGATACCTGCAGCGTCTAAAAGTTCACATAGACCTGCGAAGTGTGCTTTAGATTCTTCACCTAAGTACTCAGAAAGACGAGGTGCATCACCCAAGATCGCTTGAATGTCTGGGTTCTTAGTATCTAGAACACGCAGTGGGTTCGTGTGCATGCGACGCTTACAATCTTCGTCTAGCACATCGATATGTTGCTCAAGGAATGCAACCAGTGCAGTACGGTAGTCTGCGCGATCTTCTTGAGAACCGATAGAGTTAAGCTCAAGACGAACATGTTCATTGATACCCAGCTCACGCCATAGACGTGCAGTCATCATGATAAGCTCAGCATCAACATCTGGACCATTTAGACCAAACACCTCAACACCACACTGGTGGAATTGACGGTAACGACCTTTCTGCGGACGCTCATGGCGGAACATAGGTCCCATGTACCACAGACGTTGTTCTTCACGGTTGATCAGGCTGTTTTGAATACATGCACGTACACAACCCGCAGTACCTTCAGGGCGAAGTGTTAGGCTGTCACCGTTACGATCATCAAAGGTGTACATTTCTTTTGAAACGACATCTGTCTCTTCACCAACAGCGCGGCTGAATAGGTTTGTTTCTTCAACGATTGGCATGCGCACTTCGTTGTAACCGTATGCGCTAACTACATTTTTCACTGTGTTTTCAAGTTTCTGCCACAGCGGAGATTGAGTTGGGAGGCAGTCGTTCATGCCTCGGATTGCTTGAATAGTTTTTGCCACAATATTTACCGAAATTTTTATTACTTAACGTAAAGCTCGTTGAGATTAATCTTGTACTTTGATATCGATGCGATTTTCTTGATCTAGTACGGCTGCTTTAGCTCGAATTTTAGATTCAAGTTGAGCAACGAGATCATCGTTGTCAAATCGCTCTTTCTGACGTTTACCGTCTTCGTAGAAAGCACTTTTTTTGTTGCTGCCAGCTAGGCCAAGGTGGGAAACTTCTGCTTCACCGGGACCGTTTACAACACAGCCGATAATCGACACATCCATTGGTGTAATTATGTCTTCCAAGCGCTCTTCCAATGCATTGACTGTCCCAATCACATCGAACTCTTGACGAGAGCAGCTTGGACAAGCAATAAAGTTAATGCCGCGAGAACGAATTCGCAAAGACTTCAAAATATCAAAACCGACTTTGATCTCTTCCACTGGGTTTGCCGCCAAAGAGATACGAAGCGTGTCACCAATGCCTTCGGCTAAGAGCATGCCTAAGCCAACGGACGATTTCACCGCACCGGCACGTGCACCACCAGCTTCAGTGATGCCAAGGTGTAGTGGTTGATCAATTTTTTTCGCCAGTAAGCGGTATGAATCTACAGCGAGGAAAACATCCGAAGCTTTTACGCTGACTTTAAATTGGTCAAAGTTAAGGCGATCGAGAATATCAACATGGCGCATTGCTGATTCAACTAACGCTTCAGGCGTCGGCTCGCCATATTTCATCTGGATGTCTTTTTCCAAAGAGCCGCCGTTCACACCAATTCGGATTGGTATATTTTTATCGCGGGCGCAATCTACAACTGCACGAATACGATCTTCTTTACCAATATTGCCCGGGTTGATGCGTAAACAATCCACACCATACTCCGCAACTTTAAGTGCGATTCGGTAGTCAAAATGAATATCTGCGACAAGTGGAATGTTCACTTGCTGCTTAATTAATTTAAAAGCTTCAGCGGCTTCCATCGTAGGTACGGAAACTCGTACGATATCTGCACCGACATTTTCCAATGCTCTGATCTGTGCAACAGTCGCATCCACGTCTGTTGTTCTGGTGTTTGTCATTGACTGCACCGCAATTGGTGCGCCATCACCAATTGGAACATCACCCACGTAGATACGTGTCGATGGGCGACGTTTTATAGGAGATTCGTGTTGCATATTATTTATCTAGGTAAGGTGAATCTTGCTACTTTGCCTGAAGTATACCCAGAAAGGTCGACAGGTTCACTCGCAAATGTCATTGAAACGTTTTCGGGTGCACCTAAAATCACTTTATATGGTGTTTTGCCCGAAAGCTGTAAAATTTGACCAGGCTTTTTGATTCCCGTAGCCAAGGTTTTCCCTGATGCATCTTTGACCTGAATCCAGCAGTCCGCTTTAAAAGACATCTGTAAGCTGTTGGCTACGACTTCTGCTGGTTGTGAGGTCGTTTGCTGTTGTTCTGGTTCCTCAACTGCCGCTTCTGTCACTGTTGTCTCGACTGAATCTGTCGCTGCCGGTTCTTGAACTTCGATAACATCTTCTACAATGACATCATCATTTTGCTCACTATTCTCCGGTAGCGGTACTGGTAGAGAGTTAATACTTTGTTCTGCCTCGATTAAGGCTTGATCATCATCTAACGTAAGAAAGTCTGTCGATTGAGGCTCTTCAGGTAAGGTTGTCGCTTCAGCCTCTGCAATAACAGGTTCATCAGAGATCTCAATGATGGAAGTTTGCTGATTTTGCCACCACCACAAAGAAGAAATACCCAAAATAATAATAAAGATGCCCCATGTTAGGGTCATGATGCGGCTATCGTGTTTCTCGCGTTTTGCCTTCCCCGAAAAACTTTGCATTTTCTGCTCTTGAGGCTGCGCTTCTCCGCAATCGTCTAAAGCACATAATACGACAGATTCTTCAAGCCCAACGGCTTTAGCATAAGAACGAAGATAGCCGCGAGTAAATGTCGCAACCTGATCTTTTTCAAACTGATTCGTTTCGATGTTTTGGATGATATTGAGGCGTAAACGTAGGCGGTCGGCGATTTGTTGTTGGCTTAAACCTAATTCTTCACGTTTGCGTTTTAAGATAGTTCCTGCTTCTAATTTTTTTTCATCAATGCTGGTTTCAATTTCGGCACTCATAATTATTCTGTTCTCGTTTTGATTCCTGCTTACCTGCACTTTTGCTTGTTATTCGTTGGTAGTGCGCATTAAACAGTCATAGCAATTAGGTTGAGGACATTTCCTCAAGTGAAAATAAGTGCAATTTAAGGAATTATTCACCTTATATGCAACGAAGCACTCCAATTGGAGTACCTTAACTCTTAATTCTAATAGATATCAGAGGTGAAACAACATAGAAAAGACGCATAATTTACAGACAGCTCAAGGTTTTTCCTAAATTTGACATCTCTTAGACGCTAAAGTTTTTCAAATTGCTACAAATTAAAAAAGCCAGAGCAATGCTCTGGCTTTTTTTAATTTCAATTGGGATTGGTATTAAACCGCTTTTACATCGATACTTTCGCCACGTGCCGCTTTGATCATTTGTGTCCGTTTAGTTCGGTCAATCACATCACCAACTAACTGGCCACATGCGGCATCGATATCATCACCACGCGTTTTACGAACCGTCACAGTATGCTCATATTGCATCAATGTTTTCTGGAAACGGTCAATACGTGAATTACTTGGCTTCTTATAAGGTGAACCTGGGTATGGGTTAAATGGGATCAGGTTGATTTTACACGGCGTGTCTTTCATCAACTGAGCCAATTCACGTGCGTGGTCCATGTCATCGTTCACATGGTCAAGCAATACATACTCCACCGTCACTTTACCGCGGTTCGCATTTGAAGACGCAAGGTAGCGACGAACCGACGCTAGGAAATCTTGGATGTCCCAACGATCGTTGATTGGCATGATTTCACTGCGCAGCTTATCGTTTGGCGCGTGAAGAGATATTGCTAATGCAACGTCGATTTTGCCCGTCATCTGATCAAGACCAGAAACCACACCTGAAGTCGAGACGGTTACACGACGCTTAGAAAGACCGAAACCAAGATCGTCAAGCATGATTTCAAGCGCAGGGATCAAGTTCTTCATGTTAAGAAGTGGCTCACCCATCCCCATCATTACCACGTTAGTGATAGGACGACGGCCGGTTTCTTTCTCTAAGCCTACTTCGCGAGCAGCTCGCCAAACTTGGCCAATAATTTCAGATACTTTTAGGTTGCGGTTAAAACCTTGCTGCGCGGTTGAACAGAACTTACATTCCAACGCACACCCTACCTGAGAAGACACACACAATGTTGCGCGATCATCTTCCGGGATGTAAACCGTTTCTACGTCCTGATCACCCACCTTCATCGCCCACTTGATGGTGCCGTCTGAAGAGTGTTGAGCTTCTGCTACTGTTGGTGCTTTGATTTCACACTTGTGTTGCAGTTTTTCACGTAGCTTCTTGTTGATGTTGGTCATGTTGTCGAAGTCATCAACACCGAAATGGTAGATCCACTTCATCACCTGATCAGCACGGAATGCTTTCTCGCCTAGCTCATCTGCGAAAAACGCTCGCATACCTTTGCGATCAAAATCGAGTAGATTGATTTTTTCAGTGGTCATGTAACCTCTCAAATGACGGAACATTAAATAAGGGCGCGAATTGTACAGCCTTTATGCAGCTTCAACAAGAGCTGTAACACCCTCGATTTATTAAGGCTTTAAAAACACAATGATTAAATTTTATACAAAAATAACAAACCCGCCTTTACAGCGGGTTTCTAAAATCAATTTCGCAATTCGGCCTAGTCTGCGATTGCTTTGATTTGCTCGACTATCGCTTTTAAGCCATTGCCTCGCGATGGGCTCAAATGGGCAATTAAACCGAGCTTTTCAAAATAGTCATCAACATCAAATTCACGGATCTGTTGGCGAGTTTTGCCATTAAAAGCCGCAAGCACCAAAGCAATCAGTCCTCTTACGATGCGTGCGTCCGAGTCTGCACAAAAATACCAAGTTTCGCCATCACACTGGCTCACTAACCAAACCTGACTTTCGCAACCAGAAACCATCACTTGTTCAGTTTTCAACTCATCCGGCATGGTGGGTAATTTTTTCCCCCACTGAATCACCTGACGATAGCGGTCTTCCCAACCATGGAAATTTTGCATCGTTGTTACGATATCTTTTGTCGTAATCTCTGTACCAAACGGTGAAGATGGAAATACAGACATGGTCGTTCCTATTTTTTGTACTTTTGAATCAGCTTCTCGACGATACGCGAAACAGCGACAAAACCAAAGGAAGCCGTAACCACAGTCGCCGCACCAAAACCACTGGCACAGTCCATACGTTTTGGTCCCTCAGCGGTCGATTTTACACCACAGACACTACCATCAGGTTGAGGATATTTTAGCTGCTCAGTAGAAAAGACACACTCAATCCCAAATTTACGCTGTGGATTTTTAGGAAAGTTGTGGTGACGACGCAATGTATCTTTGATTTTTTTTGCCAAGGGATCTTGGATGGTTTTGGTTAAATCAGCCACTTGGATTTGAGTTGGGTCAATTTGCCCACCAGCGCCACCCGTCGTGATCACTTTAATTTTATTACTGCGACAGTACGCCAGCAATGAAGCTTTTGCTTTCACGCTATCGATGGCATCAAGCACGTAATCAAACTCTTTACTGAGATATTCATGTTGATTGTCTGGCGTAATAAAGTCATCAACTAGGTTAACTTTACATTCCGGGTTGATCAGTTTAACCCGCTCCGCCATCACTTCAATCTTGCTCTGTCCAACGGTGCCTGACATTGCATGAATTTGGCGGTTGATATTAGTGACACACACATCATCCATATCAATTAAGGTTAATTCGCCAATACCAGTACGGGCCAGAGCTTCAACAGCCCAAGATCCAACGCCACCAATACCGATAACACACACATGTGCTGCACGAAGAATTTCCACTTCGCTATTGCCATACAAACGACGAGTGCCACCAAAACGTTGGTTATAGCTGTCTGAAGCTGGAGTGTCGAGTTCACGCATGAAGTATTTTCCGCTTGGTAGAAAAACAAAGAGTGCGATTTATACGCACTCTTGGAAAAAATGTCTAGTCACGTCAGTTGGGTTACTGACGCTTTTCTGGCGAGAGCGCCCAAGGTGCGCGAGTTGTGCTGTTTTCCAAGCCCAACTTCCACACACGACCAAAATGTTTGTAGTGACCCGCTTCGATACCCGCACGAGCGCCCATACCATGATATAAGTCGAGGTGGTTACGTTTTACCGCGCCGCCTGTATCCAACACGATCAACAAACGTAGTTGGTGTGCCCCGCTCCAAGAACCATCGGCATTTAGCAAAGGAACTTCCGCAAGAATTGGCGTGCCCATTGGCAAGATTGAGCGATCACCAGCAACGGAAGCCATTGGTAATAGTGGAATGCCTGCCGATCCGGTTACAGGTGCATCCGCCTGAGGTTGGAAAAACACGTAAGAAGGGTTTTGCTCTAGCAGCTCACGCGCTACCGCTTCATCTTGCGCCATCACCCATTCTTTAATTGCTTTCATCGACATTTTCTCGCGAGGCACTTCACCACGTTCGATCAACACGCGACCCACACTGATGTAAGCTTTGTTATTTTTGCCGCCGTATGCGAAGTACTCCAGAGAATCGTCGTCATCAAAGTGAACAAAACCACTGCCCTGCACTTCCATCATAAATGGGTCAATCATATTAGAGGCATAACCAAGCTCTAAGCCTTGTCCATTTAATGCACCAGCGTAAATTTCGGCGCGCGTTGGGCAGTTCGAAGAACAATTCGGTTTGCGGTAAACCGGATACTTAAACACGCTATCCGGACGATGGCGCATTTCAATAACAGGAGAGAAATAACCAGTGAATAAGACATTCCCTTTCTTATCAGCGCCACCAAACTGCGCCGCTTGAATACCAAAGTTGCTTAGGTCTGTCGGATTACCACTCTGTAATACCCACTCATTCAGCTTTTCATAGAGTGGTTGGTACACTTTTGCCATAGATGGTGACTTATTGACCACTTGCTCAGCCTGGCGGCTAAATTCGGTAAAATCACGAGGCTTCTCTGATTCAACGGCATCTACTTTGTTTAGTAGATAGTTGAACTCGCCATCAACATATTGATGAGCTAATTGATTGTCTAGTTCGCTAGTCGATTGTGCACAGCCAAAAAGTAACACAGCGGCTGTCAAGGGAAGATATTTTTTAATCACGAAGGCCATTCCTCTAATACTGTGCAGCGAGGATGACAAACTCCTAATTAAATCGCAATCTAACTAACGTTTCCGAATATTTTTTTTGTATTTTCCTGACAATCGAAACTTGGGTTTGTAACGTTTATCGGACAATAACTGCATTTCAGTATTTTCCTCATTGAGCATTCGATAGTGATAGGTGGTTTTTCCGGTTTGATACGTAAGGACATCGCCATCGAAATCAAACTGACTGCTAACAAGCTTTCCATTTTTCACAATACCATTCTGGCTGACTTCAATTTTTTCAGCAGCATAAGATGCCACATTGTGTTCAACCCAAGTCCCGTAAATGGCTTCTCGATCAACAAAATGGTCTCTCACATGTTGAAACAAACTTCCGTAAACCAACGCAACACCTACCGTTCCAACAGATACCACCACCAGCAATGTTCGCTCTAGTGCTTTTTTCGACTTTCGACCTGTCAGCTCTTCTTCGCTAACCGAAGCTCGTTTTAGGTACCCCGACTTTCCTTTATTTGCAACGCTTGCCACTCGTTAATTCCCCCGAACCGATCCACTATTGAACAGGTGATCGGTTAAGAATGTGCCTGACACTATCAAAAAACACTTGCCCACAAGTGAATAAAAAGACAGTATCGGTAAATATTAATTCACAAGGACGTCACTAAATTGAAACTTCGCAGTACCGCTTTAGTTAAGGGATTCCGCCAATCTGCCCCCTATGTAAATGCCCACCGAGATAAGACCATGGTGGTGATGTTAGGAGGAGAAGCCGTAGCTGATAAAAACTTTTCAAATATCATTAGCGACCTTGCCTTGTTGCATAGCCTAGGCGTCAAAATCGTTCTTGTGCATGGTGCAAGGCCACAAATCAACACCTTGCTAGAAACACATAACTATTCGACTCCTTACCACAAGGGGACCCGCGTAACTGACGAGCACGCATTGAACTTGGTTATGCAAGCTTCAGGGCAACTGCAGCTTGCGATCACCGCTCAATTATCAATGAGTTTAAACAACACACCGATGGCGGGGACTCAGCTCAACGTCGTGAGTGGAAATTTTGTTATCTCTCAACCTTTAGGTATAGATGACGGCGTCGACTATTGCCACAGCGGCAAAATACGTCGTATCGATATTGAAGGTATCAACCGCATGTTGGATCAAGGCTCTATTGTGCTGCTTGGCCCAATCGCTAGCTCCGTCACTGGAGAGTCATTCAACCTTCTTTCCGAAGAGGTCGCGACTCAAGTTGCCATCCGCCTCAATGCCGATAAGCTGGTTGGCTTTTGTTCAGAACAAGGGATCATTGATGAGAACGGAGAAGCCATTGCAGAGCTGTTCCCCAAAGAGGCAGAACAAATCTTGCAACGCATCGAATCTGATCATGACCAAAACCATGACAACTCTTCTGGTACTTTACGTTTTCTTCGTGCCGCAACCACAGCGTGCCGGGCTGGTGTCCCTCGCTGTCATTTAGTCAGCTACAAAGAAGATGGGGCTTTAATTCAGGAATTGTTCTCTCTTGATGGTATTGGAACTCAAATCGTTATGGCTAGCGCTGAGCAAGTTCGTCAAGCCAGCATCGATGATATTGGTGGGATCTTGGAGCTTATCCGACCATTGGAAGAACAAGGTATTTTAGTTCGCCGTTCACGGGAACAACTTGAACAAGAGATCCATCAATTTACCATCATCGATAAAGATGGCCTGATCATTGGTTGCGCCGCGCTGTACCCATATACCGAAGATAAAATGGCAGAAATGGCTTGTGTTGCTATCAAACCCGAATACCGAGATGGCAACCGAGGGCTATTGCTACTGAACCACATGAAGCAACAATCTCGCTCACGCGGCATTAAACAAATCTTTGTTTTAACGACGCGAAGCTTACACTGGTTTAGAGAGCAAGGGTTCCATGAAATTGGGGTTGAATCCCTGCCAATGCAAAAACAGGGGTTATATAACTTTCAGCGCAAATCGAAGATCCTTGCCTTACAAGTTTAATTCTCAACAAGGAGACAGTATTACGGGAGTTTGCACAATTTTCGGATAGTATTTTAGCCTTTAATTGACTAATATTTGTTCTCCCCAATGCGGGGAGACTTAAAATTATTATTGGACTATTCTTCACTTGGTGTAAGCCAAGCTGCACGGATTGCTTGAGGTAGATATCAACGTCACTAAGAGCAACAGTCATGAGAACCATCATTTGTAACTCAATACAAAGTTTTTGGGATATGGCAGACAACGAACTCCTTGAAGGACTCGATGTTCACTGCGTGTTTCCCGTTTCAGAAGGGCTCAAGTCCTTCATCCTAAATTACAAAGACAAATACAAAATCCGTCATATTTCGTTTACTTCTGCATTTTCCGAATAGTCCAATACCAAGGATGGTTACCTACTTAAGCGCTCCATCAACCCACTAGCACGCTCTGTTTTAATCCGAATACCACGCTTTAATACGTGATCATTACAATATAAGGCCAAACGCTTCTTTGCCCTTGTAATGCCAGTGTAAATCAGCTCTCGCGTTAAAATAGGACTAAATTCAGGTGGCAGAATCATTAAGGTAAAATCAAATTCACTGCCTTGAGATTTATGAATCGTCATCGCATACGCCGTTTCATGCTCAGGCACTCGACTTGGCAATACCGCTTTCACACGACCATCAGGCAATTCAAAAAAAACTTTCAAACGCGGTTCTTGCTGACTGTCGTCCAGCATACAGATGCCAATGTCACCGTTGTATAAACCTAAACCGTGATCGTTACGCGTTACCATAACAGGGCGACCTGGATACCATAATTCATCTTGAGTCTGAATAAGCTTTCTTGCGGCTAATGCTTTCTCAATACGAGTATTAAGCCCCGCTACACCAAAGTCTCCCTCACGAATGGCGCATAGCAATCGACAACGGTTAAACGCCATAAGCACTTGTTTTGCCTTGTCAGCGAGTTCTCCCTCATTTTGATCTAAGGGTGCAGCGGTAAGGGTTAAATATTCTGAATATTGCTGAACTAAGCTCTGCAACATTTGGCTGTAGTGCTGGCTATCAAGGGGAAACTTTTCAATATCGTGGAATGCTTTCTGCCACACTCCATCCATCTGCTGTGCAGAACCTGCATTCACCGCTTTCGCTAGCTGCCCGATACCGGAACGTGCATCAAAGCGATAGCTTTTCTGCAGCATGCACAAACTGTCAGCTATGGTGACTGACTGAGAAGATGTGTGTTGCAACGCTTGGTAGCCAGTTAACTGTGCCAATACACTGCTTTGCGCTTGGCTATATCCTTGCTGATGGAAAGAACAAATATCGCCAAGAACGGCGCCGGCTTCTACGGATGCAAGCTGGTCTTTATCACCCAACAGGATCAAGCGAGCATGTTTTGGTAATGCATCCACCACTTTAAACATCATTGGTAAATCAACCATTGAGGCTTCATCAATAACAAGAATATCCAGATGCAGTGGATTGTGCTGATTGTGGCGAAATTCAACGCTGTTTGGGATAGCCCCTAGCAAACGGTGTATGGTACTAGACTCTGTTGGAATATGAGCTTTTAGATCAGGGGAAACCGAAAGCTCACTTAATGCTTTACCAATCGATTCAGTCAGGCGCGCAGCCGCTTTTCCTGTCGGCGCCACCAGCTTAATTGTCGGGATATTTCCTTGTTGTTGCGCCTGCTCCACGAGTGCAGCAAGCAATTTGGTCACTGTTGTCGTTTTACCCGTTCCAGGTCCACCGGAGATCACCGCAAATCGACGAGTTAACGCAACAGCAGCCGCCACTTTCTGCCAGTTGAGGCAGCTTGCAGACGGTACTAAATCATCCAAAACAGCGAGATCACGAGCCGATTTTGCGCTCACTAACGTTTGATCAATCGCAACCCAATCAAGGGGAGTTTCATTCACGATATCGAGATGGTCACACACCAGTTGTTGGCGTGAGACTTGAGTTGTTGCCTTGTCCTGATTCAACGCGGAATACAAATAGTGATAGCTGCGAGCGAAGAGATTGTCGAGCAGTTCGGCAAGCTTTTGGACATCAATAGGCTTTAGGCTCATGGGTGTCCCAAAGCTATGTAAACGATCGGCAAGTGCAACTTCGTAATGCCAGTACCGGTGCAAGTACAAACGTTGTCCGTCATACATCAATGGCACCGCTTCGCCGTGTTGGCCAACCATTGGAGAATCGGTAAGTCGTGTATGCCAATCGGTTGAAAGCAAAGAGTGATTTAGCTGTGTAGCGGCATCACGATACAAACCCAATTTTTGTGCGATGTCCGTCGGCTGGCCTTGCGGATCATGCAATGGCAAGCAAATATGCCCCTTGCCTAGCTCGGCACTGACAGCCGCTGCAATAATAGCGAGTTTATCATCTGAAGTCTGAGAATAAATGAAACGCGCGAACTGATAATCCAGCTGGCGTATTACCAACTTTTCAGCAAGTTGTTGAAGTGTTTCCATTAAACTGAGCGGTGTTGTCTGGTGTTCAATCATAAATCCAATTCCATCTGCCCTGCTGTCGTGCTCCGCGTCTCAATACTCTTACCATCAATTAATCGGTCCATTTCTTGTAGAAACTCTTCACTTGGCTTGGCTGAAAAAATGCCGTTGTCACTTTCGCCATCTAATCCCCTTAAAAATAGGTAGTAGACGCCGCCAAAATGAGTTTGGTAATCGTAATCGGCGATGCGGCTACGCAGAAAACGGTGCAGGGCCAACGCATAGATTTGGTATTGCAGATCATAGCGATGATCGGCCATCGCTGACTTCAGCGCCTCGCCATGATAGAAATTGACATCATCCCCCAAATGGTTCGACTTCCAGTCCAAGACGTAGTACTTACCCTGATGCTCAAACACCAAATCAATAAAGCCTTTTAACATGCCTTGAACAGTCTGAAAACCGAGATCACCCGCTTTAGCAGAGAGTGGATCATGCCGCTGGATAACGCGATTCAATGCTGGTGCAGACAAAACGGCTATCGGCAACAGAAACTCCATTTCTACCAAACGTTGTGACGGCCCTTTTTCATTCAGACGCAATGACTTGCCATCTAATGGGGTCTCCAACACGGTACCTATCATCTGCTGCAAAACGGGTAGCCATGCTTCATCCAGCTGCTCGTTTTCCATCAGCGAAAGAATCACTTGAGTATTCTCTTCACTGCTCGCTGGCTGCGTAAATTCAATCTCTTCAAACAAACTGTGCAAGAAGGTGCCCGGCTGAGCACCTTTCGGAAAGGTGAAAATCGAACGCTCTGGCTCTGATAGGCTTAGCTCATCTTCTTCTTGCGACGAATCGATATCAAAACCACTGACTTCTATTGTTGCATCATAGGATTGGTGATGGCTGCCTTGCTTCACCAAACCAGAATAACTGGTAACACGCCATAAGCGGTCGATCGCTTGTTGCAGTTCTTTGGCAGTCAGTTCCGGTAATTCAGCTTCAATCGCTCGGAACACCTCATTTTGAACACTAGGCGGAGCAGATACCACAACAGACTCAGACTGTGAAACATGCTTTTGGATTGCCATGGTCAAATCGCTAATACCGCCTTGCTGAGCATTTTGTAATAAGTACCCCATCGCACTATGGTGAACGCCAGTCGGCTCCTTGGTTGAACGACCATTTCGCAGTGGCGCTGCACCAATAAAACAGCCATAAACAGAACGCGTTAATGCCACATAGATCAAGCGTAAGTCTTCGGCTAATCGTTCTTTGTCTGCTTGCTTGAGCGATGCGTCATTTGCGTCAATATCCAATACCGTCTGGCCGCTAATCTCATCAAAGTACTTGGCTTCGCTGGCTTCTCGGTAGGCCGTAACAAACGGCAAAAAGACCAGATCGTACTCCAAACCTTTGGATTTATGGATAGTAACAATCTGCACCAGATTACGTTCAGACTCCAAACGCTGAATTTGATCATCGCTGCCGCCTAACCCTTGCTCTGCATCACTGATCGATTGAGCGAGCCAACGCAATAAACCATGATCACTGTCGAGTTCGTTGCTCGCCTGCTGTAATAGCTCACCAATGTGCATCAAATCGGTCAGAGTACGCTCACCATTGGTTTCTTCTAACAGTCGCTCAGCAATGTGACGCTTACTGATCACCGCCCGTAGCATAGGAAGCACGCCACGCAGTGTCCAAAGCTTGCGGTATTCTTTGAACTCGTTGACGGCATTTTCCCATTCATTTTCATCATTATTCAGCGCATCAAGCTGAGCTGCATCAAGTGCAAACAATTCAGAGGCTAGACTCGCTCTTAGTGCGCGATCATTTTCTGGCGTCAAGACCGCTTGCAGTAAGCGCTGTAGATCACTGGCCACAACACTGAGAAAGACACTATCACGGTTAGAAAGATAAACACTGGCAATACCTTGTTTTGCTAACGCCTCTTTAACCATTCTGCCTTCGCTTCCGGTGCGCACTAAGACGGCAATATCTCCCGCTTGGATCGCACTGCGTTTTTTGCCATTTTCGAAGACTGCACGCCCTTCTTGCGCTTCGGTTAAAATCGTTTGAATTTGGCTTGCCGTTGCTTCGGCCATCACTTTTACGTACTCACCTTTCGCAAGCGGTTTGTCATCCGCTTCCATAAGCCAATACGTCAATGCTGGTTGCTTTTGGTCACCCATGATCCAAACGCGCTTATCGGCGACAGGACTAGGCTGAACCGGTAAGAATGGAATGTCATCATCGTAGACAAAAGGGCTGTCGGCTGATGCAAATACTTGATTGACTGCCGACACCATATTAGCACTCGAGCGCCAGTTGGTACCTAACGTGAAGTGAGAACTGACCTGATTACGCGCTTTGATATAAGTAAAAATATCCGCGCCACGGAATGCATAAATCGCCTGTTTTGGGTCACCG
This sequence comes from Vibrio sp. NTOU-M3, assembly GCF_040869035.1. NCBI lineage: Bacteria > Pseudomonadati > Pseudomonadota > Gammaproteobacteria > Vibrionales > Vibrionaceae > Vibrio > Vibrio sp. NTOU-M3. Next base: position 2,489,033 of record NZ_CP162100.1, read on the forward strand.
ATCATAAATAACCCAGACTGCGGGTGATCGAGATAAATTCGGCTAAAAATGCTGTACTGCAATGGATCGGTATCTTGGAATTCATCAATCATCGCCACTGGATATAGCGTGCGAATGCGTTCAGTGAGCAAGGCTTGCTCATCGTTATCAATTGCGCCAGAAAGTTGAGTCAATAAGTCATCAAAAGATAGCCACTGTTTTTGTTGCTTAGCATTAGCCAACATCGTCCGGCATTGTGTTATTGCATGAGCGAGCAACGGAGCTTTCAAATTGACTGGCTGAGCGAGAAACGCCTCGATAGCTTCAAACACGGGATGCTGCGGCGCAGTACCTTTGGGCGTTTTTTCCAGTAGCGTTTGCTGAGAAAACTTCTCTAGCTTATCTGGGTACTCGTAACTGGTGGTTTCACTGGCTGCCCAGACTGTCACAGCTTCTAACCAGCTCGGCAGTGACTTTTTGGTATAACTGCGCTTATTGACATCAGAGCCGGAAATCAACGAGAGAAAATCGTCCTCACTCTCGCGCCAAAGCGCTTTCAGTTGTTCGATTTTTTGTAAGTTATCTTGATGAAGTTGCGCCAAACTGCCATGCATAGCTGGTGTAGATAAATGCAAAGGCGATCCTGTCAGATAACCGCTGATGTCGTGCAACAAGGCTGAAGGAGCGCTCCACAAGCGGCGTACTTCACCCGCTAAATTTAATGGCAGCGGATAGAAATTACGCCGCCAATAATCAGCAACGACTTGAGCTTTGAGGTGGCTTTCATCCGTTACAAACTCGTTATTAAACCGACTGCCAGACTCGAAAGCATTCTGGGTAAGCATACGTTGGCAGAAACCATGAATGGTGTAGACGGCCGCCTCATCCATTTGTCGTTCGGCTTGCAGTAAGATTTCTGCCGCTTGTTTATGATCACTTATCTCTGTCAGCAGTGGAGCTATCACTGGATCTGAACTTTCTCCACGTGAAAACGCAATGCGCGCATCATGAATTCGTGCACGAATACGATCGCGAAGCTCAGCGGTTGCCGCCTCAGTAAAGGTTACCACCAGAATTTGATCTACCGTCAATGGCACTTGATGTTTACTTTGCTCGCTGCCATGACCAAGCAGCAGACGTAAATACAAACCAGCGATGGTAAAAGTCTTCCCAGTACCAGCAGAGGCTTCAATTAAACGCGCCCCATGTAAAGGGAACGTCATGGTATCCAGTGGAGTTACTACTGACATTAATGTCATAAAAAATAAGCCCTTGTTATGAAAGAGATTGGAGCGAGTGTGATCCAGACTCAAAAATTCTAACAATTGATATAAGTGGTTATTTTATTAAGGCTTTGTGAGATCTCACTCACGGAAGCTCACCCTTTCACGCGCTAGTATGCGCGTCATTCATTGCATAAGCGAACACTTATGTAATTAACCTCATTATGGTCCCTCTGACCTTGTGGCCGCACAGCGAACGCCCTACACATAAATAACGATTTACTGGCGGCCACCCTACTCTGACTCAGCATCTTGCGCTTGTTTTATCATTAATCTTGGCCCTTGCATCACCAGAGTCGCTAACGTTCTGACATCATTTGCTAACCCTTCATGCCACTCGGGCCAAATACGAGCAATATATACATTGTTACCTTCACCGGTACTCATATAACCATCGTTAAATGTATCGGCCATTTTCTTGAATGACTTTTCTTCATCATCCACCCAGTTTCCTCGACTAAACCCAGCTTCAATAGCCGCTAAGCAGGTTTTAGGAAAATACGGTAAGGGGTGTGTCATCCCTTGATAAAACAATCGAACCAACTCTGTGAGCAGTTGTTTGGCATAATCCGCGTCGGGTAACGGTGGGTATATCAGATGCTGCGCGCCTTCTTTACGATCGTAACCAATCAGATGGGTGGATTTACTATGCCCCATTGCCGACATCGCAAGGTGATCAATCCATGCCGCTAGATAATCTTGAGAGCGGATAACACCAGTGCGGTAGCGCACCAATCCAGACTGATAATTTTGCGTTACCCAACCCGCAAGTGTCACTTGCTTAGCATGATCAGCGAGTTCAATATTCAGTTTGATCTCTACGTCATCCTGTTTCACTCCCGATAAGAAAGTAATTTTCTCCACCAACTCTTCGGTCTGCACGCGGTTGGTTTCAAACTCAATATCACCAAATGCACCAACAGGTAGCTTGCCCTGAGCCCGCTGCTGTTGAACAAACTGTTGGACAGTCTGTTCATCATGATCCTTCCCTTGATTGTCTAGCAACATTTCCAGTAGTTCATCTCGCATTTGATAGCTTTCCAAACCATTCAAAGCAAATGGTTCGTCATCTTCCATGACAGGCAATGGGGGTTCAAAGGTCACTTTTAAGCGGCGATTAAAGAAATACTGCACGGGTAAACGCCAGAAGCGCTGTAATTCAACCAAATCCAACTCAATGGTGCTTGGGGCATCAAGCAAATAATCACTCAGTGATTGATTAAACTCGCGACGCTGATGACCAATACGATTTGCAACGGGTAACCACTCTTTAGCGTAACTACCAAACTCTGAGGTAAAGGCACTGCTGCTAAAAGGCACCATCGCATGATGAGTAACAAGCCTGTCGACTAACATCTCTCCCGACTCATCGACAGAACGCGCTTCATCACCAGCCAAACAGTAGTTTTGATGGCAGTATTCCATTAACTCAGAAACCAGTACCGATGGAACTCGCTCAGTATTATCTTGGATCGAACGGCCCACATAACTGATGTAAAGCGTCTGCTGCGCTGATAGCAAGGCTTCAAGGAACAGATAACGGTCATCATCTCGACGCGAGCGATCCCCGGCCCGATGACGATTGTTCATCAAATCGAAACCTTCTGGTGGCATCGTGCGTGGGTAAACCCCATCATTCATCCCTAGTAAGCATACGGTGCGAAATGGGATCGAACGCATCGGCATCAAGGTACAGAAATTAACTTGTCCTGCGAGAAAACGTTGAGATACACGGGTGCCGGATAGCTTGTTATGAAGATATTGACGAATAATTTCCGGCGCTAACTCTTGGTGATAATGAGCATCAGACAACTGTTGCTTCAGCTGTGTGAGGGTATCGCGAATGGCCTTGAGTGCCATTTCCCCTTCTAATTCCACAGCAAAAAAATCATCCAACAATTGCAATAATACCGAGCGCCACTCATCAATACTTTGAGAAGCCGCCAATCGGGAACGATATGCACTGATGCTGTCAATATAATGGGCAAGTTTACCGGCAAGCTCTGCCCCCATACCTTGTACTTCGTTATACGGCGAAAGCGTCAAATCTTGGCTTTGATAAACGCCAGCGGAATCAGGAATCGCATAACCAAGCAGCATTCTTTGAATACCAAATTGCCACGTGTTTTGCTCCGTTTCAGGCAGCTCAAATTCACCAGCCGTCGATTTACTCAACCCCCAGCGAATACCCGACTCTTCCACCCAACGTTTAGCATGCAAAAATTCCTCTTCCGTGAGTGCAAAACGCTTTAGGATCGCCGGGGTTTCGAGTAACTCAAGTAATTCGGATGCTAAGCAGCGGGTATTTGGCAAACTCACCAACCACATAAATGCATTTAAAATCGGACTTTCTTGATCCGCTGTTCGATCCGAGATGGAGTAAGGAATAAAGCGCTCGCCCGGCGCATTACCAAAGACGGCCTGAATCGCCGGACTGTAGGCATTAATATCGGCCACCATCACGATGATGTCGCGCGGCTTTAAACTTGGGTCGGCATCGAACATTGCCAGAAGCTGATCATGCAAGACTTCAACTTCACGCATTGGACTATGGCAAGCATGCAAGGTTAATGAGTGATCGTCGGCGGCAATGATCTGTTTGTGGTGACTGCTATCCAGCGTTTGATCATCTTGATGCTCTTCCAGATTTAAAATATCGGCTTGTAGATGATGAAGCAGACTGTCTCGCTGCACATCCACAAATGCTTCAATCTCGTGCGACTCAAGTTGTGACAGTAAATACATGTTGTCACGACCGAGTTTGCCCATCGAAGCCAGCAAGCTGTTTCCCACCACATCGGTATGTAGCTCATCTTGCATGTTGTCTTCAATGGAGCCCTTTAGCTGCTCACTTTGCCCTTGGTGTTCAGAATGATCCTGTTGCCACACCACATGTTGGCGATGTTTCGCTGCCAGCTTGGCCAGATATTTGCGGTCTCTGACCTCTCCCCAGTAATAACGACAAGGGTTGGTAAACATCAAATGCACATCGATATGCTCACCAAGTGCTTTTAATGCGTCCATATAACGTGGTGGAAGCGAAGAGATACCAAAAACAAACAAACGTGGTGGTAAGTGTTCAAAGGTGCCGGTGTAATTTTCCAGTGAATCAATGAAATGTTCGTACAAATTCGCGCGATGGTACGGTGACTGACCAGCAGCGACAGTATAGTCGTAAAGTGCCTGCCATAAAATCGGTTGCCAAGGGTGCTCACCTTCCAATTCGGCAACACTCTCTCCTGCTTCCCAACTGGCAATCCATTCTGGGCGATACACCAAATAACCATCAAAAATATCAGCAATTTTCTCACAGAGCTGAAACAGTTTAGATTGATCAGTATCCCCATCAAGATAACGCTTGAGTGCGGCGAATTCTGATTGCTCTAATAACCCGGGAAGGATGCTCATCAGCTTCCAGCCCATCGCCTCTTTGTTAAAAGCACTGCGCTGAGGGACATCGGCCAATACCTGAGTAAACCTGTCCCAAATGAAGGTCGCGGGAAGCGGAAAGTCGATGTTAGCTGCAACACCAAATTCTTTCGCCAACTCCATTTTTAACCATTGTGACATCCCCGGGCTTTGCACCAAGATCTGCTCTTTTTCAAAAGGATTAGCTAAGGGATTTAAGCGGATCAACTCAACCAATAATGACTTGAGGATATCAACTTGGTTGGAATGGTAGACAGTAAACAAAATGCACTCACACTAAACTTGCCGCAATTAGAGTTCAGATTAGCATAAGTGCATAAGTTTCAAGAACAATAGCGCATCGAAATGCAGAAAAGATTATGCGTGCTTCAAACTCCAGCGATGCGGTTTATAAAAAGCAATGTAGCGAAGCGCAACATATCCCACAACAAGCGTCGCAACCAGCAGCTCAACATAAGCTAATCCACGAACTTGAGCGACATAATGCGCTTGGAGTTCGATACGCTCCATCCATGCAGCCAATTTAAATAATGCTGTCGCACCAATCACCATCGGGAAAGTAAAGGCTGCGTACCCTGGGCTGAAAGGTAAGCGAAGCAGCTTAAAGAACGCCAGATATATGATCGCAGTCATCAGCACCGCAATCCCAAACAGTAAGCCTAAAATCACAGGCGAAGGGTCTTGAGTCACAGTTAAATACCCTGCGAGTGATAAACTGGCTGGCGCAGCCATAATGGCCATGGTTGGTTTGGCCGCATCAGGTATCTCTTGGGTAAACATAAAACGGTAAATCATCATTGGCAGCATGATCGCATAAGCAAACATGCCAAACACAAGTGCCCCCTGCGCTATCGGCGCTAAGGCCGGATTCCCCGAAAATGACACATCCGCCACAATAATCCCAACAGGTGGAACAAACCAACTTGGTACCATATGGTGCAATTCAAAAGCATTGCTACGGTGATAAATAAAGCTCACCAAAAATGCGACATGCAATGCCACTGCGATAAGCCACAATGCATCACCTGTAAACGCATTAAAATGCCCGACAGAATTTGATACCACCATGGTTCCCATCGCAAACGTCGGCACGACACTTCCAACTACGGGGTGCGCTAAGTCTTCTCGCAACAAATGACGATGAAAAAGGAACTTAACAGCCAAAATCAACAGTAATACGCTCGCAATGGCTGCCGCCGTCCATTGACCATAACCATTCAGAGGGGCTGCATTCTCCCAGCACCAGCCTAAACTGGCGATACCAAGCGCTAGACCCGCCATTGGTGTTGGCGCTCCCATTACTTTTGCTTTGGTTCTTCGAATCATTTCTACCTCAACTCACTACTTCAATTGCATTTACCAGCAATTTAATCAATGGTCACATTCTAGACTTGCTATTTGTTTGGATATATCTAATTATTTAAAACAATCGTTAAGAAACCCTGAACGAACTTTATGGCTGCTAATATCTCACTCAAACAACTCAAAGTGTTCATCACTATCACTCAACATGAAACGCTGACTTCTGCGGCAGAAAGCCTCTTTCTATCAAAAGCGGCCGTCAGTATGGCGCTGTCTGAGTTGGAAAAACAGCTTGGCCATGCCTTATTTGACCGGGTCAACAACCGTTTAATTCTCAACCAAGAAGGGCAAAAACTGCTGCCACTGGCCGACGAACTATTACACCGAGCTAACGATATTGAAGAATTATTTGAAGGTGACCAAAATCTATCCGGACAACTTCGCATTGGAGCCAGCGATACCATCGGCAATCAGGTAGCACCCTATTTGTTGAGTGAGTTTCGCCAAAATAGCCAACATTGTTCTCAAAGTTTGTTTATTTCAAACTCCGCACTGATCTGCCAAAAACTGGTCGACTACGAGCTCGATTTAGCACTCATTGAAGGGAAAACCGTTCACCCAGAGCTTATTTCAACCCCATTTAGCGAAGACCAAATGTGCATCATTTGCCCACCCCATCACCCTCTGAGTGCCAAACAAGTCATCACTGTGAGTGATTTAGAAGATAGCGAATGGATTTTACGTGAAGCGGGCTCTGGCTCGCGAGAGTTCTTTTTACGCACTGTTGCTCCCCGCATTGAACATTGGCATGAAGCTTTTGAACTCAATACTACCGAAGCACTCATCAACAGCGTCGCCGCTGGGCTTGGGCTGGGCTGCTTATCGACGCTGGCCGCCCAACCGGCGATCTCTGATGGTCGAGTGAAAGCACTTCAAGTACCACTAGATATGCGTCGCCGCTTCTGGCTGCTCCTCCACAAAGAGAAATACCAAAGCCCATTGCTAAAAGCCTTCGTCGACTTTTGCCAACAATGGGACAAAACGTCACCACCCAAGTCTCAGTTTCGCTAATCGGCCTAGACTTAACTGGTTAAAAACTGTATAAACACACAGTAATAAATTCACAACAATTTGAGTTAGAGGAACAACCATGGCTGTAATCGTCAAGTACGTGGTAGAACGCAACGGAGAAGAGAAAATGACTTTTACCTCTAAAGCGGAAGCTGACGCCTATGACAGAATGCTGGACATGGCAGATGAACTATTTAGTCTGCTAGGTAAAAGTGAACTTCTTGAAGATGAGTCGAAGCAGGAAGATCTCGCTATGTTCCTAGCCCAAAACAAAGAAGAAGTGCTATACGCATTAGGTGCTAAACGTAAACCAGCACCTAAGAAAGCCAAAAAGGTAGAAGCGGTTGAAGACAACGCAGAACCTGAACAAGAAGACGCAGCATAATTGCTCTTAGCTATTTTAAAAAACGCTCCTTAAAGGGGCGTTTTTTTTATTTCTTTTCTACTTGTATAGAGGAAATAAATTTCCCTACTTTTACCCTAATAACCGCCTCAACCCTACATTACAATACGACTGTACAGTGCCTTTTCACGAGAAAAATAATGAACTATCAAATAGAAGTCTGCATTGATAACCTCGAATCTCTTCACCTTGCTATTCAAGGTGGGGCTACACGTATTGAGTTATGCTCGTCACTTGCACTTGGCGGATTAACCCCAAGTTATGGCTTCATGCAACAAGCGGCCAAATACGCAACCGTTCCTGTCTATGCGATGATCCGACCACGTCAAGGCGATTTTCTCTATAGTAGTGAAGATATCGACTGCATGATCTGCGATATTGAAGCCGCTGCCAAAGCTGGCTTACAAGGTGTCGTATTTGGTGTATTGGATGCTCAGGGCCATATTGATTTGCCTGTCGCACAGAGACTGAGCAAACGTGCAAAAGCATTAAACTTGGGCGTGACTTTCCACCGTGCCGTTGACCAATGCAGTGATGTTCGCCACATGATCGAAGACATAGCAACACTAGGGTGTGAACGTATCCTTACCTCTGGCTTAGCTTCCAATGCATGCCAAGGGAAAGCGACTTTAAAACAGATGGTCGAATTAGCAGACGATCGCTTTGCAATTATGGCTGGTGCTGGCCTCAATGCGGATAATGTCAAAGAGATCGTAGCCGCAACTGGCATTACTCAAGTGCACTTATCGGGTAAAAGCGTCCGTCCTTCCAAAATGAACTTTGTCTCCGAACAAGCGAAAATGGGCAGCTCTGACACCGATGATTTTTCCATTCCAGTGACGAATCCTGATTTAATTCAGGCCGTTGTGAAACAGTTATCATCATTAGACTGATCTTTTACTTAAGCGAAAACCTAAGTATATTCACTGTTCGGTAACCGATGTATGAAGTAAACGGCAGGAAGTGGTGATGGCAAAGGATCTGTTCTACAGCTTAGATTTAAACTTACTAAGAACGTTTCTAGTGCTTTCTCAAGAGCTCAATATGCGCAAAGCATCAGAGCGATTGTTTGTGTCGCAGCCCGCGATTAGTCAATCGCTGCGAAAGCTACGCAACCACTTCAATGATGAATTATTTGTCAAAGTACCATATGGCTTAGAAGCAACCCCTTTTGCCGAAGCGCTTGCCATTAACATCACACCTCACCTCGATGCCCTTTCAAGCGCATTAAGCCAAGCTCGGGAATTTGACCCTGCTAATATTCAGCAAAAAATCAAAATTGCCTTATCTCCAATTGTGATGGCAAGTTTGTCCGGTAGCTTGGTTCACCAGATCCGTGAGCAAGCCCCAAATGCCCAACTAGAACTCGTCAGTTGGTCAGCTTCGACTATTGATGATATTCGTAAAGGTGAAGTACTTCTTGGTATTAACTACGATTTAGACCCACCGAAAGATGTTTACATCAAACACGTTATTCAGCTCTCAGGGCAGGTGATTGTTCGACAAGATCATCCAATAAAAAAAGCGCTCGCTTCACCCGAAGATTTTGAAGACTATGAAATTGCCTCATTCATCACACCAGGATGGAATGAGAACTTCAGTCTGGCGGCGGAAATCATGAAACAAAGAGGGTTAAGGCATAAGATCGGTTTTCGTTCTGAGTTATTAATGGCGATCTTCGATGTCATTACACATACCGACATGTACATGCCCCACTCCAACCTATTCCCCATTGAGCAGTATCCGTATTTAAGAGCCATTGATATTGAGCTAGACGGACACCCTTACCATTACGATGTTTACGCCTACTACCACACCAAACACCGCAAACAACCTCTGTTATTGTGGCTTGATCAGCTCATTGTTGATGCACTGAGGCAACAAATAACAAATTAAAACTCAATCGTTACAGCCCAAAACCAACGAGAATCACACCTTATAATAAGCAATGCTTATCACCAATATAAGTATTACTACTTAGCTCATCATCACTCTTATCAATAATATTTCACTCACTGGATGAACAAACCATCAGCACGGATGAGATATAACAGGATATGAGAGAGAACATTCATGAAAACCGTAGTAACAACCATCCTTGCAACCACGTTACTTTCCGCAACACCAGTGCTCGCAAATAACATAGAAGGCCACCGTGTTGGTCTCGGATTCCTGACTTCTAACATTGAAGAGGTTCCGTTCGATTACGACTATTCCACCAAGGGATTTAAGTTGGAATATGGCTACGATATCAACCGAATTTTTGGTCTGAACCTCTCTTACGCGAAAGGCAGCGGCAGCTACGCAAGCCCTGTAGATACCGATACGTCTTCTTTCAAAATCGATACTGATATCGGCTACACCTTTATCTTCAACAATTTCAACATTAAACCCTATGGAGCACTAGGCTGGACCAAATTCAGTGAAGACATCAGCGTGTTGGGACATGATGTCTATGACTGGAACGATTCAAGTCTCTTTCTTGGTGCTGGTGCCCGAGCTCAGTTTGGTGACCATTTTTATACCGACTTCAGAATGGATTTCATGAATATGAAAGATGCTGGTGATGACGTATTTATCGATCAGTTCTCTCTAACCGTTGGCTACAAATTTTAGGCTCTCTCTCGCCAAGGATGGCCCTACTCGTTGGGTTAATTATGAAAAAATTCACATTACTTCTAGCCATTCTGATTGGCTCTAATGCATCAGCAACCACACTTCACTTTTCACCCGAAATCAGGATCGGCCCTTATATTGGTTCAGGGATCTCTGGTGGTGGCGCGCAGCTTGGGCTTACGGATGTTTGGGGTATGGATGCGGTATATCTCAGCTATAGCCATACCTCATCTGAGTTTTTGAATATTGATAAAGACAGGATCAAAACATACCGCGTTGGCGTTCAGCATAACATTCCATCATTCCCAGCAGTTGGCTTTCAAGTCGAACTGGGAGGACTTAAGTATGAGGGAGAAAGAGATTGGTGGGCTGGTCAAGAGAGTATTTCAAGCACAGGAGTAAGTTCAACGGTTTCTGCCGTCTACAACTTCAATGATCACTTAGGTGTACGAATGGGAATGGACATCAACTACATACCTGATATGGCTTCAGAAATCTCTTCCATGTTCAGTACTGGCGTAATTCTACGTTTCTAGCATCAACATCCTGAGAGCTGGATAACAGCTCTCATTCATTCTATGAAAAAGCATCCACTCTATCGCCGCTATCGACGAACTCAAATCGCAATAGTGCTCAGTGCTTGTACCGCACTATGGGGAATCATTTCTCTGTTCAGCCATTAACGCAATGCGTCATCAATACTTTGTTCACCCAGATGACGCACATCTTTGCCCTTAACAAAGTAAATAATGTATTCACAGATGTTTTGACAACGGTCACCTACCCGCTCAATCGCTCGGGCAGACCACATAATCTGAAGGATATGGGGAATATTCTTCGGGTCTTCCATCATGTAAGTCATTAATTGGCGAACCACCGCTTCATATTCGGCATCCAGCTTATCATCGAGCTTATAAACTTCAGCTGCGGCATCAACATCCATACGGGCATAAGCATCGAGAACTTGGTGCAACATCGCAATCGCTTGTCGGCATAAAGGTTCGAGGGAAACATGGAACTGTTTTTCTTTGGACGATGGGCTTTCAATCGCTACATACGCGATCTTCGTCGCTACATCACCGATACGCTCTAAATCGGTGATGGTTTTTATTATTGCCATAATCAGACGCAGATCTTTCGCAGTGGGCTGGCGTTTAGCAATAATGCGGGTGCAGGCTTCATCAATTGAGACTTCCATGGCGTTCACTTTATGATCGTCACGCACCACTTTTCTTGCCAGTTCGATGTCCTCTTTATGCAGCGCTTGCATAGCAAAAGAGAGTTGCTGCTCTACCAACCCTCCCATAGTAAGCACATGCGTTCGGATGGACTCCAGCTCCACATTAAACTGACCCGATATATGACGACCAAAATTCATAGTTAACGTTAATCTCCCAATTGACGAATAAAATTTTATTCTAAATAGTTGGAGTTGTAGCAAGGAAACAAGGATTTCCCCCCTATGAGCATAGCTCGTCTATGTGATTAGAGTGAAACTCCACCGTCGACGCCGATACAACTTCAAATATGACGAATAAATTAGCCATACCGACCTGTAATGTAGTCTTCAGTTTGCTTTTTCAATGGCGAAGTGAAAATAGAATCGGTATCTGAGTACTCGATCAACTTACCCATATGAATAAACGCCGTGTGATCGCTCACTCGGGCAGCTTGCTGCATGTTATGCGTCACAATCACAACCGTGTATTTGGTTTTGAGATCGTTGATCAGCTCTTCAATGGTCAGGGTGGAAATAGGATCGAGCGCTGAAGTGGGCTCGTCCAATAATAAAACTTCAGGTTCAATTGCAACCGCACGAGCGATCACTAAGCGTTGCTGCTGACCACCAGATAAACCAAATGCATTTTCATGTAACCGATCTTTGACCTCATCCCATAACGCCGCCGCGCGCAGAGAACGCTCTACTGCATCATCGAGCACTCGACTGTTTTTAATGCCTTGTAACCGTAAGCCGTAGACCACATTTTCATAGATCGATTTCGGAAACGGATTCGGACGCTGGAACACCATCCCAACACGACGACGCAACGTCGCCACATCTACATCAGAATGATAGACGTTTTTACCATGCAGTTTAACTTTACCCTCTACCTTGCACCCTTCTACTAAATCGTTCATACGGTTAATACAACGTAGCAAAGTCGACTTACCACAACCCGAAGGGCCGATGAATGCGGTAACCTGCCCTTTCGGAAGACGCATAGAAATGTCGTGTAATGCTTGGGTATTTTGATAAAACAGATTGAGCTCTTCGATCGCGATTGCCGTCTGCTCATCAGATAAGTTGTTGACGTCCAGAGGAGGTTGATATCCAAGTGCTTGATTGACTGAAAACATAATTAATCTTGTCCTAAGGTACGATATTTTTCCCGTAAATTATTACGAATGCTGATGGCAGTTAAGTTCAAACCCACAATCACCGTAACCAGTAGAAATGCCGTCGCATAAACCAGTGGCCTTGCACTTTCTATGTTAGCGGTTTGAAAGCCTACGTCATAGATATGAAAACCTAAATGCATGAACTTACGTTCGAGATGAATAAATGGGAACTCACTATCAACCGGTAAACTGGATGCAAGCTTCACCGCCCCCACCAGCATTAGTGGAGCAACCTCACCAGCGGCGCGCGCCACCGCTAAAATCAACCCAGTGATCATCGCTGGGCTTGCCATTGGCAACACGATACGCCACAAGGTTTCCGATTGCGTGGCACCTAATGCCAGAGAGCCGTGACGAACCGAGCTTGGGATCCGGCTTAAACCTTCTTCGGTGGCCACAATCACAACTGGCAACGTCAATACGGCTAAGGTCAAAGCAGACCACAACAAACCTGGCGTTCCAAACGTCGGAGCAGGTAGTCGCTCCGAATAAAATAGCGCATCAATAGAGCCGCCTAAGGTGTAGACAAAAAAGCCCAAGCCAAACACCCCATAAACAATGGAAGGTACCCCAGCGAGGTTGATGACTGCCACACGTATTAGCCGAGTAAAGGCATTGTTCTTCGCGTATTCATGCAGATAAATCGCCGCAACCACTCCCAAAGGCATGACAATGATCGACATGATCAGAACCAACAAAACTGTGCCAAACATGGCCGGAAAAACGCCACCTTCAGAATTGGACTCTCGCGGATCTTCAGAGAGGAATTTCCATACCTGCTTACCCCAGTGCATGACTTTTTGCACAAAACTCATCTGGTTTGGGTACCAAATATCTAGAATTTGGCTCAGCGGTATTGTCACCTGCTGTCCAAACATGTCTTCCACGATCAAACTTTGATTCTGCAACTGGGCTCGAAGCGCATCAAGTTTAGATTCCGCTGCCGACAGCTTTTGGCTTAGCGCTGAGTAACGACTGTCATAAGATTGGTTAAACTCATCATTAATGGTCTCGTTCAATTCGCGTTTACGTTTTTCCAAACGCAGCCGTTCCAACGCCGTACTAATGTGACGAATATCTTGATGAATTAATCGATCGATTTCTTTGCGGACAACATTGGCAAAACTGATTTCAGCGGCAAGCTCGGTATCAAATTGCTCAGCCAGTTGACCATCCGCTTTTTGATAACCGATAGGACGACCAAAAAAGTCGCCATCACGGCTCCGTTCAACCACCGCCCAACCTTTCGGCTCCCTTGGTCTAAATACATTGATTTCAAGGATAGAAATAAAATCCGCAGGGTAAAGATCGCGGTTTGCCACTTTAATGCTAAGGCGATTCACCAAGCCTTTTTCAATGACATCTTCCGGCAATTCCACAGCCATTTCACGCAAGTGGCTGATTGGGATGTATTCTTGGGCATAGAGTTGACCAATAAACTTATCGCCTTCATGAGTTTCCCACTGATACAGCGGCGCTGGCCAAAAGTAAGATAAGCCCTTCCAGCCAATTAAAAGCAGCAGCCCTAGCACTGACAATAAACTGATACTGACCGCGCCACCGGTTAACCAAATCCATGGCGCACCTGATTGAATCCATTTAAACACGATCACTTACTCCAACGAGAGAACCTAAAAAACTACAATGCACGATATCTCTCTCTTAATCGTTGTCTTACCCACTCCGCCAACGAGTTCACCGCAAAAGTAAACATAAGCAATAACAGCGCAGCTAAAAATAGAATGCGGTAATGGGAACTGCCGACTTCAGATTCTGGCATTTCAACCGCAATAGTTGCCGATAACGTGCGCATCCCTTCCAGAATATTCCAGTCCATGATTGGCGTATTTCCCGTTGCCATCAACACAATCATCGTTTCTCCAACCGCACGCCCTAGCCCCATCATGATGGCTGAGAAAATACCGGGGCTGGCTGTCAATAAAACCACATAAATGAGCGTTTGCCACGGCGTTGCACCCAGTGCTAAGGAACCATCAGAAAGGTGTTTAGGTACCGAAAAAATAGCGTCTTCTGCGATGGTAAAAATGGTAGGGATCACCGCAAACCCCATAGCGAAGCCAACCACTAATGCATTGCGCTGATCGAAATCGATCCCTTGCTCGGCCAAAAAGACGCGCACATCACCATCAAACAACCAAGCTTCAATGTTACCGCTGTGGCCAATCACCAAATACACCGTCAGCGCTAACAGCGGCATCAATATCGCAGCATGCCAACCATTGGGAATTCGCTCTAACCATGTTCGAGGTAATTTATGCCATAACGCTCCAATCACAATGGTGGAGAGTGGAAGCAGCAGCATCAACGACACCACCGCCGCAAGGTGGCTTTCCACAATTGGCGCAAACCACAACCCTGCCAGAAAGCCAATAATTACTGTCGGCAACGCTTCCATTAACTCAATCGATGGCTTCACGATCCTGCGCATTTTAGGCGTCATGAAGTAAGCGGTATATATCGCACCTAACACAGCAATAGGAATGGCAAATAACATGGCAAACATTGCCGCTTTTAATGTGCCAAAGGCTATCGGTAGTAGACTGAATTTTGCTTCAAACTCATCACTGGCAGAAGTGGTTTGCCAAACGTAAGCAGGCTCAGGGTAGCTCTCGTACCACACTTTTTGCCACAGAGAAGACAAAGACACTTCAGGGAATGGGTTATCTATTTGCGCTACATTCAAGATGCCATTCGACAGACTAATCAAAAATTGCTCATTAGCCGACATTGCCGCCATCTCAGGTGCTTTTTTATATACCCGCTTAAACATCACCAGCTTTTCACTGGTGGTGTAATGGCTCTGCACCGTGCCATTAATGTAGAAACTGTAGAAACCTTTGCGATAGGTATCTGGTAATAAAAACTGTAACTCTGACGCGAGCTTAAATTCTCGGATATGCCTTAAATGACGAGCGCCCTGATCAAGCACGTCAAACCATTGTGACACTAATCCATCACGGTGTGTGACCAACAGCGAATGTGCGCCAGAAAGCAAACTGACGTTCGTCACAGCATGCTTTTGATTCCCCAGACTCAAATCGACGATTTCGCGGATCAGATATTTGCCTTGCAAGCGAACCGCAATGATCAGCTCCGAAGCCCGGCGGAGATAGAGCGTCTTGCCATCTGGCGTCAGGAGCATCTGCTCGATCTTTTGCCGTGGATGAAACTCAAATTGCTGGACTGATCCCACTTCAGTTTGCCAGCGAATTAAAACGCTTTGATCGTCATAGCGCCCTGCCAACGTCCAGTATTCATCTCGCAATGCAATCGCAAACTCTTCTAATGCTTTGCCCGATTTTTGCAGATCTGGCATAGGCTGTTGTGCAAAAAGAACTTGCGGCGCAAAACGTCGTCCTTGCTCATTCACAACACTGGTGAGTTTAGGTTTGAATAGCTCAATATTGCCGCTTGGATCAGCAACCCCTAGCCAACCTTGTGATGGCATTGTTGCAGCATAGAGTAGAGGTTCAACACTTAGCGGAACAGATAAGGTAGGAGTGGTTGCTAATTGCTTTAAGGGCCAAAAATCAACATTGCCGTCACGACTAACCACATAAGCGTGTTCACCATAGTCGTCTACGCCAATATTAACCGCAGATTTGGTGTGAATGGATTGCTTGGCAAAGTCCGCATTGATATGAGCATCGGAAAACAGCGGCAGCACCATCATGGCTAAATAAACAAAAATAAGTACAAGTGCAGCTAACACACCGACGCCACCAAAAGAAACCGCAAAACGAATCACTCGATCTTTAAATAGTCGTTTACGATCTTTCTCTCTCAATGAAAATTCGGCTTTAGCCATGGATTACTCTACCTATTAATGCCCGACGCTATATTATGTCACTTAGGTGACAATTATATTACAGTTCACAGTAAACAACTGAAAATAGTGCAATAAAATCGCCATATAACCACTGAATATGCTAACGCTACGACATAATTAATGTCACTATAGAAAAACGCCATTGTCTCTCGAGGGATCGCCATGAATGCAGAAAAACTCTACATCGAAAAAGAGCTAAGCTGGCTTTCATTTAATGAACGCGTGCTGCAAGAAGCCGCCGACAAAAGTGTCCCTCTGATAGAAAGAGTTCGATTTTTAGGTATTTTTTCCAATAACTTAGACGAGTTTTACAAAGTTCGTTTCGCCGACGTAAAGCGCCGGATCTTGATCAGTCAAGAACGGGGAGAAAGTGACAGTTCCAAGCATCTGTTAAGCAGAATGCAAAGCAAAGCCCTAAAACTCAATGAACGATTTGACGCCTTGTACGCAGAATTAATCCGAGAGATGGCTCGCCAGCGTATCTTTTTGGTCAATGAACATCAGCTCAGTAGTAACCAAGAAAAGTGGTTAAAAAAGTATTTTCGCAGCCAAGTCCTACCCCATATCACACCACTATTGATGAGTGATGACATTGATGTGCTGCAATTTCTGAAAGATGAGTATGCTTATATAGCGGTGTCTCTTCGACAACAAGAACACTATCAATACGCACTACTCGAAATCCCAACGGATCATTTGCCCCGTTTTGTGATGATGCCAGAGCAGAAAGGTACGCAACGAAAAACCATCATCCTGCTGGACAATATTATTCGCTATTGTCTCGACGATATTTTCCGTGGTTTCTTTGAGTATGATGAGCTCAAAGGCTATGCGATGAAAATGACACGTGATGCAGAATATGACTTACGCCATGAGGTCGAATTCAACTTAATTGAGCAGATGTCGGAAGGTTTAAGCCAGCGACTGACCGCTATGCCAGTTCGCTTTGTTTATGAACGTGATATGCCATCACAAATGCTCGATTTTCTATGTCAGAAACTTAAGATATCCAGCTACGACAGCCTGATCCCTGGCGGACGCTATCACAACTTCAAAGACTTTATCGCCTTTCCCAATGTTGGTCACAAACACTTAGAAAATAAGCCGCTATCTCCGATGGAAAGTGCCGATTTTACCGGATTTAACAATAACTTCGATGCCATTAAGCAGCGCGATATTTTGCTCTACTACCCCTATCATACCTTTGAGCATGTGGCTGAATTGGTTCGTCAGGCATCCTTTGATCCTAAAGTTCTGGGGATCAAGATGAACGTGTATCGCGTCGCCAAAGACTCGCGTTTAATGAACTCACTGATTGACGCCGTGCACAATGGAAAAAGTGTCACTGTCGTGGTTGAGCTTCAAGCACGCTTTGATGAACAAGCCAACATCGAATGGGCTAAGTTGCTGACAGAGGCTGGCGTTCAAGTCATGTTTGGCACACCGGGTTTAAAAATTCACTCCAAGTTGCTACTGATCAGCCGCAAAGAAAATGAGCAGATCACACATTACGCCCATATTGGTACTGGAAACTTCCATGAACAAACCGCGCGGGTTTATACCGATTTTGCCTTACTCACCGCCGACCCAGCACTGACTCACGAAGTTCGCAATGTGTTTGCCTATATTGAGAACCCTTATTTGCCAGTGAAATTTAAGCACCTGATTGTCTCGCCGCGTAATTCGCGTAAGCAGCTCTATCGCTTGATCGACAAAGAAATCGAACATGCCCAAGCAGGCAAAAAGGCCATCATTACCCTTAAGGTGAATAATTTGGTCGATAAAGGCTTGATCAATAAGCTTTACGACGCGAACAGCGCTGGCGTCAAAATCCGAATGATCATTCGCGGAATGTGCTCACTGATCCCGGGAATTCAGGGTGTTAGCGAGAATATTCAAGTCATCAGTATTGTTGACCGCTTTTTAGAGCATCCGAGAGTCTTGATCACCCATAATAACGGAGATGAGAAAGTCTATATCTCCTCGGCTGACTGGATGACTCGTAATATTGATCACCGTATTGAAGTGGCTACACCAATCAACGCTCCTAGGTTAAAGCAACGGATCATTGATATCATTGAGCTCCATTTTACCGATACCGTCAAAGCCCGCTGGATTGATAAAGAGATGAGCAATACGTATGTACCGCGAGGTAATCGCAAAAAGGTACGCTCACAAACTGCCATTTACGACTATCTTAAACAGGTAGAAAAGCAAGCTAGAAAAGCCTATGAACAAGCCAAAACCCACTCGTGATATCGCCGCCATAGATTTAGGCTCGAATAGCTTTCACATGGTAGTCGCTAAAGTCGTGGATAAACACCTACAACTCGTCAGTCGGCATAAACAGCGAGTGCGCTTGGCCTCCGGATTGGATAGCCAGAAAAATCTCGACCACGCGGCGATTGAGCGTGGCGTTGAGTGCTTGAGCATGTTTGCCGAGCGGCTAAGAGGCTTTGACCGCGACAACGTGCGCATTGCCGCCACTCACACACTTCGCCAAGCAAACAACGCCCATATATTTCTACAGCGCGCCAGAGAGGTATTGCCTTTCCCGATCGAAATTATCCCCGGCACCGAGGAAGCAAGGCTAATTTTCCTTGGCGTGGCCCATACCCAACCAGAATCCAATTCCAAATTGGTCATTGATATCGGTGGCGGCAGTACCGAGCTCATTATTGGTCAAGGATTCAATGCCAACTTAGTGCACAGTAAACCGATGGGCTGCGTCAGTTTTACTCACCGTTTCTTTGCTGATGGAAAACCATCGTTTGAAAACCTCAATCACGCCATGATTGCGGCAGAGCAAAAACTGGAATCCATCGCCTATCGCTACCAAAAACAAGGGTGGGATATTGCATTTGGTGCTTCCGGTACCATTAAAGCGATTCGGGAGGTGCTCACTGGCCTTGGATTTGAAGATGGCTTGATCACGTCAGATAGGCTCACTCTGCTACGTCAAGAAATACAGCAGTGGCCACATATTGATGAGATAAAATTAACCGGATTGAGTGCCGAGCGAAAACCCGTATTTGCAGCCGGCGTTGCTATTCTAAGTGCTATTTTCCATTCTTTGAGCATTAAAGAATTACACTTTTCTGAAGGCGCATTACGAGAAGGGGTACTCTATGAAATGGAGGCAGGTTTTAAGCGTTCCGATATTCGAATGCGAACCACTGAAAGTCTGGCTCAAAAACATTTAGTTGATGTCGACCATGCGACAAAAATCAAAACGCAAGCCCGTGAGTTCTTGCTGCAAACCCACCAAACTTTGGGCATAAGCCAAAACAGCCAACTGTTTGATCTACTTGAGTGGAGCGCACTGCTTCATGAAGTAGGTTTAAGCATTAGCTTGCAAGCGTTCCATCGCCATTCGGCTTACATTCTTCGCCACACCAACATGCCCGGATTTAACCGTGAACAACAACGTGTACTATCCACATTAGTGCGTTTTCAACGTAAAGCACTCAAGCTGCATGAAATGGACACGTTCTCGTTATTCGAGAAACAACAGATCATCAGCTTGATCCGAATTCTCAGGTTAAGTATTTTGCTCCATGGACAGAGAACTAAAGAAGCTCTCCCTCAGATAACTCTGCAGATTGATGACGAAAAGTGGACATTAACCAGTCAGGATTCGCAGTGGCTCAGCGACAATAAATTGCTGTATGCGGATCTAAAAACTGAACGCGAATATTGGAAGAGCGTGGGTTGGGTATTGGCATTTTAAAGTGGCGATCACTCGATCCCCACTTTCTTCAATTCTTGAGCAGCAAACTCTGCCGAGATTGGTACATATCCGTCTTTAGCCACTAATTCTTGTCCCTCTTGAGAATAGATGAAGCGGATAAACTCTCTCTCAATCGGTGATAACGGCTTGGTTGGATGCTTGTTCACGTACACATACAAATACCGTGATAGTGGATACTTGCCAGATAAAATATTGTCTTGTGTCGCTTCAATATACGCTTCTCCGTGACGCGCGATCGGCAGTAGCTTCACGCCCGTCACCTGATACCCAACTCCAGAATAACCAATCGTATTGATTGCCGAAGCCACCGATTGAACCACCGAAGCCGAGCCAGGCTGTTCATTAACACTGTTCTTAAAATCCCCGCCACATAAGGCGTTGGTTTTAAAATAGCCATACGTACCAGAAACAGAGTTACGCCCAAACAGCTGCATAGAGCGTTTGGCCCATTGATATTTCAACCCTAGCTGCGACCAAGTCATCACCGGGTGATTGGCCCCGCAACGCAATGTGGATGAAAAAATACTATCCAGTTGAGTGAAATTGAGCCCTTCAATGGGGTTATCACGATGAACAAAAATACCAATGGCATCAATCGCGATTCGCAATGCGGTTGGCTTATATCCTTGCTCACGTTCAAACGCCTCGATTTCTCGATTTCGCATCGGGCGACTCATAGGGCCAAATTGCGCCGTTCCTTCCGTTAAAGCAGGTGGCGCGGTTGAGGAACCAGACGCCTGAACTTGACCATTGATACTGGGATAGATTTGTTTGAACTCTTCAATCCACAAGGTTGTCATGCCAGCCAGTGTGTCTGACCCCACCGTTGATATACTCCCGGTGATCCCCGGTACTTTTTGATAACTTTGTAACCCTTGTGCCACCACTGGTGTACTCAGTATCGTAAAACAAGCACCTAATATCCATTTTTTCATGACGGCACCACCAAGCGCTCTGGCAACACGAAGGAAAACTTACTGCCCACACCCACTTCACTGTGAATTTCTAGGTGAGAGTCATGGTGGGTTAGCGCATGTTTAACAATCGCTAATCCAAGGCCACTTCCCCCAGTATCACGCGAGCGAGCCTTATCCACACGGTAAAACCGTTCCGTCAATCGATGTAAGTGTTGAGGCTCTATCCCGTCCCCACTATCTTCCACTTCAAGGCAAGCGCCCTGCGGCGTGCGATACCAACGCACCTGAATATCAGCACCAGCTGGGGTGTATTTCACCGCATTGTAGACCAAGTTTGAAATTGCGCTGCGCAATTGATCTTCATCTGCTAGTACTCGAAGTGACGCATCAACATCAAACGTCAGTTGGTGGGCATTTTCACCACTGAGGCTCACTGCTTCTTTTTCTAACACATCCAGCATGGATGGCACGTTGACTACATCTTCCAGCTCATGCATTGGCGCTGCTTCAATTTTAGAAAGCGTCAGTAGTTGATTAACTAAGCTGTTCATTCGGTTGAGCTGCTCGGTCATGACCCCATGCGCTTTGCTCCACATCGGTCCACCGAGCATATCTGGGTCTTCCGTCATTTCCAGATAACCTTGCAGTACTGTCATCGGGGTACGCAATTCATGTGAGACATTGGCAAAGAAGTTACGTCGCATACCTTCAAGCTGCTTGAGCTGGGTAACATCACGCACCACCATTAGATGTTCACCTTCGGTATACGGCACAATACGCAACTCAAGTAATCGCTCAACGTTCAAAGGCGAGCGCATTTCCAGCGGCTCAGAAAAATCGGCTTTATTGAGGTATTTGATAAAATCTGGGGTACGAATTAAGTTAGAGATAGGTTGCCCAGAGTCTTCCGGCCAACGGAAACCAAGCAGGTGTTGCGCCAACTTATTGCACCAGACGATGTTCCCTTCACCACGAAAAACCACCACGGCATCGGGTAAGGATTCTGCGCCATTTCGGAAACGGCGAATCAGATTCGTTAGCTCTTTGCGCTTCTTACGCTGGCGTTGCTGAAGACGGTAGATACCGTTGAACAAGTGCTCCCAGTTACCACTGCCAGAAGGCGGCGTTAGGCGTTTCTCATCCCAAAGCCACGCCGACAAGCGCATCTGATTATGCAGGTGCCAAAATAACTGCAAAACCGTGGCAGCGAGTAGCAACCACGGCAAATATCCGAATATCCATCCAACAATCACCCAAGGGGTGTAAAAAAAAGCCAGCTCCCAGGCCAGCTTTTTCCAGGTTAACCTTTCAACCACATATCACTCCGCTTGTATTCACTCGTTATGCTTTGGTTGAGAAACGGTAGCCAGCTCCACGAACGGTCTGAATGAGCTTATCATGGCCCGCTTCTTCCAATGCTTTACGAAGACGACGGATGTGTACATCAACCGTACGATCTTCCACATAAACATTGGTGCCCCATACATTATTGAGCAACTGCTCTCGACTATAAACTCGTTCTTGATGAGTCATAAAGAAGTGCAGCATTTTAAATTCTGTTGGTCCCATCTCTACGGCTTGATTGTTCGCAGTGACACGATGGGAAACCGGATCTAATTTCAGTCCTTGAACATCAATCGTATCTTCTAGTGCTGTTGGTGTAACGCGGCGAATCACCGCTTTTAGCCTTGCCACCAGCTCCTTGGGTGAGAATGGCTTAGTAATGTAATCATCCGCCCCAACTTCTAGGCCACGAACTTTGTCTTCTTCTTCACCGCGTGCCGTCAACATGACCACAGGGATATTGCGCGTCAGCTCTTCACGTTTCATGTGTTTAATGAAGTTGATACCACTGCCACCCGGTAGCATCCAGTCAAGCAAAACCAGATCAGGAAAAGGTTCAGCCAGCTTAGTTACTGCACTGTCATAATCTTCAGCTTCCACTGCCTGGTAACCTTTCTGTTCAAGAACGAAGCAAAGCATCTCGCGAATAGGCGCTTCATCTTCTACTACCAGAATCCTTCTAGACATAATTGATTAACCTTATGTTAGTTATACCGTTTTCTGAGTTCTTCTCAGGCGTTGACGCTAAGCATTATTACTAGCAATTATGACACTTTTGTGACCTTTGCAAACAAATTTTCATATAACTTTCTCGCTTCCTGCAAACAACTTTAATATGCGCGGCCTGACATATTGAAAAAATCCATCAGGACATCATTGGCAAAATTGCCTATGATTGCCGACTCAATTCAGGTAAGAGAAACAATATGTGGTTTAAAAATTGTATGGTTTATCGTGTTAATCGCGATATCGAATTCAATGCAGATCAGCTAGAAAAACAGTTAGCTGAGTTTCGTTTTACGCCGTGCGGCAGCCAAGACAAGCAGAAATTTGGTTGGGTAACTGCAATGGGCAAGCATGGGGATATGATGACCCATGTTTCTGAAAACCGAATTCTTATCTGTGCTAAGAAAGAAGAAAAGATGCTACCGGCTTCGGTTATCAAAGACTCGTTGAATGCAAAAGTCGAGGCAATGGAAGCGCAGGAAGGCCGTCCTTTAAAGAAAAAGGAAAAGGACAACCTAAAAGAAGACATCATTATGGATTTACTCCCACGTGCTTTTAGCCGCAGTAACCATACCTTTGTCCTTATTCTGCCAAAAGAAGGCTTCATTTTAGTCGATGCCAGCAGCTACAAAAAAGCCGAAGACGTGCTCGCACTTTTGCGTAAAACAATGGGTAGCTTACCCGTTGTCCCAGCGATTCCAGAAAAAGCAGTGGAGTCGACATTGACTGAATGGGTTAAGACTGGCAACACACCCGTTGGTTTCCAAATGTTGGATGAAGCGGAGCTAAAATCTGTTCTTGAAGAGGGCGGAATCATCCGCTGTAAAAAACAAGAGCTGACCGCAGACGAAATTCGTAGCCATATCGACGCTGATAAAGTGGTGACTAAGCTGGCTCTTTGGTGGCAAGAGCGATTAGAGTTTGTTCTTGCAGATGATGGCAGCATCAAACGCTTGAAGTTTTCCGACGAATTGCGCGATCAAAATGATGATATCCCACGTGAAGACCAAGCTGCACGTTTTGATGCAGACTTTTCATTATTGTGCGGCGAGCTCAGCGCATTCCTACCTAACCTTTACGAGGCATTAGGTGGCTTACCGCATCCAAATGCCTAGCCGCTCAAGCACATCGACACTCAATTAATGAAAGCTCCTTATTAAAGGAGCTTTTTAATTTCACATTCACCTGAAGTTAAAAGTCTTTTAACTTTACCTCTATTTTCTCTCTATATTGACAAGATGTATTATTCCTGAGAATGATTTGCAACCGCATTTCATCCAAATTTTAAGCCCATCAATTTAAAATAATAAATATAGAGAACACACAATGAAAAAACTTACGACGCTTGCAGCTCTTCTCGCAACATCATTTGCGGCCCAAGCTGCCGATCACTCCGTCATGCTGGGTTATGCCGCAACTGATATCAAACATGCAGAAGATGTCCTCGGTGGTTTCACACTAAAATACCGTTATGACGGCGCTAACAGACTTGGTTTCTTAGTTAGCGCGACCATTACTGCTGATGAAGACGTTGCGTATGGGGTTCAATTCCAACCAGACATCAATGTGGTAGAAACGGCAAAAACAACGCGCAGCTACGCTAGCCTTCATGTTGGTCCTACATACCGCTTCAACGACATCGTTAGCGCCTATGCCACATTAGGTTACTCTGAGTACATCATTGAAAACGAAGCACGTGGACGCACGACATCCAAAATCGAAGATGAAAACTTTGCCGGTGGAGCGGGTCTTGAATTCAACGTGACTCGTGGTTTTGTGATCAATACTGGCTTTGAATACAGTGAGCACCTAGCAGACGCAAGAGCACTGACCTATTCTGTGGCTCTCGGATATCGTTTCTAACCCAATCCAACCTTATTAAAGCCTGCCTGAGTGTAGGCTTTTTACTCTCCTTCTCTTCAAGGGTAAATAGTAATTTTCCTAGTCACAAGTCACGTTTTGACGTAAAATTTGCGCCCCTTATTCCATTAGGTGGAATAGGCCTGACTTGAGATCAGATAAAGAGAATTACACATGACTGAGAAAGCATTCGTACCTGAGCTACTGTCACCTGCAGGTAGCCTTAAAAATATGCGTTACGCATTTGCCTACGGCGCAGACGCGGTATACGCAGGCCAACCTCGTTACAGCCTTCGCGTACGTAACAACGAGTTCAACCACGAGAACCTAAAAATTGGTATCGATGAAGCACATGCCCAAGGCAAAAAGCTTTACGTGGTTTGTAACATCCAACCACACAACTCAAAGCTAAAAACCTTCATCCGCGACTTGAAACCAGTGGTAGAAATAGGCCCAGACGCATTGATCATGTCTGACCCAGGTCTAATTATGATGGTTCGTGAAGCCTTCCCTGAGATGCCGATTCACCTGTCAGTTCAAGCGAACGCAGTGAACTGGGCAACCGTAAAATTCTGGGCGGCTAACGGCGTTGAGCGTGTGATTGTTTCTCGTGAGCTTTCTCTTGAAGAGATCGAAGAAATTCGTGAACATTGCCCTGAAACAGAGCTTGAAGTGTTTGTTCACGGCGCACTGTGTATGGCTTATTCAGGCCGTTGCCTACTTTCTGGCTATATCAACAAACGTGACCCAAACCAAGGCACATGCACTAACGCTTGTCGTTGGGAATACAAAGTTGAAGAAGGCAAAGAAAACGACACTGGCGACATCGTAGAGAAATTCGACCCAACAGAAGCGCAAGCGGTTGAAGTTCAAGATGAGCGACCAGAAACGACTATCGGTCGTGGCAAACCAACCGATGAAGTGGTTCTGCTTTCTGAAGCTCACCGTCCAGAAGAAAAAATGGCGGCATTTGAAGATGAACACGGCACTTACATCATGAACTCAAAAGACCTGCGTGCTATCCAACACGTTGAGCGTCTGACTAAGATGGGTGTTCACTCACTGAAGATCGAAGGTCGTACTAAATCGTTCTACTACTGTGCACGTACTGCGCAGGTTTACCGTAAAGCGATTGATGACGCAGTTGCAGGCAAACCATTTGATGAGAGCCTAATGGGTACACTAGAGAGCCTAGCACACCGTGGTTACACTGAAGGCTTCCTACGTCGTCACACGCACGATGCTTACCAAAACTACGACTACGGTTACTCTGTATCTGACGCTCAGCAATTTGTTGGTGAGTTCACGGGAAAACGCCGTGGCGATCTGGCTGAAGTTGAAGTGAAAAACAAATTCGTTGTCGGTGATAGCCTTGAGCTTATGACACCAAAAGGCAACGTGATTTTCACGCTAGAAGCGATGGAAAACCGTAAATCAGAACAAGTCGAAGACGCAAAAGGAAACGGCCACTTTGTATTCATCCCTGTTCCACAAGACATGGACTTAGAATACGGCCTGTTAATGCGTAACCTAAACTCAGGTCAGGATACCCGTAACCCAACAGGTAAGTAATCATGGCATTACTGATCACTGACAAATGCATTAACTGCGACATGTGTGACCCAGAATGTCCTAATGGGGCAATCAGCATGGGCGATACGATCTTTGAGATCGATCCTGCGCTGTGTACTGAATGTAAAGGTCATTATGAGAAGCCAACGTGTCAGTCGGTATGTCCGATCACGAAATGCATTATTACGGATCCGAACCACGTCGAAACCGACGAAGAGTTACTCGAAAAGTTCGTAATTATCCAAGGGTTAGCATAACCTTTTGACTGAAAGACAAACGCCGCTCAATGAGCGGCGTTTTTTTAGTATTAGCGGGAGTGACTTTGATCGAGGAGTGTCTGACACATCGCAGGCATCACTTTTGGCTTTTTCTTTTTCGGTTTAGTCGCTGTACTGGTTGTTTTTAATACAGGTTTAGGTTGTGGCTTCCAACTCGCAAGCTCGGCACCACAACCATCACCTGCGGGCGGGGCGGCTTGTGGTAAGCACTGCGTACTGCCTTGTGGACACTTCAGGCGTACATGCATATGGTAATGGTGTCCCCACCATGGTCGCACCTTCCGTAACCAGTCTCTATCACTGCTCTTTTCACTCTGACAAAGCTTTTCTTTGATCACGGGATGAACAAAAATTCTTACTACCTCTTGATCCGAAGCTGCTGCTTTCACTAGTTCAAAGTGGCGTTGATCCCAATTACTCTTGCGTAACTTGTACTGTTCAAGATTCACTAGGCTCAACGCTTTAGGCTCTGCTAACTTCTCTGGTGGTAGCTTTTCGTCAGCAAAACGCAGCCAGATATCCGCATCCAAACCCGTTTGGTGGCTAGTGTGTCCAGAGGAGAACCGCCCTCCCTGTGGCAGTGAGAGATCACCAATCAATAAGTTAGTATGCAAATCCTGCTGTGCAAAGTGGGACAGACGCTCGATAAAAGCGATGGTATTGGGGTGGCCAAAGTAGCGATCGCGCTGGCTACGAAGCACTTGATAGCCGTCCCCTTTCAAAGGCAGAGCAGCTGCCCCAACTAAACAGCCATTGGCATAACTACCAACTGACTCTGAAGGTAGCGAAGAGGGCTGTGTTAGCTTTTCCCAAGGGCTTGCAGAAACCCCGAAAGAAAGAAAGGACGCCAGTAGTAATAATTTCCGCTTCATCCTTTCTCCTTATATCATTGGATGGCTTAGGTATTGCTAATAATGTTCACCGTTATCGTAGTAGCCCTTCGCTTCTAACGCAGTGAAAATAACTGCCACATCAACGTCTTCACCGATGATGCCGCGAACTTGCCGAGTAATGGTTTGAGCAACCGCGTCTTGCGTTTCCTGCCCGCGATCAAACCAAAGCACTTCAACAAATGGGTAAGCTGGATTCACTTCCCCTTCAAGATAAAACGTAGTGTAGATGTATTCGAAGGTGAAGTCTTCACGAGGACAATCCATTAATGGTTGAAGCTCATCAATGAGAGATTTCGATAGAGTCTGCACTGTTTGTGGCTCAACAGCGCGAAAACGTAGGTGTGGCATAAGTTGCTTCCTTTTATTGTTTTAACAAATGATAGCAACTTACTTATGCAGAAGGAAACTAGGATGCTAGTGTTGTGAAGGCATAAAAAAACCGCCATAAAAAATGGCGGTTTTTATTAACGAACCTGTCGTTATGGCATTTGATCTAGCTCTTCGCCTTCTTTTTCCACTTGTGGTGGCATTAGGTGCTCTTTGGTGATACCGAGTTTCAATGCCAGTGCAGAAGCCACATAGATTGAAGAGTACGTACCAACCGTAATACCTAGTAGAAGTGCTGTCGCAAAACCATGAATCATAGCACCGCCTTGAGTAAACAAAGCGATCACAACAAACAAAGTGGTACCCGATGTTATCAGCGTACGGCTCAGAGTTTGTGTGATAGAGCTGTTCATGATGTCAGCAGGTTCACCTTTACGCATCTTACGGAAGTTTTCACGGATACGGTCAAAAACAACGATGGTATCGTTGAGCGAGTAACCAACAACCGTCAATAACGCCGCCACGATGGTTAGGTCGACTTCAATTTCCATCAAAGAGAACACACCAAGCGTAATGATCACGTCATGCGCCAATGCGAGTACCGCACCTGCTGCTAAACGCCACTCAAAACGCATCGATACGTAGAGTAAGATACAGATAAGAGAGACCAAAATCGCAAGGCCACCCGCTTCTGTCAGTTCATCCCCCACATTCGGGCCAACGAACTCGATACGGCGCATTTCAACACTTTCACCCGTACCGTCTTTGATGGCAGATAAAATCTGGTTACCCAGCGTTTCACCTGCTACATCATCACGAGGACGCAGGCGCACCATAACGTCACGAGCACTACCGAAGTTCTGAACCGTCGCATCGCCGAAACCTTTCGCATCAAGCGCGCTACGGATATCTTCTAAGTTCGCTGGTTGCTCAAAACCCACTTCAATCAGCGTACCGCCCGTGAAGTCTAAGCCCCAGTTCAACCATTTCGTTGACAGCGTGAAAATCGACGCCCCAATCATCAAGAGAGAGAAGACAAACGCCACCTTCGACCAACGCATAAAGTCGATCGTTTTTTCTGCTTTTAGAATTTGAAACATAATAATTCCCAGCCTTAGATCGACAGTTTGTCAATGCGTTTGCCACCATACACCAAGTTCACGACGCATCGTGTACCGATAATGGCAGTAAACATTGAAGTCAGAATACCGATGGACAGTGTAACCGCGAAGCCTTTGATGGCACCCGTACCCACAGCAAACAAGATGATTGCCGTGATCAAGGTGGTAATATTGGCATCGGCAATGGTACTGAACGCGTTTGCGTAGCCTTGGTGAATCGCTTGTTGTGGATTGCGTCCATCACGTAGCTCTTCACGAATACGCTCAAAGATCAGAACGTTCGCATCCACCGCCATACCGACCGTCAGTACAATACCGGCAATACCCGGTAGCGTCATTGTTGCCCCAGGAATCATCGACATGACACCGATGATCAATACGAGGTTAGCCACCAACGCAAGGTTCGCGATAAAGCCAAACTTACGGTAGTAAAGCAGCGTAAACAACATCACCGCGACCATACCCCAGATACAAGCCTGAATACCCATGTCGATGTTCTGTTGACCCATAGATGGACCAATCGTACGTTCTTCGACAATAGAAATCGGAGCAATCAACGCACCCGCACGTAGTAGTAGCGCTAAGTTATGCGCTTCAGCAGCGGAATCAATACCTGTAATACGGAAGTTACGGCCAAGCGCAGACTGAATCGTTGCTTGGTTGATCACTTCTTCATGCTTAGAAAGAATCACTTTGCCTTCAGGTGTACGGCGACCACTGTCTTTGTACTCAGCAAACACTGTTGCCATCAGCTTACCGATGTTCTTCTTCGAGAAAGCAGACATCTTGTTACCACCTTCGCTATCAAGCGAGATGTTAACTTGTGGACGTCCATATTCATCGACACTTGAACTTGCATCAGTGATGCTTGCACCGCTTAGGATGACACGTTTTTTCAGCACAACAGGGCGACCATCACGATCTTGCTTGATTTCGCTACCTGCTGGTGCACGACCACTTGCAGCAGCTGCAAGATCAGCTTTTGAGTCCACTTCACGGAACTCTAATGTCGCTGTAGCACCCAAAATTTCTTTTGCACGAGCAGTGTCTTGAACACCCGGTAGCTCAACCACAATGCGGCTTGCTCCTTGGCGTTGAACCAATGGCTCAGCAACACCCAGCTCATTCACACGGTTACGAAGAATCGTAATGTTCTGCTCAACGGCGTAGTTGCGAATTTCTTGCAAACGTTGCTCTGTAAAAGTGGCGACAAGTGCAAAACGACCGTTGCTATCAGAGTCAGCAAACAACATATCAGGATGTTTTTGCTCAAGAAGACGTTTAGCTTGTTCTAATTGCTCCGCATCACGAAGAAGCACTTCTACGCCATCTTTACCAGCAGGACGAATAGCACGGTAGCGAATTTTTTCTTCACGAAGTTCACTACGAAAGGCTTCTTCTTGTTGCCCGACTAGCTTTTCCATTGCAGCATCCATATCCACTTCCATTAAGAAGTGAACACCACCACGTAGGTCAAGGCCAAGCTTCATTGGCGCAGCGCCGATAGATTCAAGCCAATCAGGCGTTGAAGCGGCTAAGTTCAAAGCAACAATTTTATCTTTGCCAAGCGCTTCGCTGATAACATCACGCGCACTGATCTGAGTATCAGTATCGTTGAAACGAACAAGAATTGATCCATTCTCAAGAGCAATGGATTTATGGGAAAGGCTCTGTTTATCAAGAGCTTTAGTGACAGCATCCAGCGTTGACATATCTACAGAGGCACCACGCGCCCCTGTAACTTGAATAGCCGGATCTTCACCGTAGAGATTTGGAAGTGCATACAAGGCAGCGACGGCAATGGCCAGCACCACCATCAGGTACTTCCATAAAGGATAACGGTTTAGCACAGCGAGGATCCTCTAGCTGTTTTATAGAGATTTAAGCGTACCTTTTGGTAGCACTGCGGTTACGAAGTCTTTTTTGATTACAACTTCATTGTTTGCATTAAGCTCAATAGAGATGTAGTCATTGTCTTCTGAAATTTTAGTGATTCGACCAACCAAACCACCGCTGGTTAGTACTTCATCACCTTTTGACATTGCTGCCATTAGGTTCTTATGCTCTTTTACACGCTTTGCTTGTGGACGGTAGATCATGAAGTAGAAGATCACCGCGAACATACCTAGCATGATTAGCATTTCAAAACCGCCGCCTTGAGCTGCGCCTTCTGCTGCTGCGTGAGCTTTAGAAATAAACATTAAAACATCCTCTATTATTTTTTTAGATAATCCAACAAATTGGGCTTTCGTACTTTCGTTTCAAGTCCAAGAACAAGTAATAGAGATCACTCTCTCAAAATTTCGGTACGTTCGCTTACTTTATTAGCAAAAGCCTTTGGCATCTCGCCAAAGGCTTTAAATACGTTATTTAACTAGTGGTGGAACTTCACGATCGCGACGCGCGTAAAATTCTTCCACAAACTGGTCGAAGCGATCTTCATCAATCGCGCTACGAATGCTCTCCATCAAACGCTGGTAATAGCGCAAGTTATGGATGGTGTTTAGACGAGCACCCAAAATTTCGTTACAGCGATCTAAGTGATGTAGGTACGACTTCGAGTAATTCTGACAAGTGTAACAGTCACAATGCGGATCTAACGGTGTTGTATCCGTTTTATGTTTCGCATTACGGATCTTGATCACACCACCAGTTACAAACAGGTGGCCATTACGCGCATTACGTGTTGGCATAACACAGTCAAACATATCGATACCGCGGCGAACACCTTCCACTAAGTCTTCAGGTTTACCTACGCCCATCAGGTAGCGTGGTTTGTCTTCCGGAAGTTGAGGACATGTGTGTTCAAGAATACGGTGCATGTCTTCTTTTGGCTCACCAACAGCAAGACCACCAACGGCATAGCCATCAAAACCGATCTCTGTCAGCCCTTTAACAGATACATCACGTAGATCTTCATAAACACCACCTTGAACAATACCAAACAGGTTGTTCGGGTTTTCGAGTTTATCGAAGTGATCACGTGAACGCAGTGCCCAACGTAGTGACATTTCCATCGATTTCTTTGCTTCATCGTGCGTCGCTGGGTATGGCGTACACTCGTCGAAGATCATCACGATGTCTGAACCAAGGTCTTTTTGAATTTCCATCGACTTTTCAGCGTCCATAAAAATCTTGTCACCATTCACAGGGTTACGGAAATGCACCCCTTCTTCCGTGATTTTACGGATATCGCCTAAGCTGAATACCTGAAAACCACCTGAATCTGTAAGAATAGGACCTTGCCAGTTCATAAAATCGTGCAGGTCGCCATGCATTTTCATCACTTCTTGCCCAGGACGTAGCCACAGGTGGAAAGTGTTACCTAAAAGAATTTCAGCACCCGTGCCTTTTACTTCTTCTGGCGTCATGCCTTTTACTGTGCCGTAAGTACCAACAGGCATAAATGCTGGTGTTTGCACAGTGCCACGCTCAAAGGTCAGTTGACCACGGCGAGCGTTGCCGTTTTTCTTCTTAAGATCGAATGATAATTTCACGAAGCCTCCAAGTGTCAGAGAAACAGTCTGACATTAAGTTCAGAGCAAGATAGTAATTACCTTAACCCTCTCTACCCTAAATAGTTGGGGTTGCAGCTAGGCGACAAGTAGATTCAGCCCTATGAGCATAGAAGCTCTATGTGATTAGGGTGAATTTACGCAGTCAACAACGCTGCTGCGCCAAATATAACGGGTATAGTAAGGAGCGGTCGCCTTCCATGCGAGAGACAAAGTAACCTTTTACCTTGCTTCCTAGCCTACTGCTAGCACTCGTAAATATTTGTAATTTAGAACTAACCAGCAGAGCTAGTCTGTTTTTTTGCTTATAAACATAGAGTCGCCATAACTAAAGAAACGGTAATTGTTCTCGACGGCGTGTTTGTATGCGTTCATCGTATTTTCATAACCTGCAAAAGCACTCACTAACATGATCAGTGTCGATTCTGGCAGGTGGAAGTTAGTGATCAAGCAATCCACTAACTGATATTCGTAGCCCGGATAAATGAAGATTTCTGTATCACCAAAGAATGGCACCAATTCGCTCCCCTTCTTCAGCGCATCTTGCGCTGCGCTTTCTAATGAACGAACAGATGTGGTACCAACCGCGACAATACGGCCACCACGAGATTTGGTTGCATTAATCGCATCAACCACATCTTGCGGTACTTCAACATACTCGGCATGCATGTGGTGCTCATTGATATTGTCCACTTTCACAGGTTGGAAAGTGCCAGCACCAACGTGCAAAGTGACATACGCAAACTGAGCGCCTTTCTCTTTTATTTGGGCAAGTAATGCTTCATCAAAATGCAAACCAGCCGTAGGCGCTGCTACTGCACCCGGCTTTTGGTTGTAGACTGTTTGGTAACGCTCTTTATCTGAGTCTTCATCTGGGCGATCGATGTACGGAGGAAGTGGCATATGGCCAATTTCTTCCAAAATGTCCAACACCTTCTTGTCAGCATCAAACTTGAGCTCAAACAGTGCATCATGACGAGCAACCATTTCAGCTTGATACTCATCATTTTCACCGAGGAAAATCGTCGACCCTGGTTTTGGTGATTTAGAGCAACGAACGTGGGCTAAAATGCTTTGCTCATCAAGCATACGCTCGACCAAAACTTCTAGCTTACCGCCAGAGGCTTTACGACCAAACATGCGAGCTGGAATGACGCGTGTATTGTTAAATACCACCAAGTCACCCGGTTGGATCTGTGCCAATACATCCGTAAAAGTCCCATCAACCAAGGTGCCACTATTACCATCCAGTTGTAAAAGACGGCTTGCTGTGCGCT
Organism: Vibrio sp. NTOU-M3; assembly: GCF_040869035.1. Taxonomy (NCBI): domain Bacteria; kingdom Pseudomonadati; phylum Pseudomonadota; class Gammaproteobacteria; order Vibrionales; family Vibrionaceae; genus Vibrio; species Vibrio sp. NTOU-M3. Next base: position 2,522,947 of record NZ_CP162100.1, read on the forward strand.
CAGGTTGTGGATAACGGGCAATCAGCTCATCAGGTAATTCAAAATTAAAATCAGATACTTGCATGTCAGGTACTACTCAGATATTGCTCTTCAACCAACCATTTATGTGGTTGAGAATGGGCCAGTATTTTAATCCAGCCGCTTAGTATAGGCGGGCCACGCGCAATAGCAAGGTGCAGTATTAAATTGAAACAAAACATTTCGTTTATAAAAACTGCAAAGCTTCTCACTGATAAAAACAACACCATTAATAAGGTTAATAAATCCTTAACTTGGGATTAATAACAACAATAAATATTTCATTAACTTTACAGACAGTAAGAAGAGGTAAGAATGCTGTTAAGACATCAACTGGGGTTTGGATTTGGTGTAGTCGTGACGTTACTACTCATCATTTCCACATTGTCGTTTTTTCGATTTGATGAAGCCTATAAGGGATTTCAAAACTATCGCTACTTAGCGCAAGCCAGCGTATACACAGGACGAATACAAGCGAACATTCTTGAAGCACGTATCGCCGCCCTCAAATACATTCACGAACAAGATGAGACATACAAAGCCACGGTAGAAAAGCGCCTGCAAGCAAGTTTGTTGTTGTTGGATACCACGATTCAACGTACATCGGAGCCTGAGCTAAACACTGAATTCAATAGTATTAAGCTACTGGTCTCTGACTATGGTCTGCTATTTAACCAAGAAGCGGCGCAGCTGGCGCAAAAAGAGCGGATTATTAATGGTAAATTGGGACAAGCAGGAACCGAGGTAAGACAAAGCCTCAATACCCTAATAGAACAAGCTAAGAACAACAATCAACTCGACACAGCGCTTCGTCTCACCGAGATACTGGAGCTACTTCGAGTGGGCTGGAATAGCAGTGTCACTTACTTTACTACTGGTACGACACAAGACGCAGCCAAGGTACTGGAAGTCATCGACAAAATTCGCTTTAACTGGAAAAACTTAGAGCTCGTTGCTTATTCTGCTGAAGAAAAGTCATTATTCGAGGGCTTTAACCGTGGTATCGATAACTACGAAAAAGAGTTCTTAGCCATCGAAACGATCGACCAAAGCCTAACGCAACTACGAACACGACTAAATGAAATTGGTTCATCCGCTGCGCAGCAAATAGAAAACGTAAAACTGCTCACCAAAGAGCAGCAAGACACCGTAGGCCCTGAGCTTATTTCGACCACAGAAAGCTCTAAAACCATTCTGCTATTTATCTCCATTCTTGCAACCTTGTTAGCCGTGTTTTTAGGTATTTACATATACAGAAGCATATTACGCACGGTTGGCGGTGAGCCGAATGAAATCGAAAAAATCGTTCATGCCGTTTCTGAAGGCGATTTATCCAGTCAAATTAAGACCACTGGGAATGAGAGCGGGATTTACGCCAATATTTTGTTGATGCGTGATGAGCTAAGTAAGTTGCTAACCGGCTTACACGGGATTTCTGATCGTGTATCGTCTGCGGCAACAGAGCTCAACATGACCATGTCTGATACGGAAAGCAATGCTCAGCAAGAGCTCAGTCAGGTAGAACAAATCGCGACAGCAATTACTGAATTGGCAAGCACCGCGAGCAATGTCAGCGAAAACGCAGCACACGCAGAGAGAGCGGCAAGCGAAGCCACGAACTATGTCAACAATGGTCAACAAGCCTTGAACCGTTCTGATGCACTATCCAATAAGATGAGCCACTCAATCGAAGACACCAATGTCATCGTCGATCAGTTGGTAGATTACTCGCATGAAATCGGCGAGGTTATCAATGTGATCAACAGTATCTCTGAACAAACAAATTTACTGGCATTGAATGCCGCGATCGAAGCTGCCCGCGCTGGTGATCAGGGTCGAGGGTTTGCAGTGGTTGCTGATGAGGTTCGCTCTTTAGCCGCTAAAACTCAACAATCTACTGTTGATATTCAAGAGATCATCTCTCGTTTACAAAACCAAGCGGATGTTGCCAGCCAACACATGCAATCTAATCTGGTACTGATTAATGAATCACAAACCATTAACTCTGATCTACAAGCTTCATTTGCTGAGGTTTCGAAATCAGTCACTGAGATTTCTGACGTAAACACCCAAGTTGCCACTGCATCAGAAGAGCAATCTAGTGTAACTCAGGATATCTCTCGAAACGTTTCGAGCACATTCGACATCGTCAATGAGAATGCCTCTGGAGTGAAGCGAAGCAAAACCACCAGCGAAGAACTTTCTACTCTGGCATCTGAGCAAAAAGTACTATTAAGTTTCTTTAGGATCTAGTCCATTGATACCTCTGAAGTCATTGATATTTCAGAGGTATCACTTCTATCCATAACGAATATTTTATCGAAAGAGGACGCTGCTCTCAGAACTGTATACGATTTCTTCCTATATTAAATAGTATAAGGCCAACGACAGGAGGCAGCCCATGTTCAAAGTTGAAGATATGATGACGCGCAACCCGCACACCCTGTTGCGTTCTCACTCACTGGCCGATGCCAAAAGCACAATGCATGCCCTTGATATTCGACATATTCCGGTTGTTGATGCGGACAGAAAGTTGCTTGGTATCGTTTCACAGCGCGATATTCTTGCCGCTCAGGAATCTAGCTTACAGAAGCTTCCCGACACTGATACCTATACACTCAATACCCCACTGCATGAAGTGATGCACACAGGGCTGATGACCGTCTCACCGAAAGCAGGATTGAAACAAAGCGCCCTCTATATGCAAAAACATAAAGTAGGCTGTCTTCCTGTGGTTGATAATGGTGAATTAGTTGGGATCATCACTGACAGTGACTTTGTTGCTATTGCGATTAACTTACTTGAACTGCAAGAAGAAGTAGAGCCAGAGGAAATGGACTAATTCCTCTTGGCAACACGGTTATAATTTCCGTTGCTCTACATAGAGCCGTGGCTCTTATTGTGTTCGTAAATCAATATTGGGCTGTAAGATCAAAAAAGAGCGGCCTAAGCCGCTCAAATGCATCAAAGTTTATGCCTAAACAGAAATTCACAGCATGGATTAAAATTGATCCTCTTCCGTAGAACCCGTCAGTGCCGTGACCGATGATTTTCCACCCTGGATCGTATTGGTCATTTTATCGAAGTAACCAGTACCCACTTCTTGTTGGTGTGCGACAAAGGTGTAACCTTTTTCAGCCGCTTGGAACTCAGGGCGTTGAACTTTCTCAACGTAGTGGCGCATCCCCTCGCCTTGCGCATAATCATGTGCCAGCTCAAACATGTTGAACCACATATTGTGGATGCCCGCTAGCGTAATGAACTGGTATTTGTAGCCCATATCAGAAAGTGCTTGCTGGAACTTCGCAATGGTTTCTGCATCCAAGTTTTTCTCCCAGTTGAAGGAAGGTGAACAGTTATAAGCAAGCAGCTGATCCGGATATTCCGCATGAATCGCTTCTGCAAACTTGCGCGCTTCTTCCAAACAAGGGGTTGCGGTTTCGCACCAGATAAGGTCTGCATACGGTGCATAAGCAAGACCACGAGCGATAGCTTGATCAATTCCTGCACGCACACGATAGAAACCTTCTTGCGTGCGCTCTCCTTCAATAAAGTCTTTATCGTATGGATCACAATCTGAAGTCAGTAGATCGGCCGCATTCGCATCCGTACGCGCAATCACCAGTGTTGTTGTGCCCGAAACATCCGCTGCTAAGCGAGCTGCTACCAATTTTTGTACTGCTTCTTGAGTTGGAACCAGTACTTTACCGCCCATGTGACCACACTTTTTCACTGAGGCTAGCTGATCTTCAAAGTGAACCCCAGCAGCCCCTGCCTCAATCATCGACTTCATCAGTTCATAGGCATTCAATACGCCACCAAAGCCCGCTTCTGCATCGGCAACAATCGGCAGGAAGTAATCAATCCCCCCCTCATCCTGTGGTGACTTACCATTTGACCATTGAATTTGGTCAGCACGGCGGAAGGAATTATTGATACGTTTTACTACTGAAGGTACCGAATCCACTGGATAGAGCGATTGGTCTGGGTACATGGTAGAAGCCGTATTGTTATCCGCGGCGACTTGCCAACCTGACAGGTAAATTGCTTCGATGCCCGCTTTGGCTTGCTGAACCGCTTGCCCCCCGGTGAGTGCACCCAAACAGTTCACATAGCCTTTTTTGGCACTGCCATTGACCAGTGACCACAATTTATCTGCACCACGTTGTGCGATGGTGTTTGCTGGTACCATTGAGCCACGCAGTTCTACCACTTCTTCAGCAGTATACGGGCGCTTTACATTTTTCCAGCGTGGGTTGGTTGCCCAATCTTTTTCCAGAGCTTCAATTTGTTGGCGGCGAGTTAGTGTCATTGGTCTATCCCTCTTTTTACTGTGCGCTTAGCGCACTCTTCTTCCTTTTCTTTGACAGTACTTCCTGATCTGTCTTTGAAAGCGATGTTTCACGTTATTGTTGGTTATTAGGTTTTGACTCAATCCAGATAGTCATATCCAGGGATGGTCAAGAAATTAGTCAGTTCATCACTGGTTGTCAGCCGAGCCATCAAGTCAGCAGCTTCTTCAAATCGCCCTGCTTGATAACGAGCTTCCCCGACTTCAGTTTTTACTACTTCGATCTCTTCAGCGAGATAGCACTCAAATAGTGCTTTCGTTACCACTTGACCGTTATCCAACGTTTTTCCATGTTGAATCCACTGCCAAATCGAAGCGCGAGAAATTTCTGCGGTAGCAGCATCTTCCATCAAACCATAAATCGGCACACAACCATTGCCAGAGATCCACGCTTCAATGTACTGAAGTGCAACACGGATGTTGTGGCGCATACCTTGTTCGGTGCGCTCACCATCGCAGGGTTGCAATAGATCTGAGGCTGTTACTGGCGCATCATCATCACGACTCACATCCAATTGGTTTGTTCGCTCACCTAAGGCTTGGCTGAATACTTCCATCGCAGTATTCGCCAACCCCGGATGAGCAACCCAAGTCCCATCGTGACCATTATTTGCTTCCAGTGATTTATCGTTATGAATTTTATCTAACACCACTTGGTTCGCTTGTGGGTCTTTTGCAGGGATAAAGGCGGCCATTCCCCCCATTGCAAATGCCCCTCTTCGATGGCAAGTCCGTACCAATAAACGCGAATATGCGTTGAGAAACGGCTTATCCATGGTCACAACTTGGCGATCCGGCAGCACGCGGTCGGTGTGTTTCTTAAGTGTTTTGATGTAACTGAAAATGTAATCCCAGCGGCCACAGTTGAGCCCAACAATATGCTCTTTTAGCGAGAACAGTATTTCATCCATTTCAAATACCGCCGGTAATGTTTCAATCAAAACAGTCGCTTTGATGGTTCCGGTATCTAAACCAAAATAGTCTTCTGTAAAGTGAAACACTTGGCTCCACCATTGCGCCTCTTTGTGAGATTGCAGCTTTGGAATATAAAAATAAGGGCCACTGCCTTTGTTTAACAAGGCTTTGTGGTTGTTGTAGAAGTACAGTGCAAAATCAAATAAAGCCCCCGGAATGATCGCCCCATTAAAAGAGACATGCTTCTCTTTCAAATGCAGGCCACGAACACGGCAGATCAGCACCGCTGGATCTTCTGTTAATTGGTACTGTTTACCATTTCCCGGGTTGGTGTATTCAATGGTACCGTTTACCGCATCTCGTAAATTCACTTGGCCATCGAGTACTTTGCTCCATGCGGGTGACATTGAATCTTCAAAGTCAGCCATGAACACTTTCACATTGGCATTTAAGGCATTAATCACCATTTTTCGATCCGTCGGTCCAGTGATCTCAACGCGGCGATCTTGCAAATCTTCCGGGATCCCTAAAATTTTCCAACTGCCTTCACGAATGTCTTGTGTTTCCGGTAAAAAGTCGGGCAGTTCACCATGATCAATACAGGTTTGTTTTTCTTCGCGAGCAGCGAGCAATGGCTCAACCTTGTCAGCAAAGTTTGCACACAACAGAGATAAAAAGGTTTGGGCTTCGACAGGGAAAATAGCCTGATGTTCTGGCGAAAGGGTACCAGTAACCTCAAGCATGCCTAAGGTCGCTTGGGCTTCTGCGGTTATATGATTCTTCTCTGGTGTTTGGGCAAGCATAATCTTCTTCCTTAAAGCTGTCTTGATGCAGTGAGATACATTTGTAACTATAAAACAACAAACCAGACATCCTAGTGATTTGCATACTTACTGTCTCTTTACTGCCTTTCGTCTATACCTTCACTCACTTAAATTCGCTTTGCAATCTAGACATAAGTCTTACAAAGCCTTTATTTAACTTACACCAACAAACATTAGAGTTAAAACTCAAAAGTTACAAAAAAGTAAAATTCAAAGTTTTATTCCGTTTCTAATAACAGGTTAAATTGAGCCTCCAACATGTAAGTAATTACGTAATTTAATTACAGTAAAATTGATGGTGTAAAATTGTTTTAAACAGGGTTTTGAATGAGAGAAAGTGGACAGAACGTCATCACTGGCAAGGGATTAAGCGTCACGACATTTGAAGCCTTAAACAAGCCAAGAAGGCAAGTCTGTAAAATTAACATTGTGAAATTTCACAATTTAATGAAAGCTTCATCAAAAAAAGAGCTGTAAAATTTTACAAGTTAAAGTTTACACGCAGCATAAAATGCTAAAAAGCACACTAAAACTAGTGTGCTTTTTATCGTATTAGCTGGTTAAGAAGGACTAAGACTATTTTCTACAGCAGTTCAGATACCACTTCCGCTAATTGGCGGAAACAGCTCACCCGTGATGAACTTGGCCGCCAAACTAAGCCAATATCACGATACGCCTTTTGACCAGGTGGCTCGACAATCACCAAATTTTGGTTATCAAGCAATCCATGATCAATCGCCATTTGAGGAATGAATGTCGTACCAAGCCCATTAGCTACCATTTGAACTAAGGTATGTAGACTGGTAGCGGTAAAAGGATTGATTTTTTCCCTATCTGTCAGTTTACAGGCAGAGACAGCATGTTCTGTTAAACAGTGCTCTTTCTCTAACAAGAATACTGATTCATCGGGCAGATCATCATATTTGATGGGGACACGGATCGCATCCGCCTGGTTCCGACTGATCACCATTCGGAAAGGATCTTGCCCCACTACTTGGCTGTCCATGCCTTCAATTTCGACCGGCAAAGCTAAGATCAACACATCCAACTCACCATGTCGTAACGCCGCCAATAAGTTGGTGGTGGTATCTTCTCTTAAAAGCAGATTCAATTGAGGAAATTGTTGGTTCACCTCTTGCACCAAATCGCAAAGCAAGAACGGTGCAATGGTTGGGATACATCCTAATTTGAGCTGACCTTGCATCTCGTCACCTTGGCAAATCTGCCCAAGCTCAACAAGATCTTGTCCTTTGGCTAAGAGTTCACGTCCTTGGAGAACCACCATTTCTCCTGCTTGAGTAAAAACAAGTGGGCTTTTTTTGTCTTTTTTCTCATACAAAGGACAACCAATAAGCTCTTCTAGGTTTTGAATTCCTTTACTTAAGGTAGACTGACTAACAAAACATCGCTCAGCAGCTTCACTAAAATGCCGTGTTTCGTGCAAGGTGACCAAATAGTGCAACTGCTTCAAACTGGGCCATTTATTCATAATTATATTGATATCTCGTCATGCATTTTTGATGGCGTTATAAGATCTCGCATTATCGCTTTTTTCGATTAACTCAATCTATTTATTTCGCTTTTTTCAATACTACAATTTGTACTATAGTTTGTCTCGTACAAACACGGACCAAACCAAAACAACAAAGAGTGGTTTGGAACTAACCATACATTTTAGGAGCAAAAAAATGGTACTAGTAGGTCGTCAAGCCCCTGACTTTACTGCAGCAGCTGTTCTAGGTAACGGTGAGATCGTTGAAAACTTCAACTTTGCAGAATTCACTAAAGGTAAGAAAGCGGTTGTGTTCTTCTACCCACTAGATTTCACGTTCGTTTGCCCATCTGAGCTGATCGCTTTCGACAACCGTCTAGCTGATTTCCAAGCTAAAGGCGTTGAAGTAATCGGTGTTTCTATCGATTCTCAGTTCTCTCACAACGCATGGCGTAACACTGCTATCGAAGATGGCGGTATCGGTCAAGTTAAGTACCCACTGGTTGCTGACGTTAAGCACGAAATCTGTAAAGCGTACGATGTAGAGCACCCAGAAGCAGGCGTTGCTTTCCGTGGTTCTTTCCTAATCGACGAAGACGGTCTTGTACGTCACCAAGTAGTAAACGATCTACCACTAGGTCGTAACATTGACGAAATGCTACGCATGGTAGATGCACTAAACTTCCACCAAAAACACGGTGAAGTATGCCCAGCACAATGGGAAGAAGGTAAAGCAGGTATGGACGCATCACCAAAAGGTGTTGCAGCGTTCCTATCTGAGCACGCAGACGACCTAAGCAAGTAATCTGCTTTTACTGCCCGCGCTCAACGGGTAGTTGGTTGGACGATATATAAAGTAAATAAGCGCAAAAAGCGCATACGCCAATCAGTTATAAGTAAAGTCTGAATCAAAGCCCGAAGGAAACTTCGGGCTTTTTATTTTTCAGAAACAGAGCATTTAGAAATATTGCTTAATAGACAAAAGTATCTCTAAAGAGACAAGGCATATCGATTTACAGACTTTCTGAAACCCAGCTATTTAAACTCGAATGCGCTCTCTTTATGATGAGTAAAAATTAAATCAGGGCACCTAATTGCCCGTTACCGCTTTCAACATGGAGATTGACTATGGCTTACTTTTCTTTGGCCTTTGGTACGGCAACCAAAAACCGCGATGGAAAAATCATTGAAGCATTTTTTCCAAACCCAGTCCTTAACCCAGCAGACGCTCTTGTTGAGGCTGTAGCAAAAGTGGCAGGTTACGAACAAGGTAACCAAGCTATCGAAATCTCTGCAGCACAAAGTGCAGAACTCAGCGCAGCTTTTGAAGCAAATGGCGATGCAGCAAATGCATCATTTGCAGCGAAAGCAGCAGAGTCTGCCCAGCCTCTAGTTCTTGTTGTGCTAGCAACTGACGAAAAGCCAGCGTCTGTTTCTGAAGGCTTCCTAAAACTTCAATTGATCTCTAATCGCCTAGTTCAACCACACGGCACAGTACTAGACGGTATCTTCGGTTTGCTGCACAACATCGCTTGGACAAATGAAGGCCCAATCGACCTACCTGAACTTGCGGATCGTCAAATCGAAGCTCGCCTAGCAGGCCGTGCTTTGTCTGTCGACTGTGTAGACAAGTTCCCTAAAATGGTGGATTACGTGGTTCCTGCTGGCGTTCGTATCGCTGACACTTCTCGTGTACGTCTAGGCGCACATGTAGGTGAAGGTACTACCGTCATGCACGAAGGTTTCATCAACTTCAACGCGGGTACTACTGGCGTAAGCATGGTTGAAGGTCGTATCTCTGCAGGCGTTGTTGTTGGCAATGGCTCAGACATCGGTGGCGGTGCCTCTATCATGGGTACACTATCTGGCGGCGGTACTGTGGTTGTTTCTATCGGTGAGAACTCACTACTTGGTGCCAATGCAGGTTTAGGTTTCCCTCTAGGTGATCGCTGTACTGTTGAGTCTGGTTTGTATGTTACTGCGGGTTCGAAAGTACGTATGCTTGACTCTTCTGGTCAAGAAGTGGAAATCGTTAAAGCACGTGACCTTGCTGGCGTTTCCGATCTTCTATTCCGCCGCAACTCAGTGACGGGTCAAATCGAATGCCTAGCAAACAAATCTGCAGTTGAGCTAAACAGCGAGCTACACAGCAATAACTAATCACATTCGTGATAAGGTTTTAGTCGATCCTCGGTCATATTGGCCGAGGCTTTTTCTTTCGAAAACCATTGTAATTGGTACGACCAGAACAATAATCCTCCCTCATTCTTTTATCATTTTTCACTCTAGCGCGGTATTTTTCTTTACCTCAACCCTTCACATTTCATTAATAATGGTTAACAAATTGTAATTAACACAATAAGTTAGCATTATCTCAATAAGTTTTTACGATTCTACACCCCTTACCAATACAGCCTTCCTTGTTGTACATAGCCCTTTTATTCGTTTTTGCGTAAATAATGACATATTTAACAAAAAATCTATTTTCATTTAATAAAAGCATGCTCGAACGCTCATTTTGATTGTTTGTTTATTTTCGCAATCGTTTTTATATGCACAATGACAGCGTGCCAGAACCACTCTGGTGCATGTGAAACAAAAAGGACTCTGCACATGACTACAACAAAACAACCCTCCCTACTGGGAGCGTGCCTGGCCGAGTTTATTGGTACAGGACTCTTAATCTTTTTTGGCGTCGGCTGCGTCGCCGCACTGGTATTAGCGGGTGCACAATTCGGGCAATGGGAAATCAGTATCGTTTGGGGATTCGGGGTCTCCATCGCGATTTACTGTACCGCTGGCGTTTCAGGGGCCCACATAAACCCTGCCGTGACCATCGCTTTAGCGGCTTTCCACGGTTTTGATAAAGCAAAAGTACTGCCTTACATTATCTCTCAACTTCTTGGTGCTTTTTGCTCTGCGGCTTTGGTTTACAGCCTATACAGTAACCTGTTTACTGAATACGAAATCGCACATAACTTTGTGCGCAGTAGTGAAGAAGCCCTTGCGACTGCGGGTATTTTCTCTACCTACCCGAACGCTGCACTCTCATTCTTTGGCGCTTTTGCGGTTGAATTTGTCATTACCGCAGTTCTCATGTTTGCCATTTTGGCTCTCGGTGATGAGAACAATGGCGCATCACGTGGTGCGATGAACCCGCTGCTGATCGGTATTCTGATCGCCGTCATTGGTGGTTCACTTGGTCCACTAACCGGATTTGCCATGAATCCAGCGCGTGATTTTGGTCCGAAATTATTTGCCTACTTTGCAGGTTGGGATTACGCCCTATCCGGTGCCCGTGATATTCCTTATTTCATCGTACCGATTTTGGCACCTATCGCTGGCGCTTGCTTTGGCGGCTGGCTCTATCCAAAAGCAATTGCAGCACACCTGCCTCAGGTTGGCCAAGGCTGTACCATTCCAAATCAGTGCGACAGCACTGAAGAAACAGAACAAGCTCGCGTTTAACGCATCACCTAAAATAAACATATAGAGAAACAAAAGGACTCCCCTATGAACGAGCAAAAATACATTGTCGCACTGGATCAAGGCACCACCAGTTCACGCGCCGTCGTTCTGGACCATGATGCCAATATTGTCAGTGTTGCTCAGCGCGAGTTTACCCAAATCTATCCAGAAGCTGGATGGGTTGAACATGATCCACTCGAGATTTATGCAACGCAAAGCTCTACGTTGGTCGAAGCATTAGGTAAATCAGGTATTCGTAGCGATGAAGTGGCCGCTATTGGCATCACTAACCAACGTGAAACCACCATTGTGTGGAACAAAGAAACAGGCAAACCCGTATACAACGCCATTGTCTGGCAATGTCGTCGTACTGCAGAGATCTGTGAAGAGCTGAAAGCACGCGGTTTGGAAGATTACATTCGCGAAAATACTGGATTGGTATTAGACCCCTACTTCTCAGGAACAAAAGTGAAGTGGATTCTCGACAACGTTGAAGGAGCACGCGAAGAAGCGGAAGCGGGCAAATTGCTCTTTGGTACCGTCGATACTTGGTTGGTCTGGAAAATGACCCAAGGCCGCGTACACGTTACTGACTACACCAATGCATCACGAACCATGCTGTTTAACATTAACAACCTATGCTGGGATGAAAAACTGCTGGCAGAAATGGGGATTCCCGCGTCAATGATGCCAGAGGTTAAACGCTCATCTGAAGTGTATGGTCAAACCAACATCGGTGGTAAAGGCGGGACACGTATCCCAATTTCTGGTATTGCAGGGGATCAGCAAGCCGCGCTCTTTGGCCAAATGTGTGTCCAAGCCGGTCAAGCAAAAAATACTTACGGTACTGGCTGTTTCCTATTGATGAATACGGGCCAAGAGAAAGTCACATCGAAGAATGGTTTGCTCACCACACTCGCATGTGGGCCGCAAGGTGAACCAGCTTACGCATTAGAAGGGGCAGTCTTTATGGGCGGCGCTTCAATCCAGTGGCTGCGTGATGAAATGAAACTCTTAGCCGACGCGAAAGATTCTGAGTATTTCGCGACCAAAGTAGATTCTTCCAATGGCGTGTACGTTGTTCCTGCATTCACTGGACTTGGCGCACCATATTGGGATGCCTATGCTCGCGGTACCATTGTTGGCTTAACTCGTGGCGTTAACTCCAACCACATCATCCGTGCAACCTTGGAAGGCATTGCGTATCAAACACGAGATGTGCTGGATGCGATGCAAGCCGACTCGGGAATTAAGCTATCCGCACTTCGCGTGGACGGTGGAGCCGTAGCTAATAACTTCTTAATGCAGTTCCAATCCGATGTTCTTGATACCGAAGTGCATCGCCCGAAAGTGACCGAAGTGACCGCACTAGGGGCCGCTTATCTTGCGGGAATTGCGGTTGGTTTTTGGAATAGCATTGATGAGCTTCAAGGCAAAGCTGAGCTGGATCGTTCGTTCCAACCACATCACGACGAAGAGAAACGTGAGCGCCGCTACAAAGGCTGGAAGCGTGCAGTGAAGTGTGCGCAAACATGGGCAGAGCTGCGCGATAGCGAAGACTAACGTCACAGTTTCTTCTTGTAATGAGCAAAAGAGCGTTCATCGAGCGCTCTTTTTTGCGTTTTACGGCGAATTCCTACACCCGTTGCCTTCTCTCCCTGACTGATTTAGAGCACAATAGCGAAAGTAATTATTTCGATTGAGAAAGCAGTCTTACCTGCACACCTCAGGGAGCTAAGAGTGAAGCAAATACCAAGACATCAAGAAATTATCGAATTGGTGAAAAAACAAGGATATGTGAGCACCGATGAGCTAGTCGAACGCTTTAATGTCAGTCCACAAACCATCCGTCGCGATCTAAACGAACTCGCTGATGAAAATAAAATTCGCCGCTATCATGGTGGTGCTACGGTTCCTCTCAGTTCAGAGAACACATCCTACAGCACGCGAAAGTCACAAAACTTTACTGAGAAAGACCTCATCGCAGAAGAGTTGGTCAAACACATTCCAAATGGCGCAACGCTATTTATTGACATCGGCACCACTCCAGAAGCAGTCGCACGTGCTTTGTGCAAGCACCACAAACAGTTGCGGGTGGTTACCAACAACCTCAATGCTGCAACAATTTTACTGCCCAATCCCGACATTACCGTCATTCTTGCCGGGGGAGAGGTCCGAAATCGCGATGGCGGCATTGTTGGCGAAGCGACATTAGATTTCATTAAGCAATTCCGCTTGGATTTCGGCATTCTAGGGATCAGCGGTATCGACTTTGACGGGTCATTATTGGATTTCGATTATCACGAAGTACGGGTAAAACAAGCCATTATTGAAAACAGTCGCAGCGTTTTTCTTGCCGTTGACCGTTCAAAGTTCGGTCGAAATGCAATGGTGAAGCTCGGAAATATTGCCCAGATCCACACTCTGTTCACCGACGAGGAGCCACCTGCTGAGATCATGGCAATTCTTGACGAGCACAATATCCCGGTGGAAACCTTGACCGAAGAACGAGCACTCACTGCCGCATCAAACGAATAACGTCGGGCACGTTTCCTCTTAAGAAACGCTGCCTTCCTTTTTGATACACCACTGTTCGTTTTAAAAACCTCCTCATTATTGAGGAGGTTTTTTTATGCGCAAATCACACAAACGAACAAAAACGAAAATAAAAGATGATCACAAACGAAACATAAGCTACCCTTCTTTTAGCTTCTAAAATGTTCGTTCGCTCAAAATAACAAGGTCAGTTTTATGGATACCAAAACAGAACGCAGTGATTCTCGCTTGCTAGATTTGATCATCATTGGTGGTGGTATTAATGGTGCTGGGATCGCAGCAGATGCTGCAGGCCGTGGCTTAACCGTAGGGCTTTACGAAGCTCAAGATTTCGCATCCGCAACCTCTTCTGCCAGTTCAAAATTAATTCATGGTGGCTTGCGTTATCTCGAGCATTATGAATTTCGCTTGGTTTCGGAAGCGCTTGCTGAACGTGAAGTGATCCTCAAGAAAGCACCGCATGTCGCTCAGCCGATGCGTTTTCGCCTTCCACATCGCCCTTATCTTCGCCCTGCTTGGATGATCCGTTGCGGGTTGTTCTTGTATGATCACTTAGGCAAGCGTACAACCTTGCCTGCAAGCCACATGGTGAACTTGGCGCAAACTGGTCTACTCAAAGAAGAGATGAAAGTAGGTTTTGAGTATTCAGATTGCTGGGTAGATGATGCACGTTTAGTGTTGCTCAACATTTTAGCCGCCAAAGAAAACGGGGCTGAAGTAAGCAACTACACCAAAGTAACCCATGCTAGCCGTGAAAATGGAGTATGGCGCGTCATTATTGAAGATCAGATCACTGGAGTTCGCTATGAGCGCTACGCCAAAGCTTTGGTCAATGCGGCCGGCCCATGGGTGAAACAGTTCTTTGACGACGGAATGAATATCCCATCACCACGTAATATTCGTTTGATCAAAGGCTCGCACATTGTGGTTCCAAAAGTACACGATGACGAACAAGCCTACATTCTACAAAACAAAGATGGCCGTATCGTCTTTGTGATCCCTTATATGAAAGAGTTTTCGATCATTGGTACGACCGATGTCGAATACAACGGCGATCCACGCGATGTCGCCATCAACGAGGAAGAAGTCGATTACTTGATTGATATCGTCAATCAACACTTTATCCATCAAATCAGCCGTGATGATGTGGTCTGGACATACAGCGGTGTTCGTCCTTTATGTGATGATGAATCGGATTCACCACAAGCGATTACCCGTGATTACACCTTAGAGTTAGATCAGGAATACGATCAAGCCCCATTACTCTCAATATTTGGTGGAAAGCTCACGACCTATCGTAAATTGGGTGAAGCCGCGATGAAGAAGTTGGAGCCTTTCTTTACCAAGATGGGGAAACCTTGGACAGCAACAGATAGTTTACCCGGCGGTAACTTCAGTTGCAGCCGCGAGCAATTGGCTCAATCACTTAAAGCTCAATACCCATGGCTCAGTGATAAACACGCTTTTCGTTATGTGTGCCAATTTGGTACCTACGCAAGGAAAGTATTAGCAAACACCCATTCAGAAATGGACATGGGAACGCGTTTTGCTGATGGGGTTTATCAACAAGAAATCGACTATATGATTGAGCATGAACTGGTTAAAAACGGGCAGGACTTACTGTGGCGCCGGACCAAACTAGGTCTCTATCTAACCCAAGAAGAGCAGCAACATGTGTGTGACTACATCGCCCAGCAGCATCCAGAAAACAAAGTCTTGGATTTCTGCAAGGTGAGTTAATCACGCTAAGGTAATGCATCTAACCGAGATGAAATAGGCTCATAAATAAAGGCTTGGATTCTTTCCAAGCCTTGTTCATCCAGCGAGCTCTTTAATTCCCCTTAACCTGGATGACCGTCAACTCTTGGCGTGACAAGCATCAAACCAAACTTCACTATGAATAGTGTAAATCCGACACACCATAACAGTGCGCTGATATTTACCAATGTCATCAATTGCGCCGGGAAAAAAGCGACTCCAATACCCCGTATGATCGCAGCTAACCCAATCACAACAAATGCTAAGCTCATCGAAGGCCCTTGATAAATGGCACGTCCGGTGTGGCCCATGGTCACCCTCGCAATCATCGCTAAGATCAAACCACCCAGAGCTCCAATCGCAAATAGGTGCAGCATGTTGTGCGCTGCAAACGGATTATTCAATATACCTCGTAACAACAAACTAGCAGGAATAAAGAAATACGCTAAATGCAATGACCATACTAAAGGCTCTTTCCACGTTTTCCATGGTTGCCAACGAAGCAACTTAGCAAGATGAGCAAGCCCTGCAATCAGCATCAATGGCTGACCTACTTCCATCATTGTGACTGGGAAAAAGCTCATTAAGAACAAGCAAACAACCGGAACATTGGCGAGCCACTCTAACCAAAGCAATGGCTGCGGTTTTTCGAAGTTAAAACGACGAGCAGTAAAGAATGGAATCACTCGCGCGCCCATGACGGAAAGCAGCAAGGTAAACCACCAAAGCATTGCACTCCAGACCGCAGATGCGGTAAAGGGTGGCATCCCTTTAATCGTTGCATAACTTGCAAAGTTAGCCGCTATCGCCAGCAGAAATAGAGGCACAAAAAACAAATTGCGCCAACCTTTAGCCTGCACCACTCGCCATCCGATCTCGTAGGCTGCAACCAATAAAAATAGCGCTTCAACACTTGAGATGAGCCAAAGCGGCGCCGGCGTCCAAAACATCACTCTTGGTGCAATCCATAACGCCACCAGCAACCCCAAACGATAATGCTTAGTTCCGTTAATGCCTGTCCAGTTTTGCACCGCAGTTAAAACAAACCCCACCACAATCGCCATCGCAAAGCCAAATAACATCTCATGCACATGCCACCAAAGTGCAGGAACAGACAAAATACTGGGCTGACCTTTTTGAAACATCCAGACCCAGACAGCAATGGCGAGAACCGCATAGATACTGCCTAGCAAAAAAAACGGGCGAAATCCTAAACGCAGGCAAGCGGGAATCGCCTCTTCTACTTTCTTATCGGTAATATTGAGCATGTATGGCTCCTCAAACTTATATACTCGCTAATAAAGCATTTTTTGTTCCAAGAATTTAATCCATTAAAAATCATAGTGATAATGACAAAAAAGATATAAATACAAGTCATAATGACCTATCAAAATAAAGTCATTATGACTACAAAAATACAATATCACATGTTCGACTAGGCATATGTTATGAAATTTAGCTGCTGTATCTTTGGATGAAAAGCCGTTAGCTTAAATGCAACACAGCACTGGTTGTTCTAACACTAGGAGACAGTTAATGACCATGTACATTTTCGGTTATGGTAGCTTGATCAATTCAGCATCGCGACGACTTACAGGCAAAACCGCTCCTGCTATCCCCGCAATTGCACATGGTTATGTTCGTTATTGGGGAAAAGTAGACGAGAGCTACATTTTGTCACCACTGGTTGTTGATAAAGGCGAAGGTCAGGTGAATGGCGTTTTGCTTGAAGTCTGCCAGCAAGAGTTAAAAGAGTTTGATCGACGAGAGCGAGGCTATCATCGCGTTCGGGTACCACTTGAGCAGCTCCATTGCGATGAATCGGTGCCAAACGACAGTGAAGTGTGGGTTTACATTAAAAACAACCCTGAGCCCCCCTGTGAGTTAAGCCCGATTATGCAAACTTATGTCGATACGGTTTTAGCAGGCTGTTTAGAGATCTCAGAGCAATTTGCCAAACAATTTGTGCAACACACCATCGGATGGCATTTTCCACGAGAAAACGACAGACTCGCGCCGAAATACGCTAACCTCGCAGGTGTAACTTGCGAACACCACCCTCATATTGATGCGCTGATCGCCGCCACATAGTCCGAATTTATCCGTGGCTGAGCACCGCTTCAGCCACTACTTTTCTTAGCCAACGATTTTTCTCTTCATGCTTGTGAGCTTTGAGATAAAGCAATTGGATATCAAAATCCGCCACTTCTATTGGCGCAGGTAGCGCGCAAAGCTGATCATCATATCCTTCACTTTGCGCAAAACGTTTTGGCACAATACAAACCAATTCACGTCCTTTTAGTAATCGGCGCACCGTTAAAAAATGTCGCGATGCCACCCCAACTCTGCGCTCATAGCCCAGCTTCGCTAATTGCTTATCCACTTGAGTCTGTAAATTACCATCAGGGCTAACCAGCGCATGTTCAATACCGACAAAATCTTCCAGACTAATGGGTGGTGAAAAATCGACGACTTCAGGGTCAAACAAGCACATGTGCTGTTCAGTGTAGAGTTTATCCGATAAAAACCGACGATTAAGGTTTTCAATACTGCCGATCACCACATCTAATGTTTCTCGCTCCACCAACTCAAAGTAGTTGCTGCGGTTCACATTGTAGAAACTGACTTGTGAATGTGGAGAGCCTAGTTTGATCTGATCATAAAGCGAGGCAGCAAAGAGCTGTTCAGCATAATCGGTTAACCCGATTTTCCAACTGCCAGCGAATTCTTGTGCCGAAAAGTGTTTTTTGCTCAGCAAATCATTCTTTATCGATGCTAATAAGCTATCGATAAGCGGGGCAAGTTCATGTGAACGCTGCGTTGGCTCCATTTTCAGTCCCACCCGCTCAAACAGAGGATCGTCAAATAAAGCCCGCATTCGTTGCAATGTATGACTCATAGCTGATTGGCTGATGTAACACTGCTCAGCCGCTAAACTGACACTGTGAGTTTGGTAAAGAGCTTGAAACGCAACCAACAGGTTTAGGTCGACCCCTTTCCAGTTAAACTCTTTCATTACCTAATCCTATTTCATTCATATGGTTAATTAAAACTATTAATTTGAGTCATTCTAGTCTTTTTTTTACAGTGAAGGCAGTTAAAACCAAAGTGAGTGATCCTCATGTTTTCGATTTTCAAAACCTTTTTTTGGCTCGGCTGGATAAGCTTTGGTGGCCCAGCGGCACATATTGGCTACTTCCGAAATACATTTGTAGAAAAGCTTAAATGGCTGGATGATAAAGATTACGCGCAAATTGTTGCGCTCAGCCAGTTCTTACCCGGGCCAGGCTCCAGTCAGGTCGGGTTTGCACTAGGATATAAACGCGGTGGTCTTTCAGGCGCTTGCATGGCTTTTTTAGGGTTCACTTTGCCATCTGTTTTGATCATGTTGGCGCTAGCAGCGTTAAGCAGTCAGCTCACAGAGACGACCTTATTCCAAAACGTCGTTCATGGATTGAAATTGCTGGCAGTCGTTGTGGTCGCAGATGCTACTTGGGGGATGTATAAAAACTTTTGCCAAAGCAAACTATCAACAGGGCTTTGTGTCTTCACAGCCATTGCATTGCTCGTTATGCCAAGCATATTAACGCAAATACTGGTGCTACTTGGAGCCGCGTTAATTGGCATCAAATATCTTCCTAAAGCAGAAATCAGTTACCACTCTCGATTTAAACCCTCGATGGCCCCTCTGATGCTATTCGGCGCTCTACTTGTCGTGTTACCACTGGTGAGTTTGCACGTAAAACCGCTACAACTGTTCAGTGATTTCTTTCAAGCTGGTAGCTTAGTCTTTGGCGGTGGTCATGTTGTTCTTCCACTATTGCAAAACATTGTTGGTGATCAGTTAACACAAGATGGCTTCCTCACCGGCTATGCTGCAGCCCAGGCCGTTCCGGGCCCAATGTTTACTTTTGCCACATATATTGGTTATGAAATGATGCCAGAAGCCCCGATGACAGGTGCATTGATTGCAACCGCCGGTGTATTCCTTCCGGGTTTTCTATTGCTGCTTGGCGTCCTCAAAAACTGGCAAGCACTTGCTCAAAACCGTCAGGTTTCGGGGGCCATAAATGGTGTGAACGCTGCCGTTGTTGGCTTATTGCTCGCCGCTTTGTACCAACCCGTTTTTACAAGTGCCGTACTCAATGTCATTGACATTTCTCTGGTACTGGTCGGCTTCTATTTGCTCAAACAACTGAAACTACCGATTGTTTGGATGGTAGCTTTCTTTATTGCTTCCGGCGCTATTCGCGGTGTGTTCTAAACTCAAAAAACAAGGGAGAGCGACTGCTCTCCCTTGTTAACTCTAACTTTTTAAATTTACGGCTCACTCTGCTCTTCCCGAACCATTGCCAGTGCGCGCTCTAAGTTTTCATTCGCAACACGATAATAAGTAGGCTTTTTATCAATCGCTTGTTTTAAGTAAGGAATTGCCTTCTCTGGCTGTCCTTGCAGCATTAGAAAGTACCCTACGTTGTTTAACGCCTCTGGTACATCCATCTGTTTTTGGAATACGTTCAACGCTCGCTTAACTTCCCCTTTTCCTAAATAAATCAGAGCCAGATTGTTGAGTGCTTTTTCGTTATCGGTGTCTTTTTCTAAAGCAGACAATGTGAACCGCTGAGCAAGCTGATAATCTCCAGACATGTAGTAGGAATAACCCACATTGATTAAAGCTTTTTGTGAATGTGGATTAATTTTAAGTGCTTGATTATAAAATGCTTGAGCCAATTCATGATTCGCTTTCACATCTTCTAACACACCTAAGCCAATATAAGCGACCTGCGGTGAAGCGTTATCAATTTCCAATGTGTTTACTTTCTGGCTTTCGATCAGGTTATGCTTATTAACCGTTACATTGCTGCCTAAGCGCAACTGATCTGCGTTCAACGCTCTATAAAAATAAGTTGCTCCTTGGCTCACATCACCGCTTTTGGTGTACAAGCTACCAAGCTGTTCCAATACTTGAACGTTATTCGGGTTCTCTTCAATCGCCATCAAATAAGCTTTTTCCGCCAAGGGAAAATTCCCTCTCGCCTGATGGATCCGGCCGATATTGTAGAGGGAGCGATCCTTCATTTTGGCGTTAGCGAAGGTTAATGAGCGGATGTATTCATACAAAGCCAAATCAAAGTTGTTGTTATTCAGCGCGATGTCAGCACGTTGAATCGCTTCTTTTTCATTCAATGGTGGTGCATCGCTGGTTAATGTATCAATTGGCTTACCCGTGTAAAGCGAGGTATCAATATCTGGCCCTTCATCCTTTGCGGCGCAAGCCGTTAATAGCAAGCATGAGGTCAGTAGAGCAAACGGAAGTCCTTTCATAGTGAATCCTTATTTTCCAAGGCTGGCAGAAAGAGACAGCATTGATGGCCCGATCGCAACAATAAAGAAACAGGGCCAAATAAATAGAAGCAATGGGAAGATCATTTTAGTGGGGATCTTTGCTGCAATCTCTTCCACTTCTTGATTGCGTTTGTCACGAAAATCTTCGGTATATTCCCGTAATGTCTGTGCCAAACTACCACCAATCCGTGAGGCGTGCGCGAGCATATTGACAAGTCCGGTGATCTCCGTCAATCCGGTGCGATCCACCAGATCTTCAAACGCATCCGACATTTCAATACCCGCTTTTATTTTGGCGCATACCGTGTCCAACTCGTCCGCAAAATCAGGATGAGAGATCATCAATTCATCAGCAACACGTCTCAGCGCAGCATTAAAACCCAAGCCTGATTCTGTACACACAACTAGTAAATCAAGCGCATCCGGCACCCCTCCACGAATTTTAGACTGACGCTTATTCACCAATTGTTTTAAGCCGATATTCGGCAAGTACAAGCCAACACCAACACTGATCACCATCATCAAATTCAGATTACTCATATCCGGCTGGAAGAAGTACATCATCCCTGCGATAGACAGCCCCATGGCTAAAGACATACCTTTAAGGGCATAGAAAAATGTCAGTGAATTGGCATCATGATAGCCCGCATGCATAAGCTGATGCCGCACCGACTCCCGTTCCTTGTTACTTTTAGGCGCCATAATCGGTGCCAATGATTCCAAGGTATTATCTAAGCGACGGTTTTTCTTTAGTTTTTCGGCACCACTGTCTTGGCGTATTTGTTCTAATTTGTCTTTAATGGGTGAGCGCCCACCTACCACTACTAATGTGACGGTGACAACCATCAAAACAGTCGAAATTAAAATCAGCCCAAGAAACAGCATCTCTTCATCAATTTGATAGCTTTCCAATACAGCTAAGATCTCTTCCATGCTACACCTCGAAATTGATGATATTGCGGATCCAAATTGAACCAATAAACAGGCTAATGATGCCGCCAGTCACCAACTTCATCCCTCGCGGATCTTCCCATAACGGCCGAACATAGTCGGGATGAAGTACCGCCATACCAACGAACAATACAAAAGGCGACAACACTAAAATCCAAGCGGATAAACGGCTTTCTGCCGATATGGTTTTGATTTTACGAGCTAACTTAAAACGTGCCCGCAAAACATGAGATACTTTTTCTAGGTTTTCCGACAAGTTCCCGCCGGTCTCTTTTTGCAGTAATACAGCACTTGAAAATGCCAACATGGACACGGTGGGCGAGCGCTCTGCCATTTGCATGATCGCTAGGCGCATGTCATAGCCATAATTGAGCAAATTAAAGGTATTTTTGAATTCACTGCCAATCGGATCTGGCATTTCATTTCCAACCTCATTAAATGCCTGTGTGATGGGCTGACCCGCTTGAAGCATTCGGCGCATAATGTCCAACGCATCAGGCAACTGCTCTTCAAACGTAGAGAGACGATTACTTATCTTTTGTTGCAGCACCATCTTTAAGATCACCCATACCCCGCCAAACAGGGCGAGTGGAACATAAAATGGTTGGCGTAATAGAACAGCAATCAACGCTAAGCTACTGGAGATCAACAAGGTGATGCATAGCGTACGCGTCAAGCTCCAATCGTATCCAGACAATTCAATGGTCTTTTTCAACGAAGAGAACACCGAAATTGAAACCAGTTTGCGATCGAGTGGCGTTAAACTTTTCAGATAGTGCTCTTGCAATAACGAACGAGTCTCTTCATCCAAATTGGCTTGGGTGTCTTTCAGCCGTTTTGAAAGCTCCTTATGCTTTGCTTTACTGCCCGCGGCTGGAAGAATGAGCGCTTGAGAGATAAACATCACTGCAAAAAACAACAACACGAAAAAGAAGGTGGCATCTTGTTGCATGGCATTCCTCCTTATTGATAAGTCTCGTTAAAGATTTCAAATGGCAAATGCAGGCCACGTTTTGACAATTGGTCGTGGCACGCAGGCACTACCCCTGTTGCAGTGTAGTAGCCAATAACATTCCCTTCCGCATCCATTCCTTGCCGTTGGAACTTGAAGATTTCCGACATAGTGATGATCTCTCCTTCCATGCCATTGATCTCTGAGATACTCACCATGCGACGCTTACCGTCTTCCTGACGCTCCATCTGAACAACAAGGTGTATTGCCGAGGCAATTTGTGCCCTTAAGTTTTTTGTCGAGATATTCCAACCGGCCATCGCAAACATATTTTCAACCCGACTTAAGGCATCACGAGGGGTGTTGGCGTGTATTGTGGCCAATGAACCATCATGACCGGTATTCATTGCTGCCAACATATCAACCGCTTCTGCACCACGTACCTCACCAAGCACAATACGATCAGGTCGCATCCGCAAAGAGTTTTTCACTAAATCCCGCTGAGTAATTTCACCTTTGCCTTCCAAATTCGCTGGACGGGTCTCTAACCGAACCACATGGGGTTGTTGCAACTGTAGTTCTGCCGAATCTTCAATGGTAATGATGCGATCGTCACTGGGAATAAAACCGGAGAAAATATTCAAAGTTGTGGTTTTGCCAGAACCAGTACCACCAGCGATCAAAATGTTCATTTCCCCTTGAACTGCCGCTTCAACAAACTTAGCCATCTGCTCTGACAGGGAGTTGTAATTGAGCAAATTGTCCATCGTGAGCTTATCGACCGCAAAGCGACGAATTGAAACGGATGCGCCATCGAGAGCAAGAGGCGGAATAATGGCATTAACCCGCGAACCATCAACGAGTCGAGCATCCACCATGGGAGATGCTTCATCAATACGTCGCCCAACTTGGCTTACAATCCGATCAATGATGTTACGAAGGTGGCGGTCATCTAAAAAAGTGTATGGTGTTCTTTCTAGCTTACCGCGACGCTCAACAAAGACACTCTTCGGGCCATTCACCAATATGTCCGACACCGTGGAGTCATTTAGAAGCGGTTCCAAAGGCCCAAGACCAAACACTTCATCTTCAATCTGTTGAATGATACGTTTGCGAGCTTCTGCGCTGAGTGCATGAGATTGATCTTCGGCCATCAACTGCACGATTGAGTCATGCAGATCTTTTTTCGCCCTGTCCTTCTCTAAACTTGATAACAACCCTAAATCCAGCGTTTCCAATAACAATTGGTGATAGTAATGCTTCACTTCTTGCTCTTGTTCTAACTGTCTAAGCGTTTCGTCAATCGCTTGCTCTTTCGCTTTTGCTTCCTGCTTTTTTTTGTCCTGAGATGCTTCGGGTTGTGTATCTTCACCAACTTCAAAAGTAGCCTCTGTTTGCAGTACTTCGAGCTCTTGTTTCTCTGCGGCGGCTAATTTTTCCTGTAACTCAGGGTTAATGTTTTTTCGCTTAAAAAACATATAACTCCCCTATTTAATTCAGGAAAACAGACGTTTAAACCAACTCTGTTTAGTTTCTTGTTGTGGAATGATTGTTTGTGCAAACTGTCTGACGGCTTTGGATAATGAACAGTTTTTCTTGGCTTCAATAAAAGGTCGCCCTAAGTTGGCACTTTCTATGGCAACCTTAAAATCATTAGGGATGATATGAACCTGAACCCCTGTGAGGGTTTCTTGAATGTCTTTCACTTTTATTGACTGACGTTTTTCATAACGATTAACGATTACCTCGAGTTGCTCTTTCTGGATCCCAAATTCAAACGAGAGCATCTTGGCAATACGAGTCGTATTTTTAACAGCAACAAGGTTTTGTTGCGTGACTAAATAAATCTTGCTGGCTGGAGCTAACACCGAGGCAAACAGCTGATCAATCCCTCGAGACATATCAACAACAACATAAGGGTAAAACTCACGTAAAAGCGGCAGAAGCTTATTCAGATTATGGGCTTTTTCGTAATTTTCATGACCGTTCTCGTGCTTAAAGCTCAACATATGTAAACCACTCGGGTGCTTAGTCACGTAGCCACCGAGTGAGCTTTCATCAAGGTCATTCACGTGGGCAATAGCATCCGCCAAGCTATAAGGGGAAGAAACATTTAAGTAGTCATCAATCACCCCAAATTGCAGGTCGAGGTCTAATAACAACACTTGCTCTGGATACGCTTTAGCAACTTCCATTGCAGAGTTAAGCGCCAACATTGAAGCTCCAGCTCCGCCTTTACTATTCACAAAGACCAACAACTCACCCAAGTGGCGACTGGCAACTTTCTCTTCCGCCACATTTTTGAGCATTGGAATCAGTTCTTCGAACGCCGCTTTATCGGAGATAAAATCCGCCGCACCAATACGTAATGCGATTTTCAATGCACCATTGTCATTTTCATTGCCGAATACAATCAGCGATGCTTCATGTCCTTCAGAAGCAGTAGGCCCTTCATAGGTTTGCAGTTCGACGATCTTTTGCGCCCAATTTGGGCCCGTTTCGACAAAAATCAGATCAGGTGGTGAAAATTGAGCTAAATTCGACACCACCAAACTATGAAAAGAGATGGCCTCAAAGTTAATGCTCTTGCATTTACCAAGTTCATGGCTAATGTGCATGTGAAAGCGGTCACTTGAATAAAATACCCAAATGCTGAGGCTGGTTTTTAACCGCAAGCGATTCTCATCATTTCGCGTCAACTTCACCGCTTCTCCCATTCACACTCTCCTAGCAATCCGTTTCCGCTGTGGGGTTGTCATCCGTTCCTCGGTGATACCCTAAATTCTCTCTCGGTCGAATGGCTTCATAATCTGGAACCGTCAAAACACCAATTGAGTCAAATAAGCCAAGCAGTCCGACAAACTGGTAATTAAAATCAACAACTTTGGCTCTTACATATCTAATTCTAGAAAAGGCATCTGAACTTGTCAGATCGATCTCACCACCATTTTCATCTAAGTAATCAATCTGTAAATTATCTGCGGTGAAACCATCCGGTGCATTTGTTCCCACAACTAAATCCGGAATATCGTTTCTATCTTCGATTCGACAAACCACTGCAAGCCTTGCACTGACTCGGGTCATTTCGTTGATCAACTGCAACGAATAGACATAGCGCCCCACTTCTATCATGCCGAAAATTACAATCAGTAAAGCCGTCGATACAAGGGTAAATTCCACTATGCTCAATCCATGCTGCTTTCTCATGGCGCAGTCCTCATCACTGCTGAAGCGTTCAGTGAAAAACTAAAATTCAGACTTTCAGGAAATGCATCCAATATTGGAGAGTAAGAATGAGAGGCAGAAATTGTCACATAACCATTCGCGTGGGTGACCGTAACATCGCTAGTGGATAAGTTAGACAGAAGAGATGAGTCACCAGCAGTTGTCTTACCATAAACCACCATATTTTTGATTTGATCATGATTGGCGATTTGGTCAAATGTTGCAGTACCTGTGATATCACTAGTAGCATAGCGAACACCATTTTGTACTAATTTATTTAGCGTGTTGTAACGAATCAGTGCATTACCCAGTTCAGTAATACCAATTAAGATCGTCAATAAGACAGGGATAGTGATAAGGAACTCAACGGCAGCAACACCTTGCTGTTTACATGATATATTGACCATATCAAGACTCCTTTCCAAGAGGGTCTTTGTAAAGGACAATTCGATACGCACCATCTGTATCGGAATTATCTCCCGGAGCACCTCCTGTTACTGTGCAGTCCTCTATAAACTCACCAAAAACCGCTTGTTTTCCAGAATTACTGGTAGGAGCCTTTTGCAGCATAAAGAAGCAACCAATAGCACTAATATTAAAAGAACTTGTCCCCCCAGTCGCACCAGTGCAATCAACGATAGGTATAGGTAAAATTCTTCTGTTAGGTTGTCCTCCTTGTGAAATACGACAATCAGAGTCCCCTGTGCAATCTGGCAAAGCAGCCTGATAATCACTGTAACCCCATGGGTTGTTGCCACTACCACTCGTATCAAGGTATTTCACATCACCATCATTATCTAAAGAGGCTTTCACAACAGGCTCTTTTACATAAACATCTGGTGGATAATCAGTAGAATTCACGCCTCCTCCACCGTACTCATCAAAGCGAGTATTTAAGCCCTGACCAACAGGACCTACGGTGTTACCCGGCTTAGTTATAACTGGCTCTGTAATATCAATTGTCCCTTCATAACCACCAGCAAGTGCCTCTCTTACTGTATCTGCACCGGAACCGAAATCGAGCAACTGATAATTGCCGGCTCCCATTTCTGACTGATTTTGGTCAGCAAGCTTTAAAGCATAAACCTCTCCCTGGTTGTAACCATTCGCTCCTGGAGCATCGCCTTCACAAACAGCAATAGGGACTACATTGACAAGAATTTGAATGGCTGAGCTCGGCCCTGCAACAGCACTCGCAGAAATATTTTTATCTACATTAAAAATACTGGCAAAAAAGTCTTTCAATGCAAAACCTGTAACCTGAACTCGTACATAGCTATCTCTAGTCGTCGTATAGCCAGCATATGGAAAAATCTGAGGATCATTGGAGTATTGAACAGATAAGTTTGCTGTTGAAAAGTCCATTTCACTATTACCCGAAGCACTTGCCATATTCGTGAGCGTTGTATTGATAGCAGAGGTAGCTTCGGCTGTTGATCCACCGTCATCCAAGACGATCGCTGCAGCTAACGCAGCAGCATCTACACCATTTTGTAATCGGGTTTTATTTAATAAGGCGTGGTTTACATCAATGGCAAGTGCAGCAATCCCCAATAACGCTAACATTGCAGCAGTGACCATGACCAATACCAAACCTTGGTTTTTGCGGGCAGCACTTACCCTTTTTCTAATAGCCATAGAAATCTCCTTATGGCGCTGATCCAAAGCCCTCTAAAAATTGGCTTTCAGTGCCTTTAAGGTCATCGACTTCTAATCCGGTATATACCTGATAGGCACCTTCCATTCTTTCCCCACTGCCTGTTGGTATGACTCCTAAATTATCATTGGTAGCTCTTGGGTTATAAGTTTGTTCAACGCGTATACTTGCAACATAACCACCTAATTCAGGCTGATTCGCACAACCGGCAATAATGAGGCCCATCGTTAACACTGCAATTAAACTGAATATCTGTTTCATCATGCTCTGATCCTCGCTACAAACTATGCCCAAATGAGCCTTCAGTCCCACCTCTGGAGTTATCAATAAAAGAATCCGCACGTTGCTGTGACTCTTGTTGTGAGTGGGTATTATTTGGGATTATTCTCGCTCCTCGGCCAAGCAGGTAATACTCGACATCAGTGGGTTCAACAAAACCATCCGTTGGCAATGAAACTTTTTTTCTATCAATTGGTTTTGCTAAGCGAGGGGTAACTAAAATCACAAGTTCAGTTTCACCAGAAACATACTCTTGGCTATTAAACAGTTGACCTAAAATCGGGATGTCGCTAAACCCAGGCATTTCATTGACTATATCCCTAACGTTTTCACTAAGCAGTCCAGCAATACCGATGGTTTGACCATCGGCTAACTCTAGCGTTGAAGACGCGCTTCGACGTGTAATTGGAGGGATAACATAAGTACTGTTGGTATTTCCCGGATTGAGAGTTAAGGAATTAGTATTGGCGATTTCACTCACATCTACCGCTAAGTTGAGATTGATTTTTTGATCACTCAATATAGTAGGAATAAACTTCAACCCTACACCATATTCTTTGTATTCAATTGTAATTCCATCGCGATCAGGGACAGGGATTGGAAATTCTCCTCCCGCTAAAAACTCTGCTTTTGCTCCGCTTAATGCGGTCAAGTTAGGTTCTGCTAGTACTTTTGCATTTCCGTTTTGTTTAGCAATATCAAGCGCAAAAGTGAACAAGGTGTCACTATCAATAAACGTTCCTAACAATCCCGTACTTTCGATAGTCGGTACGTTAAAAATCGGCCCTACAATACCGTCAACGTCGTCAATAATGCCCCCCGCCGAAGTACCTCCCCACGAGAATTTCCCATTGAGCTCAAAGAAATGAAAATTCGCATCAAATCGACGAACTAAACTGCGCTGAACCTCTGCAACAGTGACCTCTAACATCACTTGCTGAGCACCACCGATCGTCATCAAATTTATCACACCAGTTTGCTCTACTTGTTCACTGAGCGACTCTTTGGTTTTATCTGCTGATTGTCCAGCTGCATAAGTTTCAGCGACACGCAAAGCCATACTCATATTGGCTTG
The DNA here is from genome assembly GCF_040869035.1 of Vibrio sp. NTOU-M3. Lineage (NCBI taxonomy): Bacteria > Pseudomonadati > Pseudomonadota > Gammaproteobacteria > Vibrionales > Vibrionaceae > Vibrio > Vibrio sp. NTOU-M3. Next base: position 2,551,814 of record NZ_CP162100.1, read on the forward strand.
GTTACTTACCTGCCCGCTTAAAATCAAACGATTTTGTGAACTATGAACCTCAATGGCCTCATTTGGTAAAAACTCATACAATTTAGCTTTCAAACTATTGAGATCATGAGTCACCTGAATATTAATCGATTCAATTAATTCCCCTCGACTGTTCCACGCCATCAAGTTTGTCGAACCTAGCTTTTTACCAATCAGAAAAAGTTCGTTTGATTTGAGCATCACAATATCGAGCACTTCCGGATCGCCCAATGAAACCCGCTTAGCCTTGCCAGACAGGGTCACGTGGGTCGATTTATGGTGTGGCACCGTAACCACTTGCCCAGTTTGAGTTGCGGCATGCACATAAAAAACGGAAAACAGAAACAACGTAATAAGGGTGATTATTCTTGTCATAGCTCACCTCAGTCCTTGACTTTGATATTAGAAGACTGGGTACCTTTTATAACGGTCACACTAGGTGCCACGTACCGCTTAACCACTTTTTCTTCTTCATATGGATTACGTAACGTAAGCTGAATTTCACCTCGGCTTCTTGCCGTTAATAACCGTTCAGCTTGCTTGGGGGAAACTTCGAGCGTGACCGCCCGAACAATAACTGGCTTGTTCTCTTTTGTTTTTGCCGTTTGGTCAACAGCAAGGACCTTAATGTCTTTCAAAACAGTGATCGTATTTGCTGACGTATCGCTGTATTTAATCGTGTTCAGCACATCCACACGATTGCCCGGTAACAGAAAGCCCGCGACCCCAATCACATCATTAACTCGTATGGTCACCGCGCGTTTATTTTCGGGAATAAGAGCCGCCAATGTAGAACCTTCTCCTGGTGTCGATAAACGAGGAAGCGTGACTATTTCACCAGCAAATATGGTCGTCGCCACCACTTGCCCCAATAATTCATCAACATTGCTAAACTGCTCTTCACTTCGCCAATCTACTTCGAGTAATTTGGTGGTTAAGTGCTGCTCTTCAATCACACTTCCTGCGGTAATTTCCTGCAAAGCAACAACGACAGGTTCCCTTTCAACCACTTCCACTTCCGTCTGAGGTTGCATTTGCCGATCCATCCACTGCTTGGCAAAAAATACCGCCCCTAAGCCAAAAATAATGGACAGTAAGAAGAGTAATATGACTTGGTTTCTGCTCATCGGGCGCCTCCTCCTTTACCATCAGCAGTAAAATAGACTTCCCATGCTCTGCTTAAAATGTCTGGTGTGATCATCGGAGGAACTTCTTCAAATGCAATGATGTCACGACTGATCCCAACAATGTCTTTAGGCAAACAAGGATAAAAACCAACATTGTGCTGACGGTGTAAGTCAAATAATTGTTCGAATGTTGAGTGTTCTAGATTAAGGTCACGGCCCTGAGCAAGTTTTTCCCACAGCGCCTTATATTCATGTTCTTTTAATGGGTAGAATTGGATCTTGTAACCAAGCCGTCTGAGAAAAGCGGGGTCACTGATCTTTTCCGGATCTAAGTTCGTAGAAAAAGCGAGCGTTAAGATAAAGGGAATGGTGATTTGCTGACCATTAGGGAGAGATAAATGGTCAAAGAAATACTCCATTGGCACTATCCAACGGTTAAGTAACGTCGCGACAGGCATGGGCTGGCGTCCAAGGTCATCAATAATGAAAATACCGTTATTGGCCATCATTTGCAGTGGCGCCATCCAGACGCGGTTATGCTCCGTATGATTCACCTCAAGCATATCCATTGTCAGCTCACCACCAACTTGGATACTGGGCCTTTCACATAAGGCCCAACGGCGGTCAAACTGTTCTTTATACAGCAGACTGCGCTCATCATCCGTCGTTACTTTCTTATGATGTTGGGGAGAAAATACCTTAATGATGTTCCCCGCAGCATAGACCGCATACGGGATATAAACCGAGGTATTGAGGGAATCAAGAATTCGTGTTGCAACAAAGGTTTTCCCTGTCCCTGCGTCGCCATAAAGCAGCAAGGCTCTGCCAGAATTAATTGCGGGCCCCAAGACAGAAATCATGCGCTCAGCACCATACACTTCACTTAAAGCCGAAGTGACATCGTCTTTGGTAACAACTTTTGCTCGCACATCCTGAGCTTTAACCATGGCATCATATTGCTTGAGCGAGACTGGTGTCGGTCCTAAATAAGCATCTTTTGCAAAAGCAGTATCCGCTTCGGTTACGCCTGTTTCAGATAAACCATAACGCACATGACTACTACTTTGGGTGTTAAAACCCGATGACTCGGCTTGAAAAACTTCAACAAGGGATTTTTTTCTTAGATTAGCAATAAGATCTTCAATCATATGGCTATTAATCGCCATTAAACGGGTCAGCTCTAAAATGTCTGACTTTGGAAAGGCGGCTAATTGCTTAATTAACAAGTTTTCTACCACTACTTTAGGCACCAGCAACTCATCGAATGACGTCGGTACTTTAGGTGCGTCAGCCTGTGGTGTTAACTTGCATCGATGATGGCTTTCCCTCGAAGTAATAGCCATGGTGACTCCTTGTCATCCCAAATAGTTATTCAGAGCCAGTCCGATTACGACAATTGGAGCGAACGGCATTCTAAGTTTAGAAGAAGATCTCGATACTTGCGGAGCTCGAATAGCACTTTTGTTTAGATGGAGGTAAGTTTGATAGCGGCCGAGGAGTTGGCGTAATGACTCTGGCTGCATCGATAGGTGAAGACACGCATAAAACAAACCGACAACAATGCTTGCAATGGCAATCCAATATAAGCCTGACTGTAGTTGTTCCCACCCAAGGAAACATCCAATTCCCGCAAGCAATTTCACATCGCCGGGAGCCATAATCCGAGCAAAATAGAGGATTAGTCCCAATACAAATAACGTGATGCCGCAGCCGAGCGTAATGAGAACAGAATAAAATTCATGGGTCATAACCCATTGCTGGAACAAACAGAAAGTAATCAAGGTAGCGACAAGTAAATTAGGAATACGATGCTCTCTAGCATCAAACACCGCAATTAAAATTAAGATCAACCATCCGCCATAGGCAAAGCTCATGCACCGTCCCTTTTAGTGAACTATTGAACTTAAAGTCTAGTGCATAAATTAATTAAACAAGGCGCTAAACTCCTGAATTAACGTATCTTGCCAAGCAGAAAAGACACCAGCTAATATCACTACTAGCAACGCTGCACTAATGACATATTCAACAACACTTAAACCTTCTTCATCTCTGAAGAATTGGTAAATTAAAACCATCATTCTGCTAGCCCTAAAATAAAACAATCCCATGCAAGTATAGAACTTTTGCATGGGATTCTTTATTTAAAGGTTTATTAACTAGTCGAAAAAACGGTAGCAAGCTCTGCAGAAATAGTCGCTCCCCACTGGCTAAATACAGCAGCTAATGCTGCCACCAGTAGCCCTGCACCGACAACGTACTCAACAACGGTCAACCCTTCTTCGTCCTGCATGAAAGTTTTCACGTTTTTTACTAAATTATCCATCTCTTGGTCTCCTTCCAGATAATGCAATGCAGCGTCATTGCTTAACTATTAATTTAGAGGCTTATTAACTTAATTGTTAGGATTTTATTGCCAATGTTTGGTACTTTTTTGCTGTCAAATTGTGGGTTTTTTAATCTAATTAGAATTATTTAATGACAACAATGTTAATTAACTCATATTCAACCTTATAAGAACCTGCTTGCACCAATAAACACTAACCAATTGATTAATATGAGCAAAAGTACACAATACAATTCACCACGCTTTTGTTTAAATAAATCAAACAAAAATCTCATTAATGGAACTTGACATGCTTATACGTCGCAATGCGTGTGATAAATATCACACAAGTACTTTTATATCGCTAAGCTGGGGCCGAATTGACGACAAAAATAAACCGCAATCGGTATTCGTATTTGCAGTCAAAACTCCATGTTCTAGTCTTTAAGCATTAGCCCTTTTAATCAGAACAATGGAATGTAAAAAAAGAATGAATGTACTGCACAAGGGATATTGGATAGGAAAATCCATTTCATTTGTCCCAAGAGACATGATGTTTCAAATCGAAAAGTACTTCCACATTGTAGAAAATGGTCATGATGTTTCAGTGTTAAGTGAAGCGGACATTCAGTTTTGTTTTTTCTTTTTCGAGCCGTACACTAACCACCCTCTGCTGATTACTGCGGTCAAGATATGTCAGAACCTAAATAAAAAACTCATTGTTATTCATAAAGGCCAAATTGCTAAAGAAATCCTCGATCTGGAAGTTGTTTATAACCACTTTGATATTGAAAATGGGAAGTATAACGATTGGATAGAAAATATGAGCCGAGACGTTTATTTCCATTTTAAAAACTCAAAAAATATTATTGATATACATAAAGATAAGTCTCTCTTCGAGCAACACTCAATCAATAAAGATATCATTGAAATTTTGAGATATATAGAACAAAACTTAGAAAAAACAATAAGAGAAGAAGATATTGCTGACTACTGCCATTATTCTGTTACTTATTTTTCCAAACTATTTCACAAATCAGTGGGGATGAGTTTTCGAGACTATCTCATTAGTAAAAGAATTTCTTTAGCAAAACAGCTGCTCGTTGAAGATCGAAAAACAAAAATTGCTTTTATTGCCTTTCAATGTGGATACAAAGACGTTTCCTATTTTTCCCGCATATTTAAGAAAAAGACAGGCTTAACACCAGCCATCTATCGCCAATTGCATTAACACCATAAATCTCACATATCATTTCAATATGTTAAGAACGAATACACGCAACCAACCTACTCCAAAAGGAGTTCATTATTCGCTCTGTCCTCCACTTCCTTACAAATTATCTTTTAAGTTATTAAGACAACATGCTAGAGTTAACAAGATCTTAACATAACTACTACAAAATAAATTTTGCCAATAACACGGAGTTAGAGAATGATTCAACCTAACGAGTTAAGCAAACCAACCTGTGCTCTCCCACCACCGAATGAAATGATCTTGAAATGGGCCGAGGAACGCCCAAACGAGGTTTATCTCAAGCAAATTATCAACCGACAATTTGTTGAATTTACCTATGCCGAAGTTGCAGACCAAGCTTTACGCCTCGTCACTGTGCTACGTAATTTAGGTGTGCAACCGGGCGATCGAGTCGCTTTGATTTCCAAAAACTGTGCAGAGTGGTTTATTTGCGACCTTGCTATGATGTTGGGGGATTATGTCAGTGTCCCCGTTTTCCCAACGGCAGGCGCAGACACGATTGAGTACTGCTTAACACATAGTGAAAGTAAGGTCTTAATTGGCGGAAAGCTTGATGACTCAGCGGCAACAAACCAAGTTCTTGCTAATCTACCCGAACTCATTAGCATCGCCTTGCCTTATGACAGTGCTCCAGAGTGTCAACATCAATATAGCGAGCTCATCAAAGAGGCAGAAGCTAGCACAGAACGTCCAGAGCACTACGATGATAAGCTAATGTCCTTGGTTTATACCTCCGGCACATCTGGGTTACCAAAAGGAGCTATGCTAACTTACGGTGCTTTTAGCTGGTCTGTCGATAAACTGATTCAACATATTGGCATCGAGAAAAATGATCGCTTGTTCTCCTACCTTCCTTTGGCGCACATTACTGAACGCGTTTATATCTTTGGTTCATCCATCATGGGTGGCGTACAAACGGCATTTCCAGAATCGCTTGATACTTTCATTGAAGATGTGAAGATGCAGCGGCCGACACTCTTTATTTCAGTTCCTCGCCTGTGGACCCTATTCCAGCAGCGTATTCAAGATAAATTGCCTCAAAAGAAATTGAATATTCTGCTGAAGATCCCATTCATTAATAATTTGATTAAAAAGAAATTAGCTGATGGTCTTGGATTAAACAAAGCTCGCGTACTCGGCTGTGGTTCAGCTCCAGTTTCTCCAGCTTTGCTCGATTGGTACCACAGTGTTGGCCTTAATATTACCGAAGCTTGGGGAATGACTGAGTCTTTCGCTTACAGCACACTGAATTACCCATTCCGAGCCGACAAAATTGGCAGCGTTGGTAATGCAGGCCCTGGAATAGAACTAAAAATAGCAGATGACGATGAAATCATGGTTCGGAGTAACGGCTTGTTCTCGGGCTATTACAAAAACGATATCTCCACTCAAGAATCATTCGATCAAGAGGGCTGGCTTCATACAGGTGATATTGGTGTTATCGATTCTGATGGCTACCTGACTATTCAAGGACGTAAAAAAGACACCTTTAAAACAGCTAAAGGGAAATTTGTTGCTCCAGTGCCTATCGAGAAAAAGCTATTTGAATATAGCCGGGTAGAAATGATGTGCCTTATTGGATTGGGACTTCCCGCTCCCATTTTACTGGTCGTTCCTCATGATTTTCCCAATTTTGATCGCAAGCGCTATGAACGAACCACCAACAAAGTCATTGCTCGCATGAACGCTGAACTGGAATCTCATGAGCAGATTAAAGGCGTACTGATGATTAAAGATCCGTGGAGTATTGAAAACGGCATTCTGACACCGACATTAAAAATCAAACGCCACATATTAGAGCAGAAATATCATGATATCGGACACAATTGGCCCAAAGATCAATTAGTCGTCTGGGAAGAGTAAGCGCTAACCGCATCCTTCAGCCTCAATAGAAAGACGTTAAGCCAAAGAAGAGCCTATTCCCTTCTTTGGCTTTTTCACTTGAAGCGATTAAGATGCATAAAAGCAATAACATCGAGTATAGGAAGTACCCATGGATGCAAGGTTGCATCATCTAAATGGCTTACGTTATTTTGAAGTCGCAGCAAGGCTCAACAGTTATAGTCGTGCGGCAGAAGAACTTTGCCTTAGTCAAGCAGCTATCAGCCAGAAAATTCGCCAACTTGAAGAAGGCCTTGGCTGCAAACTGTTTATGCGTGAAGGGCGCGAAATGCGCTTAACTGAACAAGGTAAAAACTTGTTCAAACACGTATCACAAGGCTTCACTCACATCATTACCGGACTTAACCAAATTCAAAATGAACCCATTGACGGGCTACTTTGTGTCAGCTCCACTCCTTCATTTGCTTCTCGTTGGTTACTACCTCGGCTCTGGAAATTTTCGACCCAATATCCAGCGATCCCTATTCGTATCATTACAAGCTGTGATGCCCCTAATCTCAGACAGGGAGCAGCCGATCTCGCAATTTGGCAAGGAGAAGAGTTAGACACTGACAACGAGAAAAAACTGCACAAAGAGTTCTTGTTTGAAGAAAGCATTTACCCATTTTGTTCCCCCCACTTCGCCAACACAATTAACCTAACGCAACCAGAACAGCTACTTAAATCTTGGTTAATACATTATGAATCCGGTGGTTACCCATGGCAGAGTTGGTTTGCAAAAGCCGGCATTATAATGGATAAAGAGAGAGTACAATGGATGGACGTTAGTACCTTTGATCATGCGATGAATGCAGTCATGGCTGGACACGGAGCTTGTCTTGCGTCAGATTCACTTGCCAATGACTATGTAGAACGAGGCCTACTTGTCAAACCATTCAATATCGGGTTGACACCTGGTATTCAATTTAACCTTTTCTATGATGAAGAATCACCTCGAAGAAATCGTATTCAAACTTTCGCCAATTGGTTACACCAAGAAATCTCTGAGTCACAATCAGCGCTATAAATACGAATACATTGCAACAAATAATTCGTTTAAAGAAGATCGCTAGAATATAAAAAAGCCCCTGAAGTAAACTTCAGGGGCTTTTAAGCTAGCAAACTAAATCAGAGAATTATTTTTTCTCTTCTTTAGCTTTAGCAATAACTTCTTCAGCTACGTTTGCTGGACATGGTGCGTAGTGAGAGAACTCCATAGAGAACTGACCACGACCAGAAGTCATTGTACGTAGAGAGCCGATGTAACCGAACATTTCTGATAGAGGTACATCACCCTTGATACGTACGCCAGTAGTACCAGCTTGTTGGTCTTTGATCATACCACGACGACGGTTAAGGTCACCGATTACATCACCAACGTGATCTTCTGGAGTGAACACGTCAACTTTCATGATTGGCTCAAGAAGTTGTGGACCAGCTTTAGGCATAGACTGACGGAATGCGCCTTTCGCAGCGATTTCGAACGCGATTGCTGAAGAGTCAACTGCGTGGAAGCCACCGTCGAATAGTTCAACTTCTACGTCTAGAGTTGGGAAGCCAGCTAGAACACCGTTTTCCATCATTGACGCAAAGCCTTTCTCTACTGCAGGCCAGAATTCTTTAGGTACGTTACCACCAACAACTGTTGAAGAGAACGTGAAACCAGAGTTTGCTTCACCTGGCTTGATACGGTAATCGATCTTACCGAACTGACCAGAACCACCAGACTGCTTCTTATGCGTGTAGCTATCTTCAACTGGTTGAGTGATAGTTTCACGGTAAGCTACCTGTGGAGCACCTACTTCTAGCTCAACGCCGTAAGTACGCTTCAGGATGTCTACTTTGATGTCTAGGTGAAGTTCACCCATACCTTTCAGGATTGTTTCACCTGAATCTTCATCAGTTTCAACCTGGAATGATGGATCTTCTGCAACCATTTTACCGATCGCGATACCCATTTTCTCAGAACCGCCTTTATCTTTAGGCTTAACAGCAATAGAGATAACTGGATCTGGGAAGATCATTGGTTCTAGAGTACATTCGTGCTTAGGATCACATAGAGTGTGACCAGTTTGAACGTTCTTCATACCAACAACAGCGATGATGTCACCAGCTTGTGCTGAATCGATCTCGTTACGCTCGTCTGCGTGCATCTCAACCATACGGCCGATACGCTCAGTTTTACCAGTTGCAGAGTTAAGAACAGTATCACCCTTCTTCATCTTACCTGAGTAAACACGAATGAACGTTAGAGCACCGAAGCGGTCGTCCATGATCTTGAACGCAAGCGCTTTTAGTGGCTCGTTTTCAGATACAGTCGCAACTTCACCTGTTGGTTCGCCAGTCTCTGGGTTAGTTAGAGGCTGAGGATCAACTTCTGTTGGAGATGGTAGGTAATCAACTACCGCGTCAAGAATAAGTTGGATACCTTTGTTCTTGTACGCTGAACCACAGTAAGTTGGGAAGAACGCTAGGTCACGAGTACCTTTACGGATACAACGTTTGATGTCTTCTAGAGAAGGCTCTTCGCCATCCATGTAAGCCATCATTAGGTCGTCGTCTTGCTCAACTGCAGTTTCGATTAGCATTTCACGGTATTCTGCCGCTTTGTCTACCATGTCTGCAGGGATGTCTTGAACTTCGTAGTTCTCTGGCTGACCAGACTCATCCCATACGTAAGCTTTTTGGCTTAGTACGTCAACAACACCTACGAAATCTTCTTCGATACCGATAGGTAGAGTCATTACTAGCGGAGTTGCTGCTAGAACGTTTTGTACTTGGTCTACAACTTTGTAGAAGTCAGCGCCCATACGGTCTAGTTTGTTAACGAAAATCAGACGTGATACGCCAGATTCGTCAGCGTAACGCCAGTTAGTTTCTGACTGAGGTTCAACACCACCAGAACCACAGAATACACCGATACCACCGTCAAGTACTTTTAGAGAACGGTAAACTTCAATTGTGAAGTCAACGTGTCCAGGAGTATCGATGATGTTTAGACGGTGATCGTTCCAGAAACAAGTTGTTGCTGCAGACTGGATAGTAATACCACGCTCAGCTTCCTGCTCCATGAAGTCAGTAGTAGTTGAACCGTCGTGAGTATCACCGATCTTGTGGATCTTACCAGTTAGCTTAAGGATACGCTCTGTAGAGGTAGTTTTACCCGCGTCTACGTGAGCAAAAATACCAATGTTTCTGTATTTTGATAAATCAGTCATTGTCTTACTCTGTTAATAAGGTATAAAGTGCGCGCAGAGTATACCACAATCTGTCAAGACTGATACCCTTGCGTGCTGTTGGATAAAAAAAAATTCCTTCCCTCTATATACTACCTACCAATTCGACTTTTCTGCTTTCCTAACCGAACGTTAAATCAAATAAGAGACACGCACATATCTCACGCATGAGAAAGTTACATCTTATTGATATTGGTGATTTATTCTTAAGTGTTATCCGATTAATCTACCCACCAACAACAACATAGCAACATAAAACGTAAGCTTATTCCCTAAACATAAAATTAAGGAATAACTTAATGTTACGTAAAATATTACCTTTAACCATTATTGCTGCTGCCAGCAACGGAGCTATCGCAAGTGAGCACCATAAAATCTACACTCAAGACTTTAATGGTTATAAGTCTAACTGGCAGTTAATTACTCCCGTTCCTTTTGATTACAACAAGCAACATTTAAGTATCTCTGAGAAGCTCGCTTATACACCAAATAATCATATTCTCTTTGATGTGCGCTGGAGTGCCAGTACATTCCGCAACATGTTGAACAGTCATTGGAATAGCTCACTGACAAGCCGCGACGTTTTAAAAGCATTCGGTTCTTCGCACAGTACTTGTACAGCGAAGCTCGAGGTCGGCGCTGCTTCAATCTATGGTCCTTATCCACATAACCAAAAGGTTGCAGAGTTAGATTCTGATCTCGCTGACTGTGGTAACCGCATTAAGATTAAGCAGAACTGGTACCCTATCGATAAGCGCGGTAACCCTTCGTCAATTCAAATCCGTACGTTTATTCCGACAACTCCGGGCATTCGATATGACTTCTCGTTGGATTACGCGAAGCGAGTGAATGGGTATGACAAATCTCAAAAAGACTTATATGTATCCATTAACACCGCAACGATTGAAGGTGCCAAAGTTAACAATGCGAGCTTAAGTAGTCAGAATATAGACCTACAGACCATCAAGCTTCCATTAAACACTTCACATCATTATAGCGGCTTTAACAACGCTAAAATGACTTTTGTGGCAAACAACTTTTTTACACCAATTATCATTCGCGCTAACGATAATCCAAACTCGTATGGTCCAATTCTCAATGCACTAAAAGTGAAAGCAAGTAAGAAGCAAGACGTGACAGATGTTCATGTTGAGCTTTGTGAGAATTTGTATGAACCATACAGTCCACAGCTACAACGATGCTTAACTGAAGTTGAAGATGGTGGGGATGTTTTCTCATGTAATGTTGATGAAGCGTTAGAAACCATTGTATACGGTGAGAACGCAACACCTTCGGTTGGAACTCAAATTCCTTACGTACGTGTTACTGATGAAGGCATTCGCACTGAGTTCGACTTTAGCCGCTACCATCCAAAAGGTATGACAGGGCCTGAAAACTCTAACACCTTTTATTCTGTAGGTCGCTCTGGCGTAACAACTGTATTAATGAACTGCCCAATAAAAGGCAAATCTCTCTATGTGCGAGAGTTTACCGGTGGCCCTCAAAACAGAACATTTGCAGACTACCCTGAACAGGGAGAAACCAAAGTTCGAATGATGTGCCTACGAAACGAAGAAGTTGAAATCAAATGGCATGCCATTGCAGATATCGGTGAAGTTGACGAACTGATCAGCAACTACGAAAACAACGAACAACTTCTACGAACAAATCGTACGCTAAACGTTAAGTTCGGAGATGAATACCAAGGTTGTCGATTAACAGCAATTCGTTTTGCGGACAAAACACATAAAGTCACAATGCAGGATGACCATAAGTTGTCAGAGTCTCAACTGCAATCACATCTATTAAGAAGTGATGGTTTTGAAATTCAAGCACTAAGTATTCATTAACTTCAATGCATAACAAAGGGGGGCTACGCTCCCCTTTCCTGGCCACTCTGGTCGTACCTCATGTTCTAAGTCTATGATTTTCACTCTCAAACCATCTCATTGATGAGAATAATAACATTATATTGACTGTGTCAATTTATCATCACAAGAGATGCCATTAATCTTTAGTCCGAACAACAAAAAAGAAACATACAACATCAGTTTGTTTATTAGTTCATACTAAAAAAGGAATAACTTAATGTTACAGAAACTATTACCTGCAACCTTTCTTGGGTTAGCAAGCTGCTGGGCTATCGCGGACGATACCAATCAAACTTTTGAGCAAGATTTTAGTGGTTACCGTCAACACGGTTGGGGACTGATTGCTCCAGTCCCATATCGCTACGATGATAGTGCTTTATCCATTGAAGAAAAATTAGCATACACCCCGAATAACCGCATTCTATTTGATGTTCGTTGGGCTGAACGTACACTTCGCGATCTACTAGAGTGGCAATGGAGTGATACTCTGTCAGTCAAAGAAGTTCGCCAAGCTTTTAATGGACCATATAGTACCTGTAAAGCAAAATTGGAGGTGGGTAAAGCATCTATTTACGGTCCTTACCCATACCACATGAATGTCGCAGAGTTAGATTCTGATCTATACCACTGCGGGAACTACATTAAGATCAAAGACAGCGATAATCCGTACGCTAGTCCTTATGGTCGATGGTATCAACTGGATAAACGTGGTAACCCATCTTCTGTCCGCGTACGAACTTTTATTCCAACCACTCCAGGGGTACGTTATACATTCGATCTTGACTATGCCAAACGCATTTATGGTTACGATCGCACTCAAGACAAACTCATTGTCAACGTAAAATCGGATCAATTAGAGACAATCAAAGTCAATGGTCAGTCTTTACCTGAAGATAATGTGGATGCACATCGTATTGACCTGCCTTTAACTCGTACACAGCAAAACAACGGCTTTAACAAAGCAACAGTTGAGTTTGTTGCTGACCGATTCTTCACACCAATCACGGTTCGTGCGAATGATAAAGCGAACTCATATGGCCCACTACTTAACTCACTAAAAGTACAGCCAAGTGATGATCAAGACCTGACTGATATCCATATCGAACTATGTGAAAGCTTGTATGAACCATACAGCCAGAACCTAAAAGAGTGTCTGACCAATCCAGAACCGGACACAAATGTTTTGTCATGTAATGTTGATGAAGCGCTTCAAACTGTCGTTTATGGAAAAGAAGAAGCTCCGGAAGGTAGCCGTCATGCCTACGTTCGTATCAACAAAGAAGGAGTTCGTACGGAAGCAGACCAAACACGTTACCGCCCAGAAAACATGACAGGTGCAGAAGACTCTTCAACCTTCTACTCTGTGGGCCGTGCTGGAGCAACAACAGTGAAATTGAACTGTCCAGTTCAAGGTAAATCTCTCTTTGTTCGTGAATTCACTGGTGGTGGTTACAACAGAACATTTGCTGATTACCCAGAGCAAGGTGTCACAAAAGTTCAGCTAAAATGTCTACGTAACGGCGAGATTGAAAGCTCATGGCTAGCGGTCGCTGATATCGGTGAATACGATGAGTTGCTACCAGGTTACGAAAGCAACGAGCAACTACTTCGTACCAACCGTACGCTTAATGTTCAGTTTGGCAAAGAGTACCAAGGCTGTCGCCTAACTGCGATTCGCTTTGCCGATAAAACTCACCGCGTAACAATGCAAGACAAGCACAACTTAAGTGAGTCTCAACTTGAATCTCACCTACTGAGAAGTGATGGTTTTGAAATCCAAGCATTGGGTATCAATACTTTCTAATCACCATAAAAAGAGGGAGCGAAAGCTCCCTCTTTTTATATTGCCCTACTTTCAGCCGTTGGCTGCTTTCCTTTTTCTTTTATTGATGTACATTCTTTCATCAGCTTGTTGCACCGTATCGTGATAATTCATGTACTGACTAAACTCAGCGATGCCATAGCTAATACCACAAAACGAGGAAAACTCTTTTTTCAATTTCGTTTCAACACTAATGAGCGCGTGTTCTACATGACCTTGTATCGCCGTAGCGTAAAACAAGCCAAATTCGTCACCTGAAATCCTAAAAAGCATCGCTTCTTTCGGTAACGCCTTAGCTAAGTGGGAAGCAAACGAAACCAAAAGCTTGTCACCTACCTTATGACCATAACAATCATTGCATTGCTTCAATCCGTCCAAATCAATATAGATGAATGACTCTGACTCTGATGCCGTTTGTAACCGTTCTTCCATCGCATATCGATTTGGCAATTGAGTTAAAGGATCACGATGGGCCAATTGCAAATGTAACTCGGACCGCTGCAACGCTTCATGGCGCTCATGTTCAATTCGAGTCATCTGATATGCCACCACACAAGACAACAAAAGCACCTCACAAGCAACCGCAACCAACCCAATATGAGACATATAAATCGTTGTCACACCAGCAATTTGCTCTTGTGAAATCGCTATCATCGCTAGAATAAAAAAGCCGAGATTCGCTAGCAAATACCACCTTGCAACAATGTTCTTTTGCCAACTGAGCACTAAACCACTGCACAAACCAAAGCACAAGAAAATGGCGACCCCCAACCGATTGAACTCATTTTGAAAATTAGGCAAGAAAAACGATGCGATAAAAAAAGCGCTAAACAGTACAACAGTCGCAAAGCCACTCCACCATAACCAAGGATGCTGTAAACGAGTAATACCTAGCAATGCAAGAACAAAAACCACATAAGCAATGTTCGATAACAAGATCGGCCAGCTCGCACCAGTAAACCATGTAGCACCCAGCACATCACTTAAGAATAGTAACGATGTGGCATTGAATAGAAGGTTCCCAAAAATAAATAGGGCGTACGCCAGATCAACTCGAGAGCGCCGAGTAATAGATAGCACCAAATAGTAAAAAAATAGACTAGCAAAAATACCTAGCCCTAATAAAGTGATGCTGTTTCCGACCTTAATCTCTTGAATATATTCTGCTTCCGGCATAATAAAAGGCGTTGGCGGGGCAATATTAAACTGTGACTGCTGGAAAGTAAGTAAGGAGTAATCCCCTGGGATAAGATCTACCACTCGACCATGGCGGAGAAAATACGGATTGGCTTCTTGTTCAAGAATTCCTCCCGTAAAAACTTGGATGGGCTGCTCACCTCCATCAAACAGAACATGCTGGAAGTGCCCAATCAAAGTTGAATTACGAAAGTCGATGACAAATCGCTGAGGTTGACGAACGGTAAAGCGAAAAAAGCTAACTTGCTTACCTCCGGTGAGAGAAAACTCGTCCTTTGGCTTTAACGAATACAAGTGATGACGTAATGACGAGCCGGCTTGCCACTTACCTCCTTGATACCACTGAACAGACTGGCTCGTTTCAACGGTTGTTTCTGGATGTGCCCAACTAAAAGTGGCACACATCCAAAGCAGCAACATTGCATAAATTTTCACGAATATATCCTTATATACGTAATGTCTTATCAATTATGCAAAAACTTGCGTCTTATTAATTATACTATCATTACAAATCATCAAAATGCTCAATAGCTTCAGAAAGGTTTTTCACGCCAAAGATTTGCATTCCTGCGATACCACCTTTTGGCATATTGGCCGCTGGAACAATGGCACGTTTAAAGCCATGCTTAAATGCTTCGTTGAGGCGCTCTTGCCCACTCGGTACGGGGCGGATTTCCCCCGCCAATCCTATCTCGCCAAAGACCACAACATCTTTCGGCAATGGTCGGTCACGGAAGCTAGAAATCAAGGCCATTAATAGTGCTAAATCCGCACTGGTTTCAGTGACCTTCACACCACCAACGACATTAACAAACACGTCTTGGTCAGCCATTTGTAACCCACCATGTTTATGTAAGACGGCAAGCAACAACGATAAGCGGTTCTGCTCTAAGCCAACCGCAACACGGCGTGGGTTTGCCAGTTGGGAATAATCGACCAAAGCTTGAATTTCAACCAATAAAGGCCGGGTACCTTCCCAAACAACCATAACTGAACTACCAGCGGTATCCTCTTCCCCTCTTGAAAGAAAAATCGCCGACGGATTGCTCACTTCTCGCAGTCCTTGTCCTGTCATTGCAAATACGCCAAGCTCATTAACCGCACCAAAACGGTTTTTATGGCTACGTAAGGTGCGGAATCGACTGTCGGTACCGCCATCTAGCAACACCGAACAGTCAATAATGTGTTCTAACACTTTTGGACCTGCAAGTGTGCCATCTTTGGTCACGTGGCCCACGATGAATACTGCGACATTGTTTTGCTTAGCATAACGAGTTAACGCCGTTGCAGACTCGCGGACTTGAGCCACACTACCGGGAGACGATTGAACATCTGAGACATGCATAACCTGAATCGAATCAATGACCATGATCTTAGGCTGCTCTTTTTCTGCGACTTGGCAAATACGATCAACGTTGGTTTCTGATAGCATTTTTAAATACTCTTTCGGCAGACCGAGTCTTGAAGCCCTCATCGCAACTTGTTGTAACGACTCTTCACCCGTGACGTATAAGGTTGGCATCTGAGACGATAACACGCACATAGTTTGCAGCAGTAATGTCGATTTACCCGCACCTGGATTACCACCAATCAAAATAGCCGCACCAGGGACCACTCCGCCCCCCAGCACACGATCGAGTTCCTTAAAACCACTGCTAAAACGAGGTACATCTTGTAGATCGATCTCAGACAATGTTTGAACCTGAGTCTCACCACTATTTCCGGCATAACCTGTCAAACGTTCATTTCTTGCAGCGGCAGGTGAAGCCGCTAGCCTGACTTCACTGATCGTATTCCAGCTACCACATGCATTACATTGTCCTTGCCAACGAGGGAAGTCTGCACCACAGTCATTACATACGTAGGCTCGTTTTGCTTTTGCCATGAGTCCTCAAATTTATTTACTTGTGACAATAAACGGGTTATTCATCGTCATTTTGACTTGATTAGCCGTAACATATCACTAAAGATCTTTATATCAAGGTCGATATGATTAGGTATGGAATACTCTAACAGAAATGTATGCAGCAATCTGAAATACTCTCATTGGCGGAAAGACTAATTCCAGCCTACAACTCTGATGATTTTAATTTCGTTTTATCACAAATGACGGAAGGTGAAGCGCCGTCTGTCAAAATTCTGGTAAAAATGGAGTTGAATCGAGTCATGGCACCATGCTCGAAGAGTATAGATCTGCGTGGCCGAGTCCAAGGCGAATGCCGTGAATACGAATTAGATGGGATCAAACACTGGCTGGATGATGTCGCCTTTAATGCCTATCACAAAAATACACGCAAGTTTGGTGGTTACACCGAAGGTGTGTGGGAAGCACTATGCAATACTCGAAACAACTTCCGCGTAATGCAACAACGAGGAAAACTGAAAAACAAAGGTCTAAGTAACGAAGACCATCAGTTTGAAGTTGAACCCATCACACTAGGCTACGACTTAAAGCGGCGAGAAAACCGGCTTAAACTCTCTTCTCAAATTGAAATCATGCTCCCGCGAGATCAACTCGTACATGCAGTAACGGTTGATGTCTCCCCTTCTGGTGCTCGTTTCAAAGTTCCAACTGCATTTGACTATAAACTTGGCGAAGTGATTGAAGTCACCTATGTTGAGCTGGCAAAACATTCTGAGATTTACGAGATTGCGGCACCGCTTCAATACCGCATTGTGGGCATTGATGAGTCTTATGAGAATGATGCCGTAAAGTTTTTGCGCGTATTGAGGCTAACAGAGACCAACGTCATTGAACAAGTGATTCAAGAAAACCTTCAATCGGATTCGCTTAAAGCTCGACACGATAATCAAGACAAAATCATCCGAGCTAGAACGAGAGGCTACGAGCACGCCTACCTAAAGCACACTTGCAATTTACCTGTCTTTTTTAGTGGCAATGAGCTGAAGTTGGTACTCATGACAGAGAACAACAAGCCAATATGGCAGTACTGGCACGATGAACGTAACCAACAGACTTTAAGCAGTTTATTTCATAAAGAAAGAATGAAGCACTTAACAATGCCGGGCCTTAGAGGCAGCAATAATGTGCTCTACTCCTTCACCCATGAGCATCAAAATAAGAAACTATTTTTCTCCATGATGATGCCTGAAGCTTCACGAGAAATTCGTCAGTTGTTTTGGCATGTTGGAGCAAAAAAAAGTTGTTGGAAAGCCTTTCGCTTATCTGTTTTTGAACTGTCTGAGGAAGACAAAACCCAGCTTGCCCCTCACACATCTGAACTTCAGCTAAACAATGATGAATTGACACATTGTGGCTTCTTACAAGAGATCTCTGACTCATCCATGGGTAGAGACTACATTCTGACCGAAAAGCCTAGGTTACCAACAAACACACTGAATCAATTCATCCACTCACGTCAATCGACTTCGCAGCCTGCCTGTCTCTACTTTGATGCAAAGTCACGACGCAGAGAGCCACGCTATCAGTTCCGCTCCCCATTAACATTAACTTATTCTAACCAGCAAAATGCTGGCGTCACCGTTGATATATCTAAACATGGCTGCAGTGTTGCGTTGGCAGAGCCAAGTAAGCTCAAAGCGGGAGAAAACTGTTTCGTCAATTTCCGTGAACTTCAATTGTATGACAAGTCACTACCTTTGGATGCCGTCCCTTATAAAGTGATACGGATCAGTCCGGGTGGGAAACAACTTCAATTAGCGATTCACGAAGACAGCCATACGAACAAAACCATCGCATTTTTTGGTGCCTTAATCGACCACAATAAAGAGAAACTCAATGCGAAGAAAGAGCTGTTGCCTAGTAATGAGTTACTTGAAGGATTGCATAATATCTTGCTCGACAAAATGGTCAGTACGCCACTGTTTTTCGAGAAAAAAGGGGGGAACTTAAGTCCTAGTATTATTGGAGTGAACTACCCACTCCTACCTCACCTTGCCCTGCTTGCCAAGCTGGGACAAGAGCAAAGCTTCTCCGTTGAGCCCATCTATAAAGGACGTACCAATACCCTACTTGCAACGCCAATGAAGCGTATCGAAGGGGCGGAACCTCAATATCACGAACTGTACCTTTCCGCGCTAAAATTTGGCACACGAATTCAATCGTTGGAGACCAAACTTGCCAGTGATTTTGAGTCAATCAAAGAGCGAATTAGCTTTATTAAAAAGGCACAGGCGATGGGCGACTTTTATGCGCTACGAATTTGTGGTGCGCCAGTTTTTGAACCCATCACCGCCTTGTTACGAAAAGACATTGAAGAATTAACCCAGATCAGCATGCATCAGGCAAGAAGCTTAGAGAAAGAAATAGCCACCATTGTTGGCTATGGCGAGCTGATTGATATCACCGAAGAAGTACTTATTCGACTCGAACTGACCAAATAAAAAAGCGAGGACTTATGCTTCGCTTTCTATTTAAGGTGTTGGTTTCCAGCTTAATTTCTTCTGTTTGGCTAACATGGCAGATAAGACACACAATACCCCGCCAAGTCCAGCATAGCGCACTGCAACCTGTGCCTGCGCTTCAACTTTAGGTTTTGCATGATACGCAACGCCTAATCCAGCCGCTTCCATCATGACCAGATCATTTGCACCATCACCAACAGCAATAGTGTTGTGAACTTCTACGTCATATTGCTCTGCAAGCTGAACTAAAATGTCAGCTTTAGTCTGTGCTGAAACCACCTCTCCCAATACACGTCCGGTGAGCTTACCGTCGATAATTTCCAGTTGATTAGACTGAGCATGATCTAAGTCGAGCAAGGACTTGAGATGATCAGAGAAGTAGGTAAAGCCGCCTGACGCGATCGCTGTTTTCCATCCAAATTGATGTAGCGTCGCCACCAGCTCTTTTAAATCTGGCATCAGAGGTAATTCTGCACGAACCGACTCGAGGATACTTTCATCCGCCCCAGCTAACTTTCCAACACGCTGGCGTAAACTTTGCTCAAAGTCGAGCTCTCCTTGCATCGCTCGTTCAGTCACTTCAGAGACTTCTTCACCAACGCCTGCGAGCTTAGCAATTTCATCAATACACTCGATCTGAATGGCTGTTGAGTCCATGTCCATGACGATCAAACCGGGCTTAGATAAATCTGGCACCTCTGTTAAACGCGCATAGTCCAGCTCCAGTGCTTGAAGAATTGATTCATGCTCTTGAGTTAGCTCTACGCCCATAAGCGCAACTTCATATTTTCCTACCGCCCATACATCCACAACAGGAGTATAGTCACCAACGAAGAAGTCGATGTCTTCAAAGTGCTGTGGTGACAAGAATTCACCGTAGATAATCCAACTCGCTTTTGCTTTATCAAACTGGGTAGCAAAACGGGTTTCAGGAAGGCGATTAAGTAAAGTAGTTTGACGACGAATAGAGAATGTCTTCAACGTTTCCATGTAATTAAATCCTTATTTAAACTCCCAACAACTTACCCTATTGCAATTTACAAACGCAAGTCTCAATATTCTCTATAGTATGAATATTCCGTATAGGACTGTTATGGATACTTCTTTATTTTCATTTCGCATGGCTTTGAGGGTGTTAGCCATTCTATCGCTGATCGCAATGGTCGGGGTGATTGGTGTCAACAGCGTCAAGATCACCAAAGGTAATGAGCAAATTCAAGCGAATCAGCTAGAAACATTAACCAAGGTGCTGATCTCTCAAGCATCATTGTCCGCGAGCGAGATGATCATTCAACAAGATCAAGAGCGCCTGCTGAAACTCACCAACCAGCTAGCGAAAGATAATTTAGTGTTTGATGCCGCGATCTACGACTCTGAAGGGGTGCGCCTCGCTGCAAGTGACACATCAAAATCGGTACGAGAGATCTTAGGGCTTGATACGCCACTGGAAACAGCACGAATTGGCCGTCAACAACTGGTTGAACCGATCTTACATGACAGCAGTATTATTGGCTTTGTCCGCATTACTTTTGAAACAGGAAAAGTCACAGCATTTTCGGATCATTACTATCGCAAAAGCGATCGTTACATGTATTCAATGGTTGGAATGAGTTTTATCGGTGGGTTACTACTAGCGTTTGTCCTACGCAGAAAACCTCAAAATAAGGGGGAAAACCTCCTACTCAAAAATGTCTAACTGATATAAAAAAGCCTCAGCAGTTGCTGAGGCTTTTTTAATTTTCTTTAGTTATTCTGCGTCACCAAGCAATACAGAATCTAGGGCAATGATCATCATGTCGTTAAACGTGGTTTGACGCTCATCTGAAGTGGTTTGCTCACCTGTTTTTATGTGGTCTGAAACCGTACAGATAGTCAGAGCTTTCGCACCATATTCCGCACAGACGCCGTAGATGCCTGCCGCTTCCATTTCAACACCGACGATGCCGTACTTGTCCATTACGTCGAACATTTCTGGATCCGGCGTGTAGAACAGCTCAGCAGAGAATAGGTTACCCACTTTCACTTCAATACCACGTGCTTTCGCTGCATCTTCTGCTGCACGCACCATTTTGTAATCTGCAATCGCCGCAAAATCATGACCTTTGAAGCGAATACGGTTCACTTTAGAGTCAGTACACGCGCCCATACCAATCACAACATCGCGAACTTTGATGTCTTCACTTACCGCACCACAGCTACCCACTCGGATAATTTTCTTCACGCCAAAATCTTTGATTAGTTCAGTCGCGTAGATTGAACATGACGGAATACCCATACCGTGGCCCATAACAGACACCTTACGGCCTTTGTATGTCCCAGTGAAACCATACATGTTACGTACATCGCACACCTGTACTACGTCCTCTAGGAAGGTCTCTGCGATGTATTTTGCTCGCAATGGATCGCCCGGCATAAGAACAACATCTGCAAATGCACCCATTTCTGCGTTGATATGTGGAGTTGCCATGATTCAATTTCCTTTTCTTAATCGGAGTAAGTTAGCAATAAACAAAAGAATAGAGGGACAAGCCCTCTATTTAAATCAAACTATTTGTAATTACAGGAAATTCTTCCCGTATTCCATAGGAGAGGTACCAAAGTAACTCGCCAAGGTTTGGCCGATATCAGCAAAGCTATCGCGACGACCCAGTGAACCTGCTGGCACTTTTTTCCCGTAGACAATGACAGGGATATGTTCACGTGTGTGATCAGTACCCGGCCATGTAGGATCACAACCGTGGTCAGCGGTAAGAATTAACAGGTCATCTTCTTCCATCAGCTCCATTACTTCATGGATACGACCGTCAAAGTACTCTAGCGCTGCTGCATAACCCGCTACGTCACGACGGTGGCCGTAAGCTGAATCGAAATCAACGAAGTTAGTGAATACGATAGTATTGTCACCCGCTTCTTTGATTGCTTCTTTGGTTGCTTCAAATAGAGCTGGGATGCCCGTTGCTTTAGTCTTCTTAGTGATACCACAGCCAGCATAGATATCAGAGATCTTACCAATCGAGTGAACTTCACCGCCCTTCTCATCTACTAGCTTTTGAAGAATCGTTGCTGAAGGTGGCTCAACAGATAGGTCACGACGGTTACCGGTACGCTCAAACTGACCTTTACCTGGGCCAATGAATGGACGAGCGATAACACGGCCAATGTTGTAATCTTCAAGCTCTTCACGTGCGATTTGGCACAGCTCTAGTAGACGCTCTAGACCAAACGTTTCCTCGTGACATGCAATTTGGAAAACAGAGTCAGCTGAGGTATAGAAGATGGGTTGGCCAGTCTTCATATGCTCTTCACCTAGGTCATCAAGAACCTGAGTACCTGACGCGTGGCAGTTACCTAGGAAGCCGTCTAGACCTGCACGCTCAAGAATGCGATCTGTTAGCTCTTTCGGAAAGCTGTTTGCTTTATCAGTGAAGTAGCCCCAGTCAAACAGGACAGGTACACCTGCAATTTCCCAGTGGCCTGATGGAGTATCTTTACCAGAAGAAAGCTCAGCCGCATGGCCGTATGCACCGATGATTTCAGCGTCAGCGTCAAGGCCAGAAGCAAAGCTGCCTGTTGACTCTTTGTGCGCCATCGCTAGGCCTAGCTTAGATAGGTTAGGTAGCTTTAGTGCGCCGCTACGATCCGCGTTGTCCGCTAAACCTTTGTCACACTGCTCTGCAATATGACCTAGGGTATCAGAACCCACATCACCAAAATCTTTCGCATCAGCCGTTGCACCGATACCAAATGAGTCTAAGACTAAAATAAATGCTCTTTTCATTGCTCTCTTCCTTTAACTGGCCGAGAGCAAAAGCTCAATCGACCAATCTAATTAATATTATGCTAATCCCTAAATAATTGGAGTTGCAGCTAGGCGACAAGAAAATTCAGCCCTATGAGCATAGAGGCTCTATGTGATTAGGGTGAATTTTCGCCGTCAACAACGCTGCAACTTCAAGTATGACGGGATTAAAGGTCTTCAGCGCGAATCTGACGATATACCTCTGGTGTTGGCGTATATTCGCCGCCAATCGTGATTGCGGCTTTCAGTGCGTTCGCCGCTTCTTGCCACTGCTCTTCATTGCGAGCGTGGATCACAGCTAGAGGCTTGTCACTAGACGCTTGTTCACCCAAGCGAATAAAGCCATCAAAGCCGACTGCGTAGTCGATCACGTCGGTTGCAACGCGGCGACCACCACCCATAGAAACAACTGCCATACCGATTGCACGGGTATCCATTGCTGAAACAACACCAGATTCATCAGCAAAGACTGGCTTGATGATTTCTGCTTTTTCTAGGTAGTTATCGTAGTTCTCGACAAAGTCTACTGGGCCACCAAGGCCTGCAACCATCTTGCCGAAGCATTGTGCCGCTTTACCGTTATCGAGTACTTCCATCAGTTTTGCACGCGCATCTGCTGTGTCATCAGCAAGTTTTGCTAGTACCAACATTTCAGCACATGACGCCATCGTTACTTCTAGTAGACGAGGGTTACGGTATTCACCAGTTAGGAACTGAACCGCTTCACGAACTTCTACTGCGTTACCCGCTGAAGAAGCCAGTACTTGGTTCATATCAGTTAGAATTGCAGTTGTCTTGGTGCCTGCACCGTTTGCTACCGCTACGATGGATTTCGCTAGCTCTTCAGATGCTTCGTAAGTTGGCATAAATGCGCCAGAGCCTACTTTTACATCCATAACTAGAGACTCAAGACCGGCAGCCAGTTTCTTAGACAGAATTGACGCTGTGATAAGCGAGATGTTATCTACTGTTGCGGTAATATCACGAGTCGCGTAAACACGCTTGTCTGCAGGTGCTAAGTCACCAGTTTGACCGATAATTGCCACGCCGGCGTCTTTTGTCACATCACCAAATACTTCATTAGTCGGTGTGATGTTGTAGCCTGGAATTGACTCAAGCTTGTCTAGCGTACCGCCAGTGTGACCAAGGCCACGACCAGAGATCATAGGTACGAAGCCGCCACACGCTGCCACCATAGGGCCAAGCATTAGCGAAGTTACGTCACCCACACCACCGGTTGAGTGTTTATCAACGATAGGACCGCCAAACTCTTTGTGGCTCCAATCGATCACCATGCCAGAGTCACGCATTGCACACGTCAGTGCGATACGCTCAGGCATTGTCATTTCGTTGAAAAAGATGGCCATTGCAAATGCCGCGATCTGACCTTCAGATACAGAATTGTTTGCAACACCTTGTATGAAGAAGTTGATTTCTTCGGCAGTTAGAACTTCGCCGTCGCGTTTTTTACGAATAATTTCTTGAGGTAAGTACATTAGATCCTCCCATGCTTTGAGCAGCAAGGTTGTAAGGTAAAGAGGTAATGTGGAGCAGCGAGTCACTACTCCACCAAACAGACTTTGTCATTATTTACTCTCAAACTATTTGGCGTTGCAGCTAGGCGACAAGTAAGTTCATTCCTATGAGCATAGAGGCTCTATGTGATCAGGATGAACTTACGCAGTCAACAACGCTGCGGCGTCAAATAGGACGAGAGAATTAGTAAGCTGCTGGGTCAGCAGTCTCGTCTGTTACTTCTAATGTATTAAGTAGGTTAGTTAGCAGGCTTGACGCACCGAAACGGTAGTGACGAGCATCAACCCAGTTGTCACCTAGGATTTCATCAGCCATTGCTAGGTATGCCGCTGCGTCTTCTGCAGTGCGAACACCACCTGCTGGTTTGAAACCAACAGTTTCTGCAACGCCCATATCGCGAATAACTTCAAGCATCATGCGAGCGTATTCTGGTGTTGCGTTTACTGGCACTTTACCAGTTGAAGTTTTAATGAAGTCTGCACCCGCTTTGATACAGATTTCAGAAGCTTTCTTGATTAGCGCTTCTTCTTTCAGTTCACCTGTTTCGATGATCACTTTAAGAAGGATGTCACCACACGCTTCTTTACATTGCTTCACTAGCTCGAAGCCAACTTCTTCGTTACCTGCCATTAGAGCACGGTAAGGGAATACTACGTCTACTTCATCAGCACCGTAAGCGACTGCCGCTTTTGTCTCAGCAACTGCGATTTCGATGTCGTCGTTACCGTGTGGGAAGTTAGTTACGGTCGCGATGCGAACGTCTGGTGTACCTTGCTCACGAAGTGTCTTCTTAGCAATAGGAATAAAGCGAGGGTAAATACAGATTGCAGCTGTGTTACCTACTGCTGATTTTGCGTCATGACATAGTGAAATAACTTTCGCGTCAGTATCGTCATCATTCAGCGTAGTTAGGTCCATTAGTTTAAGTGCACGTAGTGCTGCTGCTTTTAAATCGCTCATTTCTATCTCCGATCAATATTCAAAAATTTCACTACTCAGCCCACGGCACTCCACCGTGAGTTTATGGCTAAACAGTCATTAATGAACGGACTTGGTTCCTTGAAGACTCGGTATATACAGCGAATGAAACACCTCTAGCAACATTGCTAAAAGGGTTGCGTATACCAATTGCTATCCTTGTCACCGCACAGTACCAGTTTGGTCTATGGCACAACAATCTGTGATTGCGGTGTCTAACATG
Source organism: Vibrio sp. NTOU-M3 (assembly GCF_040869035.1). Lineage (NCBI taxonomy): Bacteria > Pseudomonadati > Pseudomonadota > Gammaproteobacteria > Vibrionales > Vibrionaceae > Vibrio > Vibrio sp. NTOU-M3. The sequence goes on from NZ_CP162100.1 coordinate 2,577,466, forward strand.
TATATCGCCAGTGCTCATCATACTCCTTGTATCAATCAGCGCTAGCTAAAAAACTTCTCAATAATCCATTGATAAGTAATGCCACCTAAGTACACCCCTACAATGCCCATCACACCAGATAACACTGGGGGAGCAGGTATTGGCAACTTAATGGCAGAAAACAGGATTCCGACAACAAACCCAGCTAGGGTTGCGAGGATAACTTCATTCATGAGTTCTACCCTACTTTCTATAGACATATACATTATAGATATTTATCGCAAAACTGTAGTTGCTCATAGAGCGCAAACGGTTTGTATCTCAAAAAAGGTTTTGTTCAACGTTTGCTCAATCTTATCGATATCCAAACGCAGTGAATTTATTGCCTAAATCCAATTAGGCTGACGTATTTCTAAGTATTTTGTTCGCGAACAAAGGCAACAAGAATATGACTCCCAAGGTGTTTCGTTTCACTAAATGATTGGGGCGAATATTCGCAGTTAACATCGTTAGCAAGCAAAAAACGACGAAAGAAAAAATAAAAAAGCCCCGTAGCACACAACGTGTGACTACGGGGCTTTTTAAAACGGCGTCTATATAATCTTTCGCTTAATCAATTAGAAAGATAGGAAGAAGCCAGCGATTGTCGCCGCCATTAGGTTAGATAGCGTACCAGCTGCAACCGCTTTAACACCCATACGTGCGATGTCGTGACGACGGTTTGGAGCTAGACCACCTAGACCACCTAGTAGAATCGCGATAGAAGAAAGGTTTGCGAAACCACATAGAGCGAATGCGATGATTGCTTGAGTCTTCTCAGACATTACTGCACCTGTTGCTGCAACAACTTGAGCGTTCTCGCCAACGTAAGGTACGAAGTTTAGGTAAGCTACGAATTCGTTAACAACCAACTTCTGACCGATGAATGAACCAGCAACTGTTGCTTCAGCCCATGGAACACCGATTAGGAATGCTAGAGGAGCGAATAGCCAACCTAGAAGTAGTTCTAGAGTTAGGTTTTCCATACCGAACCAACCGCCAACGCCACCTAGGATACCGTTGATTAGCGCGATTAGACCGATGAATGCTAGTAGCATTGCACCTACGTTAAGAGCTAGTTGTAGACCAACTGATGCGCCGCCTGCAGCTGCGTCGATAACGTTAGCTGGCTTGTCGTCACCACCGTCGATGTCATCACCTAGACTCTCATCTGGTGTGTCAGTTTCTGGTTTGATGATTTTAGCGAATAGTAGACCACCTGGTGCTGCCATGAATGATGCTGCTACAAGGTACTCTAGAGGTACACCCATAGATGCGTAACCTGCTAGTACACCACCAGCAACAGACGCTAGACCACCACACATTACTGCAAATAGCTCAGACTGAGTCATTTTTGGAACAAACGGACGAACCACTAGCGGAGCTTCTGTTTGACCTACGAAAATGTTAGCTGCTGCAGACATAGACTCGGCACGTGAAGTACCTAGTGCTTTTTGTAGACCACCACCAAGAATCTTGATAACCCACTGCATCACACCGATGTAGTAAAGTACAGAAATTAGCGCAGAGAAGAAGATTAGCGTTGGTAGTACTTGGAAAGCAAAGATGAAACCGATACCGTCAACTGAGAAGTTAACTAGGCTGCCGAATAGGAAACCAGTACCGTCTTTACCGTAATCGATCACGTTCTGTACACCAGCTGAAAAACCAGCCAGAAGGTCACGACCCCATGGTACGTAAAGAACGAAACCACCGATGATGAATTGGATAGCAAATGCGCCACCCACAGTTCTTAGATTGATAGCTTTGCGGTTATCTGACAGTAGTAATGCAATTCCTAGCAATACTGCCATACCGACTAGGCTCATAAACAGGCTCATAGTTTATGACTTCCTTATATGTTATTTGTTGGCGTGTTACAAAATGGAGCTCAAAAGCGTGGGCAATTATACTCACCCGACCGAGGATAAAGTAATGCCGCCTTCACACTTTCTTATAAGATTCATCAAGCATTCACCCAATAATGTGAATATTGTCACTATTCAGTCGAAATAGCGTGACCAAATGAACAATATATTTCGAAACTATTCACAAATATTGAACGCCAGATTGCTATTTTTCCAAACGTTTTCAGCAATCGTTTGCGTAGAAGTATTCTTTAACAATGCGAGCTCACGCAATATTTTACTCAGGTTTTGGGGATGGTTGGGCTTGCCTTGCTCATTCATAAGTGGCATGTCGGGAGAATCTGTTTCTAACACCAAAGCATCAAGCGGTAACTGCGCTATCGCTAAGCGCGTTTTGTTGGCTCTTGGATAAGTAATCACGCCACCGACACCGATGTAAAAACCAAGCTCAACAAACTGCATTGCTTGCTGGTAGCTCCCGGAAAAACCATGCAACACCCCTCCGTGGATAAAACGATGTTTCTTCAGCAGTTGAATAAGGCGATTATGGGTCTTTCTTGCATGTAAAATCAGAGGAAGTTGAAAAGACTGCGCTAATTCAATTTGACGAACAAAAAGGTGCTCTTGAAGAGCCAAATCCACCTCTATCATGGCATCTAAACCGCACTCACCAACAGCAACACAATGCTCGCTACGATTCGTTAATCGTTGTTCCAATGTGGTGAGGTCTGCAAGACTTTGGCCATCAATAAAGTACGGATGAACCCCTAATGCGTAATAGATAGATGCATGCTGCTTCGCCAGTTTGTCGACCGTCCCCCAATTGGAAGCCCCAATTGAAGGGATTAACAAACGCACGACGGCTTGCTGCTGAGCAAGGTTTACATGATGAGTAATATCATCTGAAAAGGGGGAGAAATCGAGATGGCAGTGCGTATCAAAAAGGCGCATTTTCATTGCGCCTTGTTGTGTTTGTGACTTTGTTTGGAAGAATCCGGCTCTGAACGATATGGCACGCAGCTTCGCTTATTTTCTGGTGTAAGCCCCATAGACACACACCAAGCATCATACTTTCTCAATAGTTGTTTTAGCCACGTAACCATAATTCTTCGCTTATTGTTCTTCGCGTTTAAAAACCAATTCGGTTGGCGTTGATTCCGCTTCAACAAAGTAGTAACCCGCAGTGCTAAATTGAGTTAGATCTGCCACACTCGCGATCTTGTTTTCAATAATATAGCGAGCCATCATGCCTCTCGCTTTCTTAGCGTAAAAGCTGATCACTTTATATTGACCATTTTTACAATCTTTAAAGATAGGCGTGACCACTTGAGCATCCAGAGACTTTGGCTTCACAGCTTTAAAGTATTCGTTAGAAGCAAGATTGATTAAAACATTGTCACCTTGCTCTGCAATCGCTTGATTCAGCTTTTCCGTGATCACATTGCCCCAAAACTGATAAAGATTACTTCCTTTATCATTAGCAAGCTTGGTCCCCATCTCAAGGCGGTAAGGCTGCATCAGATCTAACGGCTTTAATAGACCATACAACCCCGAGAGCATACGAAGGTGCTTCTGCGCATAATCAAAGTCATCTTCGGTTAGGCTTTGCGCATCAAGACCTGTGTAAACATCCCCTTTAAACGCTAAAATCGCTTGCCGAGCATTATCAACCGTAAAATTCTCACTCCACTCTTGAAAACGACCGACGTTTAAATCTGCAATCTTATCACTCACCTTCATTAAGCTAGCGACATCTGCTGGGGTCAGTTTGCGGCACACTTTAATCAGCGCCTTAGAATACTCCACTAGCTCAGGCTGTGTGTATTTCTCAGTCGCTAAAGGCGATTCATAATCCAGTGTTTTCGCAGGGGAAACGACGACTAACATGACTTTACTCTATCCATTTATAATCTTATTGCTTATAGGTTACAAAAAAAGCCATGCATTGTCTGCATGGCTTTTTGAATCGTTCTAATAGACATTATCTATAGCTTATATAAAGAAACCATCGTTAGGTACAAAGTCACAACACGCCGTTTCTAATATAACTGTGATATTAGTCTTTCTTATTTTGGTCCCAAATACCGTCTTCTAGCTGAGATTTAAGCTCAGGGAAGTCATTTGAATCAAATGTCGGTACTTTGCCTTCTTTAAGCTGACGGTTATAGTCTTTCGCAAGCTTAATCACGATACCGGATAGCAACAAGATAGCTACCAAGTTAACAATCGCCATCAAGCCCATAGACACATCGGCAAGTGACCAAACAACGGGTAATGAAGCAAGTGCCCCAAACATCACCATACCTAAAACAATAACGCGGAAAATACTTAGGCCCGCTTTATGGTTATGCTCAAGGAAAATCAGGTTGGTTTCCGCGTATGAGTAGTTCGCAATAATAGATGTGAACGCGAAGAAGAAAATGGCAACCGCAACAAAAATACTGCCCCATTCACCAACTTGAGAACTCAATGCATTTTGAGTTAACTGAATACCGGTTACTTCACCATGAGGTACATATTCACCAGACATTAGAATGATCGCTACCGTTGCTGAACAAATAACAATGGTATCCATGAACACGCCAAGCATCTGAACATAGCCTTGGGATGCAGGGTGTGGTGGGTAAGGTGTTGCAGAAGCAGCAGCATTTGGCGCAGAACCCATACCGGCTTCGTTAGAAAATAGACCACGTTTAATACCATTGATCATCGCTTGAGCTATCGCATAACCTAAACCACCAGCAGCGGCTTCTTGAAGACCAAAGGCACTCTTAAAGATAAGAGAAACGACCGCTGGAACCTTCTCAATGTTCATAAACATAACGAACAAAGCAAGTGCCAAATATGCCAGCGCCATAACTGGAACAACCAACTCAGCAACACGTGCAATTCGCTTGATACCACCGAAGATCACAATAGAAGAAAGCAATACAACCGCAACACCAACATAGATGTCTTCCCAACCAAACGCGGCATGCATCGCATTGGCAATCGAGTTAGCCTGTACTGCGTTAAATACCAAACCAAAAGCAATGATCAAGAAAATAGAGAACAATACACCCATCCAGCGCATGCCCAGGCCTTTTTCCATGTAATAAGCTGGACCACCGCGGTAGTTACCATCATCGTCTTTGGTTTTGTATAGTTGCGCTAGCGTACTTTCGGCAAACGAGGTCGCCATACCAAGCATTGCAATCAGCCACATCCAGAAAATTGCACCCGGTCCACCGGCAGTTAATGCAACCGCCACACCAGCCATGTTACCTGTACCAACACGAGCAGCTAAACTCGTACAAAGTGCTTGAAATGAAGAGATGCCCGCTTTGTCTGCTTTACGGCTGTTTTTTAACACAGAAAACATGTGACCAAAATGGCGGAACTGAATGAACCCCAACCGAACCGTAAAGTAAATTCCTACACCTACTAAAAGATAAACCAGAATAGACCCCCAAAGCAGGTCATTCATCAAGTTAATTAAGTCTGTCATAAGATCCTCATAGTGAGTTTTCGCTGATCCCCGCTTCCAAGCCATCCATCTGGCTGCTCAACTAAGTGTCAATGAATCTTAGTTATTATTTGTAGTATGCAGCAGCCGAGATATGTAAAACTCGCTTCATGCTTCCCTTTTACGTATCAGCGTATTTTTGACGGGCGGATAATGCAGGTAAGCCATACAAAAATCAATACGCAACAAGTATCGCACAATTGTTATTTTTCACTAGAAAGTCACCTAAAATTAACACAAAAAAATACAAGAAAAGCACAAGCATAGAACAATAAGATAAAAAATTAACAACGCCTAACGTTGACGAATGAACACAAAGTTACCGCCCAGCTATCCGTCACTAACCCCCGAAACTATAAGGCATATTGATTTCTCCCACGGCATAAGAAAAAAGCACAAAAATGTAAACAGTGCATAAAAAATAGCCAAAAGCTTCAACGGTTAATCATGAGAATGAAAGCGCACTGTCATTAACATTAAAAAAAGTAAAATTTAAACGTTTGCGTGAATTCAAACGCTGTTTTATTCACCAAAAATCTACACGAAATTTGTGACCACCTAACAATATTCAGTTAAAAAGTTCATTCAAACGTAACAAATGAGAAACGAATCAAAGTTACGCTCCAAACTCAATGGTATTAAAAAAGCTCCTTCATGGAGTGATAAATACAACAACAAAGAGGTAGCTTATGGATGGCTTAGATTTCGAACAATTCATGGAGATGGACCTTCCAAAATCACGTACACGTAGCAAGCCAGTGAAACGTAAATGGAGAGAGATTGAAGCAATTAAAGATAGGCAGCGTTTGAAACGTGAGCTTATGGATATGGACGTCACCTACGACAACTTAGAAGATATCGATATTTAAAAAATAGGCACCATACGGTGCCTATTTTTACTTTGAATAGTGTTAGATACACTCGCTATCGGTTTGCCTCACTCTCTGAGCGAGCTGTTTGTATTGCTCAGCGATGGTATCCCCAAAGACTGGATCATCTTCAACAACTAACCACAGTTGCTCAACTGTCTGCCAATCTTGTGTCGAAAACTGTTTACTGATCAAAGGCAAAACGGAGTGCTCTTCCATTTCAAGATGGCTTTTCTGCGCCTTCAAAAAATCCTCCAGTTGCTCCATAAAGATATTTTGTGGAACGACTGCGTCTTGAAGAATCATCTCTATCACAGCAAGAAAAGCATGGCTCTTTTCAGACAAGCGAATATGCTCTTCTTCCAAGTTTACGATGTCTTGCTGATCACCATAATGTTTAAGGTAATACTGGTACAGAATATCTTCTTTTGGATGGTGCACTTTTTCAGAATGGTCTGTTAAGTAATCAACGATCTCTTTTACTAAGCTGTAGTTGATTTCTTTTTCCTGTTTCAATAGCGACAGTTTTTCCCTGAGGATCGCCAGTAAACGCACCATATAACCATGCTCACGTCTGATTCTCTCAATCATCATAGCGTCTCTCCTTAACACTTACTTCTAATAAGTGTATATAGATGTGTGCCAGTTTGCTTTGAGACTGTTCGAAAAACGAGCAAGTTATCCTGTAATCGAATTCTTACATAATGTTCTGCGGGAGATGCCACGTAATCGGTGTTTTCCCTTGCTGACTCAATAGCTGGTTTGCCGCAGAGAAATGTTTACAACCAAAAAATCCGCGATGAGCAGATAATGGTGAAGGATGCGGCGCAGCTAATACATGATGTTTGTTGCGATCAATAAAGCGGCCTTTCTTTTGCGCATGCGAACCCCAAAGCAAAAATACCACACCGCTTTGATGCTGATTAATAGACTCAATAACGCGATCAGTAAAGGTTTCCCATCCCGTCTTAGAATGTGAATGTGCTTTTCCTTGCTCCACTGTTAGCACGGTATTGAGCAGCAACACTCCTTGTTCAGCCCAACTCTGAAGGTAGCCATGATTGGGAATTTGAAATCCCTCAATATCTTGAGCGAGCTCTTTGTACATATTGACCAATGAAGGTGGCGTTTTCACTCCTGGCAATACTGAAAAGCAAAGACCATGAGCTTGATTTGGCCCGTGGTAAGGATCTTGCCCTAAGATCACCACTTTCACATCTTGAAACTCTGTCGCACGGAACGCATTAAATACATCAGCTGCTGGCGGATAAACCACCTTGCCTGATTGCCTTTCTGACTCCACAAATTGAAGGGTTTCTTGAAAGTATGCTTGCTGTTTTTCCTGACCGATTACATCTTGCCACGTCTGAGCCTGAGTCATATTGAATATCCTGCGAGTGAATTCTAGAGATCATTTTCTCAGAATTCACCCGAGGAACAAGTTGAATTTAATGTTGTTTCTGAGGAATGCGATAATGCCCCTGTCCCGATATATGACGATTGGGAACTGGGAAACGAGTCGGTCTAACGGCAGCAAAGTGAGTAGCAAATGGCATAGCAACCTCCTTAATCGTGATTTAGTTATGCTATGTTCACCACCACTCATGAAAGATTGATGCCAATTATATGAACGACCCGTTTAAGCTTTTGATTGTATATCAAAATCCTTAAGCGTTTGAATTTCATCACTCCAAAGATCGGGATTAATTGTTTCAAGAATCAAAGGGATACCGTTAAAACGCTGATCTTTTGCTATATACTCAAAACAATCCCAACCAATTTCCCCATGCCCTAATGAATGATGCCTATCAACGCGGGCGGCAAATTCTGTTTTTGAATCATTAAGATGCATCGCTCTTAAATAGTGCATCCCCACAACACGGTCGAACTCGGCAAATGTAGCATCACATGCTGCAGGACCACGCAAATCATAACCAGCGGCAAAGGTGTGGCATGTATCAAGGCAAACACCAACCCGTTCTTTGTTCTCAACTTGAGCAATGATTTCCGCGATATGCTCGAAACGCCACCCTAAGTTACTCCCCTGCCCCGCGGTATTTTCAATAACGGCCACAACGTTTGGCACCGCTTGGTGCGCCAAATTAATTGACTCAGCAATTTTGGCTAAACATTCTTGCTCTGATATTTTTTTTAAATGGCTACCTGGATGGAAGTTCAGCAATGTTAAGCCCAGCAGCTCACACCTTGTCATTTCATCAATAAAGGCCAATCTTGATTTATCGAGCTTCTCTTGCTCTGGCGCTCCTAAATTTATTAAGTAAGAGTCATGCGGCAGGATCTGCTCACTGAGGTATCCCAGTCGCTTGCAGTTTTCTTTAAATGCACGAATCGTATTCACTTCTAACGGTTTTGCAGCCCATTGCCTTTGATTTTTAGTAAACAAAGCAAATGCCGTAGCTCCAATTTCAGCAGCTCTAAGTGGCGCTTGATCAACCCCACCAGCAGCCGACACATGAGCACCGATAAATTTCTTATTTTTGCACTTTCTTTCAATTGTCATTTAATCACTTTTTACTTTCAGAAATGCCACGCTAGCATGGGATATTGCTCATATTAGCTCAAAAAACAAACTTCAAATGTAGTAAAATTACAACATTTTAAACACTTAACTAATTTTTATAGTTTAAAATATATTGTAATCACTATGTTTTTAAAGCTTTTATTGATTTAACTCAATGTTTTTACCATGAGAAGTTTAAGGTTTTTAGTTGTTTTTTGACTTAAATCAATATTAAAATAGTGGTTATCCGCTATATAATACGTAGCTCAACAAAATTCAAAAATTAACACCAATAACACCACGTTTGTGGACTAGGAGATAGTGATGATCCAAGGTATTCAAATTACTAAAGCAGCAAATGATGAACTTCTAAACTCTATCTGGCTACTAGATAGCGAGAAAGATGAAGCACGTTGTGTTGCTGCATCAGCAGGCTATGACGCTGACCAAGTAGTTTCAATCAACGAACTAGGTGAATACGAAAGCCGTGAAGTTTCAATCGAAACAGCACCACGCATCGAAGGTGGTCAACACCTAAACGTTAACGTTCTAAAACGTGAAACACTTGAAGATGCTGTAGCTCACCCAGAGAACTACCCACAGCTAACTATTCGTGTTTCTGGTTATGCAGTACGTTTTAACTCACTAACTCCAGAGCAGCAACGTGACGTTATCGCTCGTACTTTTACTGAATCACTATAATATTTAGTCAATTCAATTTTAAAACGGCGCTCATTGAGCGCCGTTTTTTTATACATATTACATATCAATTGCACAAATAATCCACACCAATCACATCTTGGCCTGTTTTTACTCCATATATAAAGCTTTTTGTTTACTTAAGTAATTAAGATATTAGATTAATAAACAAATAGCTTTACTAAATACATCAATCAGAAATCATCCATATTACTTTCATGCAGTAGTTTAGGAGGAATAATGAAAACATACGTGGAGCACGCCAATATTACGGTCAACAACCTTGAACAGACCATCCATTTTTTACAAACCGCTCTTCCCGACTTTAGCGTGCGATATCAAGGGATGAATACAAAACGTTGGTGCCATATCGGTACTGAGCAGCACTACCTTGCTCTTCAGGAAGCTGAACCAAAATCGCAACCTCACGCGACACGTACACCCTATTTTGATCTAGGTATCAATCATATAGGGCTTGTTGTGTCAGACATTCAAGCGGTCTCAAAAAGACTGCTCGCAGCGGGCTTTCGCGACAACCACGACATGGAGATAGAGCCTCATCGAACTCGCTTTTATGCTTTTGATGATAACGGTATTGAATGGGAATTTATCGAGTATCAAAGTGATGTTCCAGCCCAACGCAATCTATACGAGGAGCAGGTATGAAAAAGAAAATAGCGATTGTCTTTTTTTCCCAGCAAGGGGCTGTACGGCTGTTAGCACACAGCATCGCAGAAGGCATTCACTCTCAAGGCGTTGAAATCGAATTACTTGAAGTGTTAGGACAAGATATTAACGCAGGCCGCTATCAAAATGACGAGCTGCTAAACACAATCGATCACTGCGATGCCGTCATTTTCGGTAGTCCTACCTACATGGGTGCACCAGCGAGTCAATTTAAAGCCTTTATGGATGCAAGCAGTGATAAATACGCAGTCAAAGCGTGGCGCAACAAGTTAGCCTCCGGTTTTACTGCAGGTGGCAGTATTAATGGTGACCAACAACAAACCTTGGCCAGTTTTATTACACTCGCATGTCAACACGGGATGCTTTGGGCAGGAATGGATACTTCTGAGCATACGGACGATCTCGGGCTCAACCGCACTGGCGCAAGCTTAGGGTTAGTTGCCAGCCCCGACAAGAATAGTCAAGTTCATCCAGTTGATCTGGACACGGCCTTTTATCACGGTCAACGAGTCGCTAATTTAATCAACCAAGGAGACGCTCTATGAATCAATTTATTTTCCAAATGATCCGCAGCTTAATTGCTTTGAGTTACCGTAAGGCATTACGCCATTGCGAGTCTTCAACCCACTCTCTTTACCATATGTCGAAGCAACTTCCACCCCACCTCAAGGTTGATGTTGGGCACTCAGATTTTGGCCAACAAGAATTGGTATGCAAATCCAATGCTCGGAGCATAATGAGAAAACAATTAAAATCATTACGTCAAGCACAGAATGTTGCTTCATGCTCTTTTTGCCTCAGCCAATCTGTCAGTAAACAATGAGCCATGACATCCAGCTTAATTATGAGTTAAAGTTAACAAATGATTCCCGATTTTCATCATTATTATGTTACTAGAAGGCATTGAAACATTATTGGTATTAAGTAAAGCTAAAACCATGAGTCGTACTGGTAGCTTACTCTATATTAGCCAATCCGCCGTAAGTAAACGGATAGCAAATCTAGAGAAGAAAATCGGGAAGAAACTGATTGTCCCACATGGCCGACATATCAAACTCACGCAGGATGCAGAAAATTTAATTGCTAATATTGCCCCGACCTTCAATGAGCTCAGAGGGCAAATCTATGAACAGCAAGCTGCCTGTGAAAATACCGTCATTAAATTAGACTGCTCAGAAACATTGGTTGCAGGCTATCTCGCTCCTGCACTCGGCAACTGTTTTAAGCTGGATCAACACATTAACCTGACAACCAATCACACACCTAGAATTATTGAACATGTGCAGTCAGGAAAAGCCACCATTGGCGTATGTGCAGGTTACTTGCCACCTCATCATGGCTTGATGACATTTCACCTTATTGATGAACCATTTTATGTGGTTAGCGCATCCCCTTTAACCACCTTACCTGATCACATCATTACCAACGACTTACAAAATCCGGCTAATACTTACCAACTGAGTGTTCTTAATCAACTTGGCATCTCGCCAATTATGCAGATGGACTCCTATACCGCAGCAGCCCAATTAGCACTGGCTGACGTCGCTCCTGCGCTAGTTCCACTTTCAGTGATCAAAACTCTCAACATTCAGCGGCATTTATATCAAGATTTCAGGCAACTCAAGCCTCTCTATCGGCCTATTAACATTTGCTTGCGCGCAAACTCTTATCGAAATGAGAGAGTTAAAGTACTGATAGAAACCATTGCTGATGCTGTTCCCAAAGTAGCTTTAACGCCATTAGCATCGACATAGTGATCACAAGTGGTCGAATCCATTGTTGCCCTTTGCTTATCACAACCTTTGCGCCAAGCCTCGCCCCTAAAAAACCTCCGATAGCCATTACTAATCCAATTTCCCATATAGGTAGCCCCGCGAGAATAAAAAACATCAGCGCCGCGATATTGGAGGTAAAATTCAGCACCTTAGTGCGCGCTGTAGCGTCGACAAGAGAGAAGTGGCCAAGAGCGACAAAACAAACGGTAAAGATCGAACCTGTTCCAGGACCAAAAAAGCCATCATAAAAACCAACGCCACCACCGACACAAAAAGCAAACACCGCTTCTGAGATTTTGGCCTTACCAGATTGCTCTCGAGTTTTTGGCATCAATAAAAAGTAGAGTGAGATCGCCACCAATAACAGTGGAATAAGGCTAGTTAATACACCTGCATCAATATACTGCACCACCTCAGCGCCAATAGCAGAACCGACAAAAGTGCAAACAATTGCTAAGCGCATTTCCTTGATATTGACAATGCCATTGCGCACGAAATACCAACTAGCTGAAAAACTACCAAATGAGCTTTGCAGTTTATTGGTCGCTAGTGCTTGTGTCGGCGGTACTCCTGCGGCAAGCAGCGCTGGTAAAGTCAAAAGGCCACCACCACCCGCCATTGCATCAATAAAACCTGCGGCTGTCGCTACCAAAAATAAAAGGGTAAGAATTTCAAAAGAGAGTTCCATTTTTTAACCAATCAACAACCCAGTAGAAACAACAAACTATCATTGCCTAAAGCGCAGCAGTTAGCGAAAGCTTCGATTACAACCTATTCCTAATTTTCATCAATAAAAATTAGCATAAAAAAGCCCGCTCAAATGAGCGGGCAATGAGGTTGTCATATAGGCTCTCTTGCGAGCCTATTGATTTTTATTAAGCTTCGTTCTCAGCAACTTTCGCGTGCAGCTCTTGCACTGAAGTCACTGAAGCACAAGCATCAGCAGTGTGAGACATACAGGTTGCAAACGCTGCATTTAGCGTTGTTGTGTAGTTCACTTTCTCTGCTAGTGCACCGCGACGTAGAACTTTAGAATCTTCAATCGCTTGACGACCTGCTGCCGTATTCACGATGTAGGTGTACTCATTGTTCTTGATACGGTCAAGAATGTGTGGACGGCCTTCGTGTACTTTGTTTACTAGACGTGGGTTGATACCCGCTTCACCTAGGATAACTGCGGTACCGTGCGTTGCATCTAGCTGGTAACCAAGCTTCGTTAGCTTAGACGCTAGGTCAACAACACGCTGCTTATCACCTTCACGAACAGAGAGTAGTGCGCGGCCACCTTCAGGGTAGACTTTGCCACAACCAAGTTCTGCTTTCGCGTATGCTTCAGCAAACGTTGAACCCACACCCATCACCTCACCAGTGGAGCGCATTTCTGGGCCTAACAGTGGGTCAACACCTGGGAATTTGTTGAACGGTAGTACAACTTCTTTCACTGAGTAGTAAGGTGGAATGATCTCTTTAGTAAAGCCTTGCGACTCTAGAGATTGCCCAGCCATGACACGTGCAGCGATTTTCGCTAGAGGCGCACCCGTTGCTTTCGATACGAATGGAACCGTACGTGCAGCACGTGGGTTAACTTCGATTAGATAAACCTTATCGTTTTTAACCGCGAACTGAGTGTTCATTAGGCCACGTACACCAAGCTCAAATGCTAGCTTCTCAACTTGCTCACGCATGACATCTTGGATCTCTTGGCTTAGTGTATAAGCAGGCAGTGAACATGCTGAGTCACCTGAGTGAACACCCGCCTGCTCAATGTGTTCCATAATACCACCAATAACCACGCGCTCACCGTCACAGATAGCATCGATATCTACTTCTACCGCATCATCAAGGAAGCTATCTAGAAGCACTGGCGACTCGTTCGATACGCTCACTGCTTCATTAAAGTAGCGACGAAGATCTTGCTCGTCGTATACGATTTCCATCGCACGGCCACCCAATACGTAAGAAGGACGTACTACAAGTGGGAAGCCGATTTCACGTGATTTCTCAACAGCTTGCTCAAGTGTCGTAACTGTTGCATTTTCTGGCTGTAGTAGACCTAGACGGTCAACAGCAACTTGGAAACGCTCACGGTCTTCTGCACGGTCGATAGCATCAGGGCTAGTACCGATAATTGGTACACCAGCCGCTTCTAGAGCGCGAGCCAGTTTCAATGGCGTTTGACCACCGTACTGAACGATAACGCCTTTTGGCTTCTCAACGCGAACAATAGAAAGAACATCTTCTAGAGTAACTGGCTCGAAGTACAGACGGTCTGAAGTGTCGTAGTCGGTAGAAACGGTCTCAGGGTTACAGTTAACCATGATAGTTTCGTAACCATCTTCACGTAACGCTAATGAAGCGTGTACACAGCAGTAGTCAAACTCAATACCTTGACCGATACGGTTAGGACCACCGCCTAGAACCATGATTTTATCTTTATCTGTAGGCTGTGCTTCACACTCGTCATCGTAAGATGAGTACATATAAGCAGTGTCAGAAGAGAACTCAGCCGCACATGTATCAACACGCTTGTAAACTGGGTGGATATCGTACTGGTCACGCAGACGACGAATCTCATTTTCAGAGACACCCAATAACGTAGACAGACGCGCATCAGAGAAGCCTTTACGCTTCATCTTGCGTAAAACATCTTCCGTTAAGCCTGCAAAACCGCCAGCTTTGACTTGGTTTTCTAGGTTAACCAGCTCTTCGATTTGAACAAGGAACCAACGGTCAATTGCCGTTAGGTTAAATACACCGTCTACTGACATACCAGCACGGAATGCATCTGCGATGTACCAAATACGCTCTGCCCCCGCTTCTTTTAGCTCATGACGAATCTTTGTCAGTGCATCTGGTGCGTCTAGGTCAACCATTTCGTCAAAACCATTCACGCCAACTTCTAGACCGCGAAGTGCTTTTTGTAGTGACTCTTGTTGGTTACGACCAATCGCCATTACCTCACCCACTGACTTCATCTGAGTAGTCAGACGGTCGTTCGCACCAGCAAATTTCTCGAAGTTAAAGCGAGGAATCTTAGTGACTACGTAATCGATAGTAGGTTCAAATGAAGCTGGAGTTGCGCCGCCAGTGATGTCGTTTTGTAGCTCGTCTAGCGTGAAGCCTACTGCCAGTTTCGCTGCAATCTTCGCGATAGGGAAACCCGTTGCTTTTGATGCTAGAGCAGAAGAACGAGATACACGCGGGTTCATCTCGATGATAACCATACGGCCATCTTTCGGGTTGATACCAAACTGTACGTTTGAGCCACCCGTTTCAACACCGATTTCACGCAGTACCGCTAGCGATGCATTACGCATCAACTGGTACTCTTTATCTGTCAGAGTCTGAGCTGGAGCTACTGTGATTGAGTCACCGGTGTGGATGCCCATCGGGTCGAAGTTTTCGATAGAACATACGATAATACAGTTATCCGCTTTGTCACGAACCACTTCCATTTCGTACTCTTTCCAACCAATCAATGACTCATCGATTAGAAGCTCATTAGTTGGCGACAGATCGAGACCGCGACGACAGATCTCTTCGAACTCTTCTTTGTTGTATGCGATACCACCGCCAGTACCACCCATTGTGAAAGATGGACGGATAATACATGGGAAGCCAACCATATCGAGTACTTTGTAAGCTTCTTCCATTGTTTTGGCAGTATCAGCACGTGGACACTCTAGGCCGATAGACTTCATTGCCTTATCGAAACGAGAACGGTCTTCAGCTTTATCGATAGCGTCAGCAGTTGCACCGATCATTTCCACGCCGAACTCTTCTAGTACGCCGTATTTCTCTAGATCTAGAGCACAGTTAAGCGCTGTCTGACCACCCATCGTTGGTAGAACTGCATCTGGACGCTCTTTTTCGATGATCTTACGAACAACTTCCCACTGAATTGGTTCAATGTAAGTTGCATCCGCCATGTCTGGGTCAGTCATGATTGTCGCAGGGTTTGAGTTTACTAGGATAACTCGGTAACCCTCTTCACGCAGTGCTTTACACGCTTGTGCGCCAGAGTAGTCAAACTCACATGCTTGACCGATAACAATCGGACCAGCACCAAGAATAAGAATACTTTGAATGTCAGTACGTTTTGGCATTATCTACTACTCCGAAATTAAGCGCTGTGTTGTTTAATTAGTTCGATAAAGTGGTCAAATAGCGGTGCTGCGTCGTGTGGACCAGGGCTCGCTTCTGGGTGACCTTGGAAGCTAAATGCTGGCTTATCAGTACGGTGGATACCTTGTAGAGAGCCGTCAAATAGCGATACGTGAGTAGCACGTAGATTTTCAGGTAGTGTTGCTTCATCGGCTGCAAAACCGTGGTTTTGAGAAGTGATCATCACAACATTACGGTCCAAATCTTTAACTGGGTGGTTTGCGCCGTGGTGACCAAACTTCATTTTCACAGTTTGTGCACCCGATGCTAACGCTAGGATTTGATGACCAAGGCAGATACCGAAGATTGGTAGACCTTTTTCTAGGAATACTTTTGTCGCTTCAATCGCGTAAGTACATGGTTCTGGGTCACCAGGGCCGTTTGACAGGAAAACGCCATCTGGATTTAGAGCCAACACTTCTTCAGCTGAAGTCTCAGCAGGAACAACCGTTAAGCGGCAGCCTCGGTCCACCAACATGCGTAGGATGTTGCGTTTTGCACCGAAGTCATAGGCAACAACGTGATATGGCAACTCGCTGTCGTCTTGCGCCTCTGGAAGTCCACTCTCAAGCGTCCACGAACCTTGCTTCCATTGATACGCTTCTTTTGTTGTAACCTCTTTCGCAAGATCCATTCCTTTCAAACCAGGGAATTCTTTTGCTTTCGCTAGAGCCAAAGCTTCGTCTAGGTTGTTACCAGCTACGATGCAACCGTTCTGAGCACCTTTTTCGCGCAAGATACGAGTTAGCTTACGAGTATCAATATCTGCAATGCCGACGATATTTTGCGACTTAAGGTAATCAGAAAGGGATTGTTCGTTACGGAAGTTAGAAGCGATAAGAGGGAGATCGCGAATCACAAGGCCTTGTGCGTGGATTGAAGAGGATTCTTCGTCTTCGGAATTGGTTCCGGTATTGCCAATGTGAGGATAAGTAAGAGTAACGATTTGCTGGGAATAGGAAGGATCAGTGAGGATTTCTTGGTACCCCGTCATCGAGGTATTAAAAACGACTTCACCAACGGATGAACCATCTGCTCCAATGGAAACACCGCGGAACACTGTCCCATCTTCTAGGACTAACAGTGCTGATTTACTCAAGACAACCTCCGGAATAAAAATGCAAAAATAATAAATTAAACTGCAAATTTGCCTTCCTTTGCGCCATAAAAAAGCGATTTTAGGTATTTCAGACAAATTGGCGGTATTCTAATTAGAGTTGTGATTTGTGTCAACAGAGACCAAAAAATAAATTCATTTTTTATAGCCATTAGCAACAAAAGTAACTCAAGCACTTAAAAAAACAACTTTATTGATGCGACTTTGGATTTATTGGTACAAATTTATGAAATCCATATTTTCAAGCCAATCTGAGATCACACTTTTCTTCTCAAAAAGTGCGCAAACGTTATACTCAAAAAAACAAATACAAATTTTGGGGCTTACAGGCAAAAAACAAAGCAAGATAGGCAAAACTACAAGTAAAAACTAAAAAACTAGCAGGAAGGATATCAGTTAGCTATACGGAATAAATTTGGCAGGAATAAAAAGCGCCGGACAAGTCCAGCGCATAATTATTTATTTATAGCTCATTTAAGTTAAGAACATCAGTCATCGTATAAAAACCTGCGGGCTTCTCTTTTAACCACACTGCTGCTTTCACCGCACCGTTTGCAAAAGTCATCCGGTCTGTTGCCTTGTGCGTCACTTCCACTCGCTCACCGATATCAGCGAACATCGCCGTGTGCTCACCAACAATGTCACCCGCGCGAATTGTCGCAAAACCAATTTCGTCTTTTGTACGTTCACCGGTAATGCCTTCACGTGCATATACAGCTACATCACTTAGCTTGTTCCCCATTGCACCAGCAATGGCTTCTCCCATGCCAATCGCGGTACCAGAAGGAGCATCAACCTTATGACGATGGTGTGCTTCGACAATCTCGATGTCACAGTAGTCACCCATAACTTTTGCCGCTTTTTCAAGAAGTTTGAAAACTAGGTTAACACCAACAGAGTAGTTAGGAGCCATAACGACAGGCACTTCTCTTGACGCATGAACAATTTGCTCTCGTTCTTGCTCGGTAAAGCCCGTCGTACCAATTACAATGCTTTTACCATGCTGTTTGCAAAGTTCGAGGTTTGCTAACGTACTTGCTGGCGCAGTGAAATCAATAATGACATCAAAACTATTGATGTCTTTTGCCAGATCATCAGTCAATACGACGTCAAACTTACCTTCACCACACAATTCACCCACATCAACACCGACCAACGATGATTCCGGACGCTCTGAACCAGCTCCAACTTGAGCATGTTCATTTAAATGTGTCGCTTTGACTAGGTTACGGCCCATACGACCCGCTGCTCCTGCAATTGCAATACGTACCATTGCACTTTCTCCGTTTTCAAATATTTGTTCTGTATTTTACTCAATAAAACTAACAGCATTCATTGTGTCTGGCTAGTGGGAGTAAGTAAGCTTAAGAAAACTCTTTTACTACTCGCTGAAGAATAGAGATATTGGCTTCAGGGAAGGAATAGTTAGGCAGCTGAGAAACAGCAACCCACTCACCTTGTTGACCTTCTCGTCCGTAAGGCTCTCCGTCAAACTGAGTCACAGTAATGAAATCAAACTTAAGGGACTTATCTGGATAATCAAATTCCAAATGTTCAAATCGCTGTTGCTTGGTAGTCACAATGCCAATTTCTTCCTCGAGCTCTCGGATCATCGCTTGTTCTATCGATTCATTGTCTTCCACTTTTCCGCCTGGAAACTCCCAGAAGCCACCTTTATGTTTATCATCTGGGCGCTTGGTAATAAACACGTGCGACTTGTCTTGGTTAAAAATGATTGCCGCTACGATATGAATACGTTTCATCGTAGATTCCTTCTGAATTTGACTTAAAAAAAGAGTCGCCTAAGCGACTCTTCGTTGTAATACACCGCAACAACGGTTAACAAAAACGTTGCTATCGTGTGCTAGTTAATTTGACCATGACATTGTTTGTATTTCTTACCACTACCACATGGGCATGGTTCATTGCGGCCTACTTTTCGTTCTTCACGAACCATTGGTTGATGAGCGGTATCTTCTGATTCACCATCAGCCAATTGGTTTTCAGCAGAAGCGTGTTGAGCTTTCGCACGACGAGCAGCTTCTTCAGCCTGAGCTCGACGCTGTTCTTCCATTCGCTCTACTTCTTCTTGCTGCTGAACACGAACCTTCGACAAGATAGTGATAACATCAAATTTCAATGACTCTAACAGGCCTTCAAATAGTTCAAATGACTCACGCTTGTACTCTTGTTTAGGGTTCTTTTGAGCATAACCACGTAGATGGATCCCTTGACGAAGATGGTCCATCGCAGCAAGGTGTTCTTTCCACAATGTATCTAGTGTTTGAAGCATAACGGACTTTTCAAAGTTTCGTAGCACTTGCGCGCCAACCACTTCTTCTTTGGTTTTATACACTTCAACCGCTAGGTTAATGATCTTCTCACGTAACGCTTCTTCATATAGCTTGTCATCTTCTTCAAGCCATTGTTTCACTGGAGCTTCAAGATCAAAGTCATTCTTCAATCGATCCTCTAGACCTTCCACGTCCCACATTTCTTCCAAAGATTGTGGTGGAATGTATTCATCAATAATCGACGAAAGAACGTCTTCACGGTTTTGCTCGATCATGTCGCTAATATCATCAACAACCATGAGCTCATCACGTAGTTCATAAACTACTTTACGTTGATCATTTGCTACGTCATCGTATTCAAGCAACTGCTTACGGATATCAAAGTTACGTCCTTCAACTTTACGTTGGGCTTTTTCGATAGAGCGTGACAGCATCTTAGACTCAATGGCTTCACCTTCATCCATACCGCTCTGAATCAAGCTTGCCATGCGATCTGACGTGAAGATACGTAGCAACGAGTCTTCCATTGAAAGGTAGAAACGAGATGAGCCCGCATCACCTTGACGACCTGAACGGCCACGAAGCTGATTATCAATACGACGAGATTCATGACGCTCTGTACCAATAATGTGCAGACCACCCGCCTCAAGTACCTTATCGTGAACAATCTTCCATTCAGCTTTTATTTCATCAATCTGCTCTTGGGTAGGCTCTTGCAGTGCTTCAACTTTTGCTTGCCAGCTACCACCTAGTACAATATCGGTACCACGACCAGCCATGTTGGTTGCAATCGTGACAGCACCTGGCGTACCCGCTTCAGCAACAATTTCAGCTTCGCGTTCGTGGAACTTAGCGTTAAGAACATTGTGCTTAATCTTCGCTTTCTTCAAAGCATTCGATAGTAGTTCAGATTTCTCGATAGAAACCGTACCGACTAGCGATGGTTGGCCTTTTTCGACACGTTCTTTGATATCTTCAATAATTGCATTGAATTTCTCTGCTTCAGTGCGGTAAACCACATCTGGCATATCATTACGGATCATTGGTTTATTGGTTGGAATAACAACCGTCTCAAGACCATAAATTGACTGGAATTCAAATGCTTCAGTGTCTGCGGTACCTGTCATACCAGACAGTTTTTCGTAGAGACGGAAGTAGTTTTGGAACGTGATAGATGCAAGCGTTTGGTTTTCGTTTTGGATCTTAACGCCTTCTTTCGCTTCAACGGCTTGATGAAGACCTTCAGACCAACGACGACCCGGCATTGTACGACCTGTGTGCTCATCTACGATGACAACTTCACCTTCTTCGGTAACAATGTAGTCAACGTTCTTTTCAAACAAAACGTGAGCACGAAGAGCAGCATTCACATGATGTAATAAGCTGATATTCGTTGGTGAGTATAGGGTGTCACCCTCTTCCATCAGACCATTTTTGATCAACAGCTCTTCAACAAATTCTTGACCTGTTTCAGTCAAGTGAACTTGCTTCGACTTCTCATCCACAGTGTAGTGACCATCGCCACGGTACTCTTCTGAGTCTTCCTGATCTTGTCTTTCAAGGTGAGGAATTAAAGTATTAATGCGCGTATAAAGTTCTGAACTGTCTTCTGCTGGACCAGAAATAATAAGAGGTGTACGCGCTTCATCGATTAAGATTGAGTCCACTTCATCGACTACAGCAAAGAAGCGTTCACGTTGAACACGATCTTCAGCACGGAAAGCCATGTTGTCACGTAGATAATCGAAACCAAATTCGTTATTGGTACCGTATAAAATGTCGGCTTGATACGCTTCTTTTTTCTCTACCGGCGGCATATTTGGCACGTTTACGCCAACCGTCATCCCAAGGAATTCAAATAGTGGGCGGTTTGTCTCGGCGTCACGCTTTGCTAAGTAATCATTCACAGTAACAACGTGCACACCTTTACCTGGCAGTGCGTTCAGATATGCCGGCAATGTCGCGGTGAGCGTTTTACCTTCACCAGTACGCATCTCGGCAATCTGGCCAGCATTTAGCACCATACCACCAATAAGCTGAACGTCGAAATGGCGCATACCATATACACGCTTAGAGGCTTCACGTACTGTAGCAAAAGCTTCAGGAAGTAGCTTATCTAGTGATTCGCCTTGCTCTAAACGTTGACGAAACTCAACTGTTTTCGCTTTTAACTCTTCATCGGACAACGCTTCAAACGTCGGCTCATAATTATTAATTTCTTTAACGATTTTTCTTAGACGGCGCAATGTTCGGTCGTTGCGACTGCCAATTACCTTTGTCAGTAGCTTAGTTATCATTTGCTATGAATCTCTCTTTACTCAGATCGCTTACGATCTACTTCTATGCCTTCAGTCTCTACCAGTTTTAAACTAAGAATACTGAGATAAATCACTTACCACAGATATTGTGATGAAAACTGTTATTTTCAAGGGCAAATGTTTAAAGGTGGCCGTTAGTTTAAGGAATTTTCTTTCAAACAACCAATAGCAAACGTATTTGTTTGAACCACTTTTACTTTTTTCTCGCTTCTAGCCTCAATTTTATACAAATACAACGCTATTACGAGCCTATAACTTGGACTACAATGTGGGTATGTTTCAAGATGGGTTTATATATGAGAGATCACCGCCCAACTTTAGGGAATGATATTGTTTCAGGCTCTCAATTTGCCAAGCTGCAACAGCATGCTGAAGAGATTCTAGCAATCAATCTACTGTTAAATGAATTATTGCCACGTGGGACGGAGAAACATTGCCGAGCGGCAAATATTCGTGATGGGCAACTCATTATTGAGGTTGCTAGTGCTGCACTAAAAATGAAACTTAATTATGAAAGAATGCAGTTATTAAATCAGCTAAGAATGAAGGGATTTTCTAAACTGATCGCAATCGATATCCGGATAAACCCTGAACTCTACAAACAAGAGCAACATCCAAACAAGAAAGAGAAAACAAAGTCTAGGGAACCTATTTCAGAAAATGCGGCAGGCTACTTACGCTTAATTGCTGATTCCGCTTCACCTCGGGTAAAAAAGCGACTTGAAAGATTGGCCGATTTGGCCAAGAAAAAAAATCAATAAAAAAAACCAGGCGCTAGGCCTGGTTTTTTTTATCAAACTTATCGTTATGACAACACCATACTTGGGTCAGCAAAAGCAACTGGTGAACCTGCTTCTTCTTCAAACGTCGTCCACTCCCAAGCATCTTGATCTGCTAATACCGCTCGAAGTAATTGGTTATTCAAACCGTGACCCGATTTATATGCGCGGAATTCACCGATAATTGGGTGACCACACATGTATAAATCACCGATGGCATCAAGCACCTTATGAGTCACAAACTCATTCTCAAAGCGTAAGCCTTCTTCATTTAGAATTCGGTAATCATCAAGAACAATGGCACAATCAAAGCTACCACCTAAACATAGGTTTTGTGATTGTAAATATTCGATATCGCGCATAAAGCCAAACGTTCTTGCTCGAGAGATATCTTTGATAAACCCTTGAGATGAGAAATCAAATCGCAAATGTTGTTCGTCACAATCAATCGCTGGGTGATTAAACTCAATTTCGAAATCCATTCTAAAACCGTTGAATGGCACAAACTCAGCCCATTTGTCACCATCTTCAAAACGAACTGGCTTTTTAATTCGAATAAAGCGCTTAGCTGCATTTTGCTCTTCAATACCTGCTTGTTGCAGTAAGAAAACAAACGGACTAGCACTGCCATCCATGATTGGGATTTCTGGAGCATCTACTTCAATCACGGCATTGTCGATACCCATACCGGCTAGAGCTGCATTTAAGTGCTCTACAGTAGAGATGCGGATTCCTTCGTCATTCACGAGTGCTGTACAAAGCATCGTATCACGAACAGATTGAGGGTCTGCCGGAAAATCGACTGGCGGATTTACGTCGGTACGACGATAAACGATACCGGTGTTTGCAGCAGCAGGGCGAAGAGTTAGTGTCACTTTACGCCCAGAGTGGAGTCCCACACCAGTCGTTTTCACTATTTCTTTCAGAGTACGTTGTCTGATCATCTACTTGCCTCTTTGTAAACGCTACAAATTACGGTCGGTAATACTTACCGACCGAGAATCGTATCATAATTTTGAACAGTGTCAAATTATGGCGAAATATCAGTCTGCTTGACGACGTAAAAATGCGGGAATATCCAAATAACCGCTCTCTTTTTCTTGCTTCGGTGCAGCATTTTGATTAGTCGCTGTACCTGTAGCCGGAGAAGAAGGTTGCGTCGTCACTTGTGGTTTTTCCTGCAAAGGTTGTGCCGGTTTCTCTTCCACTTTTACTTGTGCAGCTTGCGGAATCGGTGTTTGCGTTTGTGCAGGCTGAGCAGCTGGTGCTACTTTTGCTTTTCCGCCCGCCACCAAAGTAATATCTGGTTTACGCTCATTACCAATGCCTGTAGCAACAACTGTTACGCGGATTTCATCCGCCATATCAGGATCTAGAGAAGTACCGATAACCACTGTAGCATTGTCAGATGCGAATGCTTTCACCGTATTACCTACAGTTTCAAACTCATCTAAGCGCATATCTAGACCAGCTGTAATATTCACAAGAACACCACGAGCTCCTGCAAGATCGATATCTTCTAGAAGTGGACTAGAAATTGCCATTTCAGCAGCTTCTTCCGCACGGTCTTCACCTTTAGCAACCCCACTTCCCATCATCGCATGACCCATTTCTGACATTACTGTTCTTACGTCAGCAAAGTCAACGTTGATCATGCCAGGGCGTGTGATTAGCTCTGCAATACCTTGCACTGCATTTTTAAGTACGTCATTCGCGCTAGCAAAAGCTTCTAGTAAGGTAATTCCTC
Organism: Vibrio sp. NTOU-M3; assembly: GCF_040869035.1. Classification (NCBI taxonomy): domain Bacteria; kingdom Pseudomonadati; phylum Pseudomonadota; class Gammaproteobacteria; order Vibrionales; family Vibrionaceae; genus Vibrio; species Vibrio sp. NTOU-M3. The sequence goes on from NZ_CP162100.1 coordinate 2,601,827, forward strand.
GACCGAGAACCTTCAAAAGCTTTTCGTTAGGAATAGTAATTAGAGAATCTACATGTTTAGACAGCTCTTCAATTCCTTGTTCAGCAAAAGCTAAACGCTTTTTACCTTCAAAGCTAAATGGCTTAGTCACAACAGCCACCGTCAAGACACCAAGTTCTTTAGCAACTTCTGCAATAACAGGAGCAGCTCCAGTACCAGTACCACCGCCCATACCAGCTGCGATAAATACCATATCGGCACCAGTTAGAACTTCTTTAATTCTATCTCTATCTTCTAGAGCAGCATCACGGCCAACTTGTGGGTTTGCACCTGCACCCAAACCTTTGGTGATATCGCCACCAATTTGAATAACTGTGTTAACGCTAGTCTTACGAAGTGCTTGTGCATCAGTATTAATGCTGATGAACTCCACGCCTTCAATGGATTCACGTACCATGTGCTCAACGGCGTTACCACCACCGCCACCAACTCCAACGACTTTAATTACCGCATCGTCAGACATTTCCATCATCGGTTCAAACATGTGTTATCTCCGTTTTTCCTGCTGCTCAGGTTAAAACTCTTTTTGAATCCAGTTACGCAAACGACCAAAAAAACTCGACATAGACTGACGCTTTGGTTCGTTATATTCGGTATCGTCATTAACTTGACTGTCTTTTGCGTAATGAAGCAAACCAACTGCCGTAGAATGATACGGCTCTTTAACATAATCGGTTAAGCCGCTCACCTCTAAAGGTTTACCAACTCTAACCTGATTGCGGAAAACACGTTCCGCACATTCTACCAATCCTTCAATTTGAGACGCACCACCTGTGAGTACAACCCCTGCTGCAAGGTGATGTTTGATTCCATCTTCCCGCAACTTTTCTTGAACAGAATCGATAGTTTGGTTAACAAGTCCCATAAGTTCAGTGTAACGTGGCTCGATCACTTCTGACAGTGTCTGACGTTGTAAACTTCGTGATGGTCTTCCACCAACACTAGGTACATTAACCGTATCATCCTTGCTCACCAATTCACTCAGTGCACATCCGTACTTCACTTTAATTTCTTCAGCATCACTTACTGGTGTACCAAAAGCGAAGGCAATGTCACTGGTAACGGCGTTTCCGGCGTATGAAAAAACTTCTGTGTGACGTAGAGCTCCACCAGTCCAAATCGCTACATCCATGGTACCTGCACCGATATCTACAACACAAACGCCTAACTCACGTTCATCCTCTGTTATCACTGCATTACTTGCAGCTAACCCAGAATAAACAAGTTGTTCTACTTTAAGACCGCAACGCTCTACGGCCTTAATAATGTTTCTTGCCATGTCATTATGACAAGAAATGAGGTGTACGCTGACTTCCATGCGTACTCCTGATAAACCTAGCGGATTTTTAATCCCTTCTTGGTAGTCAATGGTAAATTCCTGAGGAATTACGTGCAGAATGCGCTGTTCATCACCAATTTTGATAGATTTTGCGGTGTGAATTGCACGATCCATATCGTCCTGAGACACTTCCTCATCAGAGACAGTTCCCATACCTTTCTCTATGCGGCTCGCAATATGGCGACCGGATAATGAAAGAAATACGTTACTAATACGGCACTCAGCCATTAGCTCCGCTTGATCAACGGCACGTTGAACCGATTTAACAACCGATTCTAGGTCATTTACGCCACCTTTATCCATGCCTCGAGATGGGCTCGTACCAGCACCAATAATATTAATTTGACCATCTGGTAGGACTTCCCCTACCAGAGCAGATACGGTGGCAGTGCCTATATCAAGACCAACAATAATGTTGTCATCTGCGGTCTTAGTCATCTGATTTCTCTTGTTCTAATTCTTCTTTAGGGAACCAGCCTACTGCCGCCCCTGTATCATATCTGAGGTCTATGTAGCTTATCTTTTCAGTATCACTACCTAGTTTTCTATATAGCTCGACAAATCGTTCGATTCTTTCATCTAGAGACTCTTTGCCTAATTCAAGACGAATACCGTTATCTAATATAATTTGCCAAGCTCGCCGCTCGTTTAAAACCAACGACGTAATTTTAAGATTCAGTGCGCCAAATTTAGGTATGAGTTCTCGCCATACCGTCATCACGTTATGACTTGTACCTTCAGGGCCATACAGTTTAACCCTGTCTCCCTCTAGTTGGCCAATGTCACCATCAAATACAACGCCTTTCTCGTTTAACATCGAGTTACCGTTCCAAATTGCTTCGGCGTGGTACTCGGTAAGAAAGATTTTAATTGTATCTGGCCACTGTTTTCGAATAGAAGCATGGGCGACCCAAGGAATGGACTGAACCGTTGTTTGAAGCACATTAATATCTTGAGACATAAAGGTGCCAACGTGTTCTAACCGTGCAAATGCCCGCTGGACATCTAACGCAGTTACATATTCCAAATTCCCCTGAAGCACTATCTTAGATAAAGGGAGACGCTGATCATCCCACATCCACGATAGTGTTGAGTAAAGAATGGAGCCAACCAACAACAAAACCACCAGTAAAAAGCTTCCGCCAACAGCATGTTGCTTTACTAGTGGTGTATTGCGTAAACGACGGCTTTCATTAAGTACAGATTGAATCAAAGTCCGTTGTCCTTGCTAATTGCTCGCAATTCTCATCCCTATTTCTTTTCTTAATAGAGGCAAATGCACTTATTTCAACCTTCGGATTATACTGGGGTCAAGGAAAGTATCAAACATTGAAAGTGAGAAATCATCATTTAAACACAATAAATTAGTCAAAAATCAGAGTTCTCACACTTGCGTTATGCATCTAGCATGGCATCGATGTTCAATTCGAATGCGGCAAGCTGCTTCGCTACTTTGCCAACATCCCCTGCTCCTTGGGTTAGCACTAAGTCACCATCTTGTAAAACATTTGCTAGAACTGCTGGAAGCGACTTGCTGTCTGGTACAAAAATTGGATCTAGCTTTCCTCTACTGCGAATAGTCCGACATAACGCTCGTCCATCAGCTCCGGCAATAGGTGCCTCACCAGCAGCGTAAACATCAAGCATGATAAGTACATCGACTTGCTCAAGTACATTGGCAAAATCATCGTACAAATCACGCGTTCGACTGTATCGATGAGGCTGGAAGATCATAACTAAGCGTTTATCTTCCCAACCACTTCTGGCAGCGTGAATTGTCACATCCACCTCTGTAGGATGATGACCATAATCATCCACTAACATGGCTTGTCCACGACCAGTTTCAAATTCACCTAAATGGTCAAATCGGCGTCCAGTTCCCTGAGTTCCTGCCATTGCTGCAAGGATAGCTTCATCACTAATATCATCCTCAGTCGCGACAGCAATTGCTGCAGAGGCATTCAATGCATTATGGCGACCAGGTATGTTAAGCGTAATATCTAAATTTGCTTTACCTTCACGGACAACTGTAAACTTACCTTGCTGACCCTCTTGACGATAATTCTCGATACGAACATCTGCATCATCGGAGAAACCGTAGGTAATGACTTGACGACTAATACGTGGGATTAGATTACGAACAACCTCATCATCAATACAAACAATCGCCTGACCGTAGAAAGGCAAGTTATGTAGAAAATCAACAAACGTTTGTTTTAACGTTTCAAAATCACCGCCATAAGTATCCATATGATCGGCTTCGATATTCGTTACGATGCTGACCATAGGTTGTAAATGTAAGAATGACGCATCACTCTCATCGGCTTCCGCAATCAAAATGCGGCTAGAACCTAAACGAGCATTGGTACCCGCACTTTTAACTAAACCACCATTAACAAAGGTAGGATCTAATCCTGCTTCAGAGTAAATTTGAGTCACTAACGCTGTTGTCGTTGTTTTGCCATGTGTACCTGCAACGGCAATACCATGACGGAAACGCATCAACTCTGCTAACATCTCAGCTCGGCGAACAACGGGAATACGTGCTTCTCGCGCTGCCATAATTTCCGGATTCTCTTCATTAATAGCAGTAGAAACAACAACAACGCTCGCACGTTCAACATTTTCAGCCTGATGACCAATGAAAACTTGTGCACCTTTGCTGACTAAACGCTCTGTGACGGCATTTTCCGCGATATCAGAACCTGTGATCTGATATCCTTCATTTAATAAAACCTCGGCAATACCACTCATACCAGCACCGCCGATGCCAATAAAGTGAATGCATTTAACACGACGCATTTCTGGCACCATCGCGCGAATTTGAGCAAGATTTTGAGTATGTTGAACAGTCATAAAATTTCTCGTTATTTGGTCAGCGCTACGATGGCGTCAGCCACGACGTCGTCAGCGTTCAGTTTTGCAGCAGATCGAGCTTTAATTGCCATCTCTAGCAATTCATCACGTGTAAGGTTCTTAATTTGATTGGCCAGTTTGTCGACCGTTAGCTCTGGTTGCTCTATCATTTTTGCGGCGCCACATTCTACTAGGTGATCAGCATTTAGTGCTTGCTGCCTATCTTTGTGCATGAATGGAATAAAAATGGAACCAACTCCAGCTGCCGACGTTTCCGATACGGTTAACGCCCCCGAGCGACAAACCAATAGATCAGCCCACTGATAGGCTTCTGCAACATCATTAATGAACTCTGTTACCTCTACATGCTCAAAACCAGTACTTTGGTAAGCCTGCTCGACTTCATCTTGGTTATTTTTTCCTGCTTGGTGACGAATTTGATAGTTTTCACCAAGTAATGCAGCAACTTCTGGCAGCGTTCGGTTAAGGATTTGAGCGCCTTGGCTCCCTCCCATCACCAAAATGCGAATCGCCCCATTTCTGTCAGACATACGAACCGTTGGGTCAGATATAGCAACGACATCTTCTCTTACTGGGTTACCGACGACCTCTGCATCAGTAAACGCCCCAGGAAACGCTTGAAAAACACGCTTAGCAATTTTCGCTAACCACTGATTTGTGAGGCCAGCAACCGCGTTTTGTTCATGCAGTACAACCGGAATACCTAAGGTCCAAGCAGCAATTCCCCCAGGACCACTGACGTATCCCCCCATGCCTAAAACTGCATCGGGCTGATAGTTTTTAAGATGTTTACGGGCCTGCAATACCGCGTTGATGATCTGAAACGGTGCTTTCAAAAGTCTGATCATCCCCATTCCTCTTAGGCCTTTGACTTGGATGAAATCTATGTCAATACCATGCTGAGGGACGAGTTGAGCTTCCATACGATCCGCTGTACCCAGCCAGCGAATTTGCCACCCTTGTTTTTGTAACTTTTTGGCTACAGCTAAACCAGGAAAAACATGTCCTCCCGTACCACCAGCCATTACCATTAATTTTTTACTGTTTGTCATCTGTATCTATAGTTTGTAATTCTTTCTTAGAGTCGGCTATACGACACTCATGATCGATTCTCAGCAATATCGAAACAGCAACCGACATAATAATTAAGCTCGAGCCACCATAACTGATCAAAGGCAATGTTAAGCCTTTTGTAGGTACGATACCGGCTGCTGCCCCCACATTTACTAAGGTTTGGAAAGCAAACCAAATACCAATACCAAACGCTAGGTAGCCACCAAAAAGCTGTTGATGCTCAAAAGCCTTTCGACCAATTGCAATCGCCTTTAGCACTAGGCTGAAAATTAAAATAAGGACCAGTACAACACCAATAAAGCCCAGCTCTTCAGCTAGTACAGCAAAGACGAAGTCGGTATGCGCTTCAGGCAGATATTCCAATTTTTGAACGGAGTTACCTAAACCTTGGCCTAACCATTCCCCACGACCAAAAGCCATTAATGATTGTGTTAACTGGTAGCCGCTGCCAAATGGATCTTCCCATGGGTCCAAAAATGAAGTGACTCGGCGCATCCGATAGGGCTCAATTAAGATAAGGCCAACAACAGCTGCAATACCGACCACCATTAAAGCAAGAAACTGAGTGAGCTTTGCCCCTGCAATGAACAGCATTCCAAACAGGGTAACAAGCATTACGATCACTGTGCCTAAATCCGGCTGAAGCAAAAGTAAGCTGGCTAGTGTACCGAATACCATGATGGGTTTAATGAAACCACCAAAAAAGGTAGCACGAACTTCATCATTTTTACGTACTAAATAACCGGACATAAAAATAAATAATGAAAGCTTAGCGACCTCTGCTGGTTGCAGGTTGAATAAGCCAAGTGGGATCCAACGTGATGCACCGTTAACAGATTTACCCGCTACAAGTACGACAACCAAAAGCCCAACAGACACAACAAGCAGTGCTGAACTGTATTGCATCCAGCGTTTCATTGGCACCTGCATGATGATGGCTGACGTAGAAATTGCTAAAACTAAAAAGATAGCGTGGCGGAACATGAAGTGAAATGGTTGGTCCGTCAAACGTGAACTAATAGGAAATGAAGCAGATGTCACCATGACGAGACCAGTTAGCATCAAACCAAGTGATATCCAGACTAACTGGCGATCAAATAATGCTTGAGGAGCTGGGCGTGTAAACCATCCTTTTACACCAGAGATGGAATTGTGAATCTGCATATTTCTGTATTCTTATCGGTTACGCATAGTGTTGGGCCAGTTGGGTAAATGCATCCCCTCGAGCCATAAAGTTGGCAAACTGATCGAAGCTAGCGCATGCTGGTGAAAGCATCACAATATCACTAGGCTTTAGCTCCGATGAAATAGCTTTGATGACTTGTTCCATCGTTTTAAATTGCTTCGCAGATGAATGCAAAGGCATAAAACGCTCACCATCACGACCAAAACAGCAAAGCTCTACATCTAACTCAGCTAACACAGGAGCAAGCTCAGAAAAATCTGCACCTTTACCATCACCACCAACCAACAAATACAACTTGCCGGAACAACGCAAGCCAGAAAGTGCTGCCAATGTACTTGCTACATTCGTCGCTTTAGAATCATTTACCCATTTTATACCGCGATTATCCGCAACCACTTGGCAACGATGTGTCAAACCGTTGTAAGATTTCAATGCATCCAAACCTTTGCGATAATCCACACCAGCTTGGCGAAGTAGCGCTAACACAACCAAAGCATTAGCGACATTGTGGCGCCCAACAAGACTCAAAGCGTCCGAGGTAAGGACAGGCGAGTCATGATCGCAAAGATATTCCACACCTTCAATTTCCTTAACCCCAAAGTCAGCACTCGTGGTTAAACCAAACGAAATCACCGGTCTTTTATCATCAGGATAAGTTGCTTGATCAGCTTGGTTAACAATGCAGCACTCAGCATGTTCAAAAATTCTTAGTTTGGCTTGACGGTAGTCTTCCATGCCATCATATCGGTCCATATGATCTTCTGAAAGATTAAGAAAAGCGGCTGCTTTCAATTTCAGGCTCGACGTTGTTTCAAGCTGAAAACTAGATAACTCAAGCACATACAGATCGGCTGATTGCTCCAGTAAATCCAATGCAGGAACACCAATATTCCCACCAACACCAACGCTCAAACCAGCCGCTTTGGCCGCGACTCCGGTCAGGTCCGTCACCGTACTCTTTCCATTCGAACCAGTAATCGCAATAACGGGTTTATCAACAGCCCATGCAAAAAGCTCAATATCTCCAATCACTGGAATACCAGCTTGGATAGCACATTGAATCTCAGGAGTAGCGAGAGCAATACCGGGGTTCGCAACAATTAGATCAGCTTGTTGCAACCATTCCTGATTCCACCCACCGCTGTGCAGTTCTACCTCGGTCGGCAATTGTTCTGCGCCTGGCGGCTGCGGGCGAGTATCAATTACTTTAATTGATAAACTGTGCGGTAATTTTGTTAAATGCTTAACGACAGAGAGCCCGGTAATACCGAGCCCTACAACAACAACCTTATTTATATTACGCCAATGTTCCATGCCTGTTATCTCTTTACCTTAGCGAACTTTTAAGGTAGCTAAGCCAACCAATACCAAAACGATTGATATGATCCAGAATCGAACGATAACACGTGGTTCAGGCCAACCTTTTAATTCATAGTGGTGGTGGATAGGTGCCATACGGAAAATTCGTTGACCGCGCAGCTTATATGAGCCGACTTGTAAAATAACCGATAAGGTTTCCATTACAAATACACCGCCCATGATCACCAAAACAAACTCCTGACGAACAAGCACTGCAATGGTACCTAGTGCACCACCAAGGGCAAGTGAGCCGACATCCCCCATGAAAACTTGCGCTGGGTATGTATTAAACCAAAGGAAGCCAAGTCCAGCCCCCACAATAGCGGTACACACCACCACCAGCTCTGAAGCATAAGGCACATAAGGAATATGCAAATATTCCGCGAAGTTCACGTTACCCGTTGCCCATGCGATTCCTGCAAAACCTGCAGAAACCAGCACTGTTGGCATAATCGCCAGCCCATCAAGACCATCCGTAAGGTTAACTGCGTTACTGGTACCGACGATCACAAAGTAAGTCAGAACGATATACATCAATCCAAGTTGAGGCATCACTTCTTTAAAGAATGGAACCACTAACTGTGTTGCAGATGTATCTTTACCATGCGCGTACAAAGCAAAGGCTACAACGAGCGCGATCGCTGACTGCCAAAAATATTTCCATCGAGCAATCAAGCCATCTGTGTTTTTACGCACGACTTTACGGTAGTCGTCTACAAAACCAACGGCACCGTAACCAGTGAGGACAAACAGAACAGCCCACACATAAGGGTTGGATAAATCTGTCCAAAGCAAGATGGTAATAATGATCGATGCGAGGATCATGATCCCTCCCATCGTCGGCGTGCCTCGTTTGCTAAAATGCGATTCAGGGCCTTCGTTACGTACAACCTGACCGATTTGTAGCATTTGCAGACGCTTTATTAGACGAGGCCCCATCCAAAGAGAAAGTCCCAAAGCCGTCAAGACACTGACTATCGCTCGAAAAGACAAGTATTCGAATAAGCGAAAAAAAGAAAAGTATGGCTGTAGCAGCTCTGCAAGCCAAATGATCATGAATACATCTCCTTCAAAGCAGTAGCAACTTTACTCATACCGGCACTATTTGCACCTTTCACTAATAAAGTATTGGGCTCAATCCCCGGTTTTAACTGCTGCTTTATATAATCAATCATGCTGTCGTGAGTAGAAAAATGCATGCCGTGACATTCCGTGCTAATTGCTTTCGCATCCTCGCCGAAGGTCAAGACATACTCAAAATTAAATGGGGCTGCATGTTCTCCGACTTGACGGTGAAGTGCAAGACTTTCCTCACCCAACTCTGCCATATTTCCGAGAATAAGCCAGCGAGAGCCTTTAAAACCCGCGAGTAGATCAACTGCGGCCTTCATAGCAGGAACGCTCGCGTTATAGCTATCATCAATCAGTTTAATATTCGACTTAAGCTGTTCAACTTCCACTCGACCTTTCACTTTCACTAGATTCGCAAGGCCATGTTGGATCATAGGAAGCGTCGCTCCCAGCTCAAGAGCAAGAGCCGCGGCTGCTAAGGCATTAGCAACATTATGCTGACCAACAATACTGAGCTGAATATTGGTTTCCCCCTCAGGAGTATGCATCGTGAAATTGGCCTCTCCAATCTCATTTAATACAATGTGGCTAGCGTAAAAATCCGCTGTATTATTGGTTGAGGAAAAGGTTTTAACTGTCTTATCCGCCAACACTGAACACCAGTGTTCACCGCCTTGACTATCTAAATTGACGATCGCCACTGCGCCAGCTTTCAAACCTTGGTAGATTTCACCTTTTGCTTGCTTAACGCCATCGATTGACCCAAATCCTTCCAAATGTGCTGCCGCCACATTATTGACCAATGCGACATCCGGTTTAACTAATTGAGTGGTGTAAGCAATTTCTCCGATGTGGTTTGCCCCTAGTTCAATAACTGCATATTCATCTTCAGGAGCAGAACGTAAAAGCGTTAACGGCACACCAATATCATTATTGAAATTTCCAGCAGTAAAAAGAACTTGGCCTTTTGCCGCCATAATACTAGCAACCATTTCTTTTACGGTTGTTTTACCGCAACTACCTGTTATCGCAACGGTTGGCGTATTACATTGGCTATGTACGTATGCAGCTAACTGCCCTAATGCCAACTTGCTATCTGCCACGACAACTTGCGATGTTGTGAAGGGTAAAGCTCTTTCCACTAACAAGGCACTTGCATGTGCCTCAACGGCTTGAATGGCAAAATCGTGCGCATCAAAGCGTTCACCTTTCAGAGCAACAAATAATGCGCCAGCGGCAATCGTGCGCGTGTCTGTTGAAACAGCAATGATCTTCTGGTCATCACCAACAAGCTCACCATCCACGACCTTTGCAATTTCGCTTAATTGAAGAGAAATCATTGACCTAACCCCAACAGTTGTTGTGCCGATTCACGATCTGAATAGTGGATCGTTTCATGCGCCATAACTTGATAATCCTCGTGCCCTTTTCCAGCTAACAAGATAATGTCTTCAGCACTCGCATGTGCTAACGCGAAGCGTAATGCATCATAGCGACCATGCTCAACGGTTGCTCGCTCTGGCTCACGCAAACCTGAAAGCATATCTTGAATAATGACTTGTGGAGATTCACTACGAGGGTTGTCATCCGTGAGAATAACTTCATCACCGAGACGTTCTGCAATTTCCGCCATCATAGGCCGCTTACCGATATCACGATCACCACCACAACCAAAGATAGTCCAAAGCTTCCCTTGGCAATGCACACGCAACGCCATCAACGCTTTTTCTAATGCATCCGGGGTATGAGCATAATCAACAACGACTTTGGCTTTCTCTTTTGTTTGGAAAAGTTCCATGCGTCCCAAAACAGGTTTTAGATATGGGGCGCTCTCCGTCAGTGCTTGTTTGCTAAAACCAAGCTGAAGTAGTGTTGCAAAGGCAAGCAATACATTGCAGGCATTAAACTCACCAATAAGCGGTACTTGCATTTGCCCTTGACCACAGAGGCCATCAAAACAAAGATCAATCCCGGCATCACTATAATGTACTTGAGTTGCCCAAATTCCTGTTTCTTTAGGAGTAAGAGAAACGGCCGTCACGTTTGGTAGCTTTTCAGCCCAACTAGCACCAATCGAGTCATCAATGTTGATCACTGCGTGCTGACAATGATGTTCACTAAACAATAGAAACTTGGCATCAGCATAATCTTCCATGGTGCCATGGTAATCCAAATGATCTCGGCTTAAATTAGTAAAGACTCCGACTTTAAACGGTACGGCTTTTACACGACCTTGAACTAAGCCATGAGAAGAAACCTCTAATGCCGTGTATTGAGCTCCTTGCTTTTCAAGCTCGTGAAGTGTGTGCATGACTTCAACAGCATTACCTGTCGTATTAGCCGCAGGTTTTAGCTCGTTGAGAAAACCGTTTCCAGTGGTCCCCATTACTGCCGCACGGCGGTGAAGCAACTCAAGCCATTGAGCAATAAGTTGAGTGATGGTGGTTTTACCATTTGTCCCTGTCACGCCGATAAGTTGATTGGATATGAGCGGATAACGCTTAGCGGCAAGGGTTGAAAGAAGCGTGTTCAGTTCTTGAATATAGATAACTGGGGTGCCATGTAACTCCGTAATATGGCCGTGCGGCTGCAACTCGCAGGCCTCAGCAATCACGGCATTTGCCCCAGCAGAGATAGCAGCATCGATATAATTTCGACCATCAACAACGTGGCCTTTGACGGCTACAAATGTATCCCCTTGCGTGATCTTTCGACTATCTAATTCAAGATGGGTAATGATTAAATCAGCGTATGGCTGTTTACTGACATCAACCCATGTTGAAAGCAGTGAAGCCAGTGTCAATTCCTTGAACATCAATGTTCTCGCTTATTCTTCTTTAAATCGATTTTCATCCGGGGCAATATTTAAAATTTGCAATGTCCCCTTCATTATCTCAGCAAATACCGGTCCCGCTACCGAACCACCGTAATAGAGATCACCCTGTGGCTCATTCACAATCACAACCAGTGCAACTCGTGGATCGCTAACCGGTGCCAAGCCAGCTGTAACCGCCACATATTCATCACTATAACCACCTGCACTCGCCTTTCTCGACGTACCTGTTTTGGCGGCAATACGATAACCCGGTACTGCAGCTTTGGTGGCCGTACCACCAGGCTGAGTTACCGTTTCAAGCATGTTTAAGACTTTGCGGGCATTATCTTTATCAATAACCTGTCGAGATAAATCTTGCTGATTGTTATCTATGATGTGGATTGGCTGATATTTACCATAATTGCCCAAAGTTGCATATGCATGAGCAAGTTGAAGGGGTGTTATAGAAATACCATAGCCAAAGGCTAAGGTAGCAATTTCAAATTTAGACCAACGGCGGCGGTTCGGGAAAATACCTGCAGTTTCACCAATCAGGTTCAAACCAGAGATCTCCCCAAGGCCAACAGAGCTATACATCCCAAGCAACGCTTCTAATGGCATGCTGAGTGCTAGTTTCGCCACACCGATATTACTGGATTTTTGTAAGATTTTAGCAAGGCTTGCTTTGCCCGCTCTTGAGGTATCTCGAACGCGGCTACCACCAATTTGCATGATGCCATTGCCGGTATCAATAATGGTATTTTCATCAGCCACACCATTTTCAAGCGCTGCTAATACAACAAACGGTTTGACGGTAGAACCCGGCTCTAAGGCATCAGTAATAACGCGGTTGCGCATTTTTGCCGATTGTAGATCAGAGCGATTATTAGGGTTGTAAGATGGCGCATTGACCATCGCAAGAACGGCTCCGGTTTTTACATCCAGAATAACAGCTGAGCCCGATGTCGCGCGGTAATCGGCAACAGCCTGCTTGATCGCTCTAAAAGCAATGGCTTGTAAGCGCTGATCGATCGTCAGTTGCAGTGGTTTTCCTTCTTCTCGCTCTTCAAGCGAAATATTCTCAACCACTCGGCCGTAACGGTCTTTTCGGATGATCCGCTTACCCGCCTCACCGGTTAGCCATTTATCATAACTACGCTCAACCCCTTCAAGGCCATGTCCATCAATACCTGTCACCCCTACTAAGTGGGCACTAACTTCACCGGCAGGATAGTAACGACGAGATTCCGCTTTCAGTCCTATCCCCGCGAGTTTTAATTCTCGAATATAATTTGCCATCGCTGGACTGACTTGGCGCTGTAAGTAAATAAATCGACGTGTTTTATTTCTTTCAATTTTATTGATCAAGCTTTGGCGCTTAAGACCTAAAACGTCAGCGAGTGCATACCAACGATCTCGATCATCTAAGCCACCTTGCTTAAAAATGGTTGCAGGGTCTGCCCATACCGCTTGAACAGGAACACTAACCGCTAGAGGCTCATCATTTCGATCAGAGATAATACCGCGAGCCGAATGTAGAGTTTTGGCACGGACCGAACGCATATCGCCTTGTCTAATGAGGTTATCTGGTTCGATGATTTGTATGTAGGCAATGCGCCCAACTAACAATGCAAAGGCGCAGAAGACAAAAGACAGGACGACATAAATACGCCAGTTTATAACAACAGGAGACGTTGCTTCTGGCTTAGGTGTTGTTTTTTTCGGAGTAACTTTTTTTGAGCTCATTGCAGGTTTATAACAACTTCTTTATCTGAGTCAGGACGCTTCATTTCAAGATCTTGCTTGGCGACGGCTTGTACACGGCTATGTTCCGCAAGGGCCGTCTCTTCTAACAATAGATTTCGCCACTCATTATCTAAACGCTCACGCTCTATCAAAGCCTGATCTTTTTCAGAGATAGCTTGTCTAGAATGGTGAGTTGTAAATACAATCCCCATTGCGGTAGCAAAAATTAATACCAATAAAATAAGGGGGACGCGACCTGTCGATATCAGATCCCGTGCCACTAACTTAGCTAAATTAGGCGTCTGCTCACTCATATAAGTTAAAGTTTTTCAGCGATGCGAAGAACCGAACTACGAGAGCGCGTGTTCATCTCAATCTCTTGTTTTGAAGGTTTAATAGCTTTACTCACTGCTTTTAGGTTTGCACTACCTAACGCTTTGATCTGCGCTTCAGTCATCGGAATGCCATGAGGAACTTCTGGTCCTTTGCTTTCTTTTCTAATGAATCGCTTCACCATGCGATCTTCTAGTGAGTGGAAACTGATCACGGACAAACGCCCTTGCGGAGCAAGAATACTAGCCGCTCCTTTTAATGCAGTATCAATTTCTTCGAGTTCACTGTTGATGTAAATACGAAAAGCCTGAAAAGCACGAGTGGCGGGGTGTTTCTTTTCTTTGAAACTCTTAGGCGCAGCATCTGAGATCAGCTTCGCCAATTGGCCAGTACGAGTTAATGGCTCATTTTCTTCATTTTCACGATAAGCCACAATTGCCTTTGCTATTCGACGGGCATGTTTGTCTTCTCCAAACTCACGAATAACCCAAGTAATGTCATCAAGGTCGGCTTCAGCTAACCATTGAGAAACCGATATCCCCGACGTTGGATCCATACGCATATCAAGAGGGCCGTCTTTCATGAAGCTAAAGCCTCGCTCCGCATCATCTAGTTGAGGAGAGGAAACACCTAGGTCTAGCAATACCCCATCAACTTTACCAGCAATGCCATACTGCGTCGCATACTCAGCCATTCCTGAAAATGGGCCGTGTATAATGGTGAAACGTGGATCTTCAATCTTTTTGGCTTCAGCGATCGCTTGTGGATCACGATCGATACTAAATAAGCGTCCCTCTTCGCCTAACTGAGAAAGAATTGTTCGGCTGTGTCCTCCGCGTCCAAAGGTACCATCAATATAGATGCCGTCTGGTTTAATCGCTAAACCTTCAATAGATTCGTGAAGTAAAACAGAAATGTGTTTGAATGCGTCGGTCATGGTCTTCTCATTTACTATCGCAGTGTTGCGTCTGATGTCCAGTGTACTCATTTGGCAACTTATCGTCACCTTGTCCCATCAGGAACACGTGATATTGCGCTAAGTTTATTGCTTGTAAAATAATTTACGTCAACTAAAAGCAAAAAACCCATCATAACGATGTTGTTACGATGGGTTTTAAATAGGGGGAGTTGACCTGTAAGCCGGGTTCTGTACCGTTTGCACGGTGGTAGCCATTCGTCTAGGCCAGCAATCGCTCACTGGCTCAAGCAACCTACCCGCTTCTCCAACGCGAGCCACGCTATGCGGAAGCCTATTTGGTCTTGCTCCGGGTGGAGTTTACCTTGCTACGAACTGTTGCCAGTCGCACGGTGCGCTCTTACCGCACCCTTTCACCCTTACCTGTTCCCTTACGGGCCATCGGCGGTCTTCTCTCTGCTGCACTTGTCGTAGGCTTTCGCCCCCCAGGCGTTACCTGGCACCCTGCTCTATGGAGCCCGGACTTTCCTCCCCTCCATCAGTCTCCCCTAACACAAGGTTAAAGGACATCAATGAAGCAGCGACTACCCAGTCAACTCCGGAGGCGGATTGTATAGAGTTATCCCATTAGAGTCCAGAGAGATCACATAGATAATGAAACGAATGCACTAATTGATGTTTTTTTATTCATAATTGCCGCAAAGCCGCAAAACTCAATCTTATCTATCTATAAAGCGATTCAATCTAGATGCTCTAGTCCCCATTTGTACAAGGCATTTTTCTTCAGGTTATAGATCTCTGCGGCCAACGCTGCAGCCTTTTTCAGAGGCAGTTCTTTGGTCAATATCGCTAAAGTACGGGTTGCCTCATCAGGCAAGGTTTCCTCAACAGATTCACGGAAACCATGAACCAAAAGAACCATCTCACCTTTTTGTTGGTTATCATCCGACTTGACCCACTCAATAAGTTCACCAAGTGGTAGACCTTGTATGGTTTCAAATGTTTTGGTCAGCTCTCTCGCTAATACAACTTCACGCTCTGGGCCAAGAATATCCAGCATGTCTTCGAGTGAATCAATAATGCGATGCGGTGATTCGTAAAAAATACACGTCCGTGCTGCTTTTGAGATTTCTAGAAACTTGTCTTTGCGCCCTTTGCTTTTCGGTGGTAAGAATCCCTCAAAGCTAAAGCGATCTGATGGTAACCCAGACGCACTTAAAGCCGTAATGACAGCGCAAGCCCCAGGAAGTGGCACAACTTTGACGCCTGCCTGACGACATTTTGTGACCAAATGGTAACCTGGATCGCTAATAAGAGGAGTGCCAGCATCAGAAACAAGCGCGATGGATTGGCCTTCCAGCAATTTATCCACCA